>CAYUKN010000004.1:0-54965 GCA_964445325.1 uncultured Ectothiorhodospiraceae bacterium
CCTTCTTCGTGGTGTTGGTATCGCTGCTGGTGCAGGGCTCGACCGTGGCGCCGGCAGCCCGGTGGCTGGGCCTGGAGCTGCCGCCCCGCATCAGCGGCCGGCGTTTGCTCGAGTTCGACGCACCCGGCACGGCCGGGCGCGACTTCGTCGCCTATGAAGTCGTCGACGGCGCCGCCGCGGTGGCGCGTTCCGCCGACGATCTGCCGTTGCCCGATAGCGCCCGCGTGGTCGCGGTCGCACGCGACGGCGAGCCCACGAGCGAGACAGCGGGGCTTCGCTTGCAACCGGGCGATCACGTCTACCTGGTTGCCAGCGCCGACGACATGGAGGCGCTCGACGAGGTCTTCGGGCGCCAAGAGCACGAGGGGCCCGAGCGCCGCGACTTCTACGGGCCGTTTACCCTGCGCGGTGATGCCAACTTGGGCGAGCTCGCCGAGCTCTACGGTCTGCCGATCGCCGAGGCCGCAGCAGGCCAGACGCTGGATGCGTTCATACGCGACCGCCTGGGCGGCGCCGTGGCGATCGGTGACAGTGTGCGCTTGGGCGAGGTCGAGCTGGTCGTGCGCGAGATGCGCTACGGCCGGGTCCGCAAGGTAGGGTTGAACCTGGCAGGGCGCGGCCGCGGTGCTGCGGGTTCGGCCACCGCCGGTGATGGGCCGGGGTGACGCGTGTGGCACGATGGGTGCGTCGGTAGCGTCGCTGAACCACCATGGCACTGATCAATCTCCATAACGTCGACGTCCACCTCGGCGGCCCGCATCCGTTGCTCACCGGGGTCGAGTTTGCCCTCGACCCGGGCGAGCGTGTGTGCCTGATCGGGCGCAATGGGGCGGGCAAGTCGACGCTGCTCAAGCTGCTCGCCGGCGAGATGGAGCCCGACGACGGCAACATGCGCTGCCAGCGCGGCATCCGCGTGGCCAAGCTCACCCAGGAGGTCCCGGTGGGCACACACGGCAGCGTCTTCGACGTCGTCGCCCACGCGGTCGGCGACATGGGCGATCTGCTCGCCGAGTTCCACCGGTTGAGCCAGGGGGCGGTGACCGAGGCCGATGTCGAGGCCATGGGGCGCGTCCAGGCGCGCCTCGACGCCGAGGGCGGCTGGGACATCGAGCGCCGTGTCAGCGAGGTCATCACGCGCCTCGGTCTCGACGAGACGGCCGACTTCGCCCAATTGTCCGGCGGCATGAAACGCCGCGTGCTGCTGGCGCAGGCGCTGGCGACCGCCCCCGATGTGCTGCTGCTCGACGAGCCCACCAACCACCTCGACATCGACAACATCCGCTGGCTCGAGGGCTTCTTGAAGGAGTTTACGGGCTCGGTCGTGTTCGTCACCCACGACCGCAGCTTCCTGCGATCGTTGGCCACGCGCATCGCCGAGATCGACCGCGGCATGGTCACGAGCTGGCCCGGCGACTACGACAACTATCTGCGCCGGCGCGAGGAGCGATTGAACGCCGAGGCCGAGGCACAGAAGCGCTTCGACAAAAAACTCGCCCAGGAAGAGGCCTGGATCCGCCAGGGGGTCAAGGCCCGGCGCAAGCGCAACATGGGCCGGGTACGTCAGCTCCAGGAGCTGCGGCGCCAGCGCGCCCAGCGCCGCGAGCACACGGGTAAGGTGCGCATGGAGGCCTCGGAGGCGCGCGGCTCGGGCAAGCGCGTCGTCGAGGCGGAGAATGCCTCGGTCGGCTTCGATGGCCAGCCCGTCATCCGCGATTTCTCAACGACCATCCTGCGCGGCGACCGCGTCGGTATCGTCGGCCCCAATGGGTCGGGCAAGACGACCTTGATCCGCTTGCTGTTGGGTGAGCTGGCCCCGGACGAGGGCAGCATCGACACGGGCACGAACCTGCAGGTCGCCTATTTCGACCAACAACGCGCCCAGCTCGACGAGAAGGCCACGGCGATGGAGAACGTCGCCGGCGGCCAGGACTTCGTCACGATCAACGGCGATAACAAGCACGTCATGACGTACCTGCAGGATTTCCTGTTCTCGCCGGAGCGCGCTCGTGCCCCGATCACCAAACTCTCGGGCGGCGAGCGCAACCGGCTGCTGCTGGCGCGCCTGTTCGCGCAGCCGTCCAACGTGCTGGTGCTCGACGAGCCCACCAACGATCTCGACGTCGAGACGCTGGAGCTGCTCGAGGAGCTCGTCGGCGACTACAAGGGCACGGTGCTGCTCGTGTCGCACGACCGCGAGTTCCTGGACAACATCGTCACCAGCGTGCTTGTGCTCGAGGGCGGCGGCCGGGTGACCGAGTACATCGGCGGCTACACCGACTGGCTCGAGCAGAGCGGGGCATGGGCGCCGGCCACCGCCGGAGCTGCCTCCACGAAGGCCAAGACGAAGGAGGCCAAGCCCAAGGACACCAAGCCCAAGCCGTCGAAGGACGGCGCACGCGAGGCCACGGCCAAGCGGCTGAGCGCGCGCGAGCAGGCCGAGCTCGATGCGCTGCCCGAGTGTATCGAGGCGCTGGAGCAGCGCATCGACGAGCTGGGCAACAAGCTGGGCGATCCGCAGCTCTATGCGGACAGCGACGACGATGTGGCCTCGTTGAAGGAGGCGCTGCACTCGGCGCAGGCAGAGCTCGACCAGGCCTTCGAGCGCTGGGCCGAGCTCGACGCCCGCCAGCAGGCGTGACCGCCACGGCCAGCGGCCCCGGCCGTTTATGCCAGCATGCGGCCATCGGCCGTTCACTGGGTCGAGGGAGAACGGGATGATCTGGCGACTCTTTCGCGGGCGCAGCGCCAACGACGAAGGCGACCGGCTGGGCCCGATCGCGGCGCGCGAGCACTACAACGGCTACGAGCTGCTGGCGCGGCCGATACGCGAGGGCGGCCAATGGCGTTTGGCCGGCACCGTCTGTCGCTCCGGCGACGAGGCGGCGGGCACGGGCTATGATTTCGTGCGCGCCGACACCATGGCGGATCACGACGACTGCGTGCGCATGTGCCTGGTGAAGGGGCGCCAGCTCGTCGACGAGCAGGGCGAGCGCTTGTTCGCCGATCGCTGAGCGGGTGGTTACAAAAAATGTAAGCCATCGACATTACAATCAATGGAGATCGCCGCCGCGGGCCGTTGAGGCCACGGCGCCGGTTATTGCGCGGGGTTGTGGCGGCCGGCGTAGTCGGCTGGTCGGGGTGGCGCCGCGTCCCGCGATTGGCGCGGCCGGTCGCAAGAACCGGCCTACGGCTACACGGGTAGGCCGGATTGCGTTCCATCGAGGGCCGCGAGGGCATGTCGAGCGCGTCGGGTTGCAGGCTGTGTGGCCGTTTCGCGCCGCAAACGCCATCCGGCGTTGATCGAGCACCATTTGTAAGCGCCCTCTGAGGGCGCCGCCGGCGCCCGTCCCGATACTGAGGATACGGGCACAGGAGACAGGCCGTGTGGCTGCGCACTACTTGTGAGCTCTCGTTCGAGCTGACCACGTCAACGCCGCTGATCCTGATGCTGCGCCCACGCAGCGGGCGCGATCAGTGGATCGCCAGCGAATCGTTCGACCTCGATCCCATGCCGCCGGTGACCGAATACACCGATCCCTATGGCAATCTGGGCCAGCGCCTGGTGGCCCCCGCCGGCACGTTCCGCATACGCCATCGAAGCGATGTGCAAACCGCGGACGGGCTGGCCGAGGCCCCGGGCGCGGCGTTCGTCGCGCCCCAGAACCTGCCCGACGAGGTGCTGCCCTTCCTGCTGCCGAGTCGGTATTGCGAATCGGAGCAATTCGTCCAGATGGCCGGCGAGATCGTGGGCGACGCAGCCCCCGGTTATGATCAGGTGCTGGCGATCTCCGACTGGATCCATCGCCGGATCCGCCTCAACCCGGCGTCGCCGCATTTCCAGCAGTCGGCAGCCGACCTCAATCGCAGTGGCGAAGGGGTATGCCGCGAGTTCGCCCACCTCGGCATGGCGCTTTGCCGCGCGCTGTGCATCCCGGCGCGCATGGTCGTGGGCTATCTCCACCGCCTCGAGCCCATGGACATGCACGCCTGGTTCGAGGCCTATGTCGGTGGCGCCTGGTATAACTTCGATCCCACCCAGGCCACGCGCCGGGGCGGGCGCGTCGCCATCGGTCGCGGGCGTGACGCCGTCGATGTCGCCGTCTACAACCAGTTCGGCCCGCCCGCGCGTGCCCGCACCATGACGGTATCGGTCGAGGCCTTGCCCGACGATTGATCGCATATTGCTCCGGATTCGGGGGGCTTCAGCGACGTTGCGGTGACCCCCTGCGTGCGCCGGTCACTCGGGGCGATTGTGCCGCTTGCTGCTGACGCCTCCTCTTGCCCAATCACGCTCCCCGACCTGGGTGCCTGTTAACAGGCCCTGGGTCGGCTACACCAGGGGCGCGCCCTTCAGCGGACAGGTTGCGACTCGAGAGTATGACGCGTAGTCTCGCGAACGCGATTGATTCGCATTACCAGGAGGAGCAATGAAGAAGCTGCTAACGAGCGCGATCGGCCCGGTGATCATGGTCGGTGCAGTGGCACTGCCGGCGAACGCGTGGGCGGAGGATGTCGATCACTACGAGGGCAAAAAACCGGAATCGCTGGAAGAGGCGGTTGCGTTGTTCCAGGAGTACAACGCCAAGTTCGAGCAGATCCTGTCGCAGCGGCCGCTGTCCGAGGAGCAACTGGCGAAGGTCCATCGCATCAGCTATACGATGGAGAACGCGCTGGGCAAGATGAACAGCGAGATGCTGTCGTTGAGCCAGACCCTGGAGAAGATCCACAAGGCGTCCGAGGCCGGTGACAGCGAGACGGTTACCAGCCAGGGCGAGGCCTATCTCTCGACCTCGCGCACGCTCACGGATTAGCTGCCACCGACGCCGCGCCCGCTCATCGGTGGGCGGGCGTGGCTCGTTACCCGCCAGCGCTGTGCTCGAATACGAGCATCCGATTGTTCGCCGGCATCGCGATTGTCTCGATATGGTGCATCCCCTGTGCCATTGCCGTAGCGGCGACGGCATCGATGTCACGGATACCCCAGCTGGGATCGCGCGCCCGAAGATCGGCGTCGAAGCGGGCATTGCTTTGTGCGGTATGCTGCCCATCGACGCGGAAAGGGCCATAGACGAGTAAGCGGGCGCCCAGTGGCAACAGCCGCGCCGCGCCCCGCATCAAGCCCTCGGTGACCGGCCAGGGCGCGATGTGTAGCAGATTGACGCAGACGATGCCGTCGGCGGCCTCGAGGGGCCACTGCGCGGCGGTCACATCGAGTTCACACGGCGGCTGCAGGTTGGTGGGCCCGCCGTTGGCGCGCCAGGCGCGGATGGAGGCCAGGGCGGCCGCGTCGACATCGGTGGGCTGCCACGTGATCCCGGGCAGCGCGTGGGCGAAGTGGACCGCGTGCTGGCCCGTGCCCGAGGCGATCTCGAGGACCCATCCGGACCGGGGCAGATGCTGCTGCAGCACGCGCAGGATGGGGGCGGCGTTGCGCTCGGCTGCGGGGCTGTGCTGGCGTTCGTCGGTCGGCGGGATCGTCGCCATGGGCGTCAGGCCGTCGGGTTCGCGTGGCGCCGCGATTATGGCATTCCGCGCGAGGGCGGGCGCACGCAACGCCCGCGCGGGCCAGATGTGGCCAATGTGCGTAGAATAGGCGGGACGTATGCGAAAAAGGCGCAGCCATGAGTACGCCGTCCCCTGAGTCGCCGCCCGATCTGTCGCAGCGGCACAGCTTCGAATACGAGGATCTGGTCGATTGCGGGCATGGCCGGCTATTCGGCCCGGGCAACGCGCGCTTGCCGGTCGATCAGATGTTGATGTTCGATCGCATCGGCCGGATCGACGCCGATGGCGGCGCCCACGGGCGCGGTCAGGTGGACGCTGAGCTCAGCCTGCGCTCGGATTTGTGGTTCTTCGGCTGTCACTTCCCGCAAGACCCGGTGATGCCCGGGTGTCTGGGCCTCGACGCCTTGTGGCAGCTGTTGGGCTTCTTCCTCGGCTGGAGCGGCTCGCCCGGGCGGGGGCGCGCCCTGGGCGTCGGCGAGGTCAAGTTCAGCGGCCAGATCCTGCCGTCGAACGAGCGCGTGCACTATCATCTCGACATCAAGCGTATGATTCGGCGCGGGCTGACGGTCGGCTTCGCCGACGGCCATTTACAGGTCGACGGCAAGACGATCTACCGCGCATACGACCTCAAGGTGGGCTTGTTCCTCGATCCCGCGGCAGCCCTCTGAGACGACGGAAAAAGCCGGAGAGCAACTCATGCGACGTGTCGTCATCACCGGTGCGGGCATCGTTTCCTGTCTCGGTAACGACCGCGATAGTGTCACGGCCCGTCTGCGCGCCGGGCAGTCCGGCATCCGCTACAAGCCAGCCTACGAGGAAATGGGGCTGCGCAGTCGCGTAGCTGGGTGGCCCGATGTCGATATCGAGGAACGCGTGCCTCGGCGGGCGCGGCGTTTCATGGCAGAGGGCGCGGCCTACGCCTATATCTCGATGGAGGATGCCGCGATCGATGCGGGCCTGGATCCGGACAACCTGAGCGATCCCCGCATTGGCCTGATCGTGGGCTCGGGTGGCGGCTCGACGTCGACGATCATCACCTGCGCCGACACCCTGCGCACGCGCAACGTACGCAAAATCGGCGCGTTCGCCGTGCCCAAGGCGATGAGTAGCACCACTTCGGCCTGTCTGGCCACACCGTTCGGTATCCTGGGTGTCAACTATTCGCTGTCCTCGGCCTGCTCGACGAGTGCCCACTGCATCGGCAACGCCATGGAGCAGATCCAGCTGGGCAAGCAGGATGTCGTGTTCGCCGGCGGCGCCGAGGAAGAGCACTGGTCGATGACGATGCTCTTCGACGGCATGGGGGCGCTCTCATCGAAGTACAATGATGACCCCGCGACCGCGTCGCGGCCCTACGACGCCCAGCGCGACGGCTTCGTCATCGCCGGTGGGGGCGGCATGATCGTGGTCGAGGAGCTCGAGCACGCGCGCGCCCGCGGCGCGCCCATACTCGCCGAGCTGACCGGCTACGGCGCCACTTCGGACGGCTACGACATGGTCGCCCCGAGCGGCGAGGGTGCGGTCCGCTGCATGCGCCAGGCGCTCGATCAGGCCGGCGAGACGGCGGTGGACTACGTCAACGCCCACGGGACCAGCACGCCGACCGGCGATATCATCGAGCTCGACGGGATCAGCGAGGTCTTCGGCGACGATGCCCCGCTGGTCTCGGCGACCAAGTCGATGACCGGCCATTCGCTGGGGGCAGCGGGTGTCCAGGAGACGATCTATTCGCTGTTCATGCTGGAGCAGGACTTCGTCGCGCCCACGATCAATGTCACCGACCCGGATCCCGAGCTCGGTGACCGCCCGGTCGTCATGCAACCACGCGAGCGCGCCGGGCTGAACTCGGTGTTGACCAACAGCTTCGGCTTCGGCGGGACCAACGCCTCGCTGCTGTTCCATCGCTACAACGGGTGACGATCGGCCAAACGGGAGCGTGTGAGTGCTGACCGCCGTGCGCTCGAGCCTGTTCTACGCGGGGCTGGGCCTGATCACGCCCGTGTTCGCCCTGTTGGTGATCGCGGCGTGGCCCTTGCCCTACGGCTTCCGCGAGGACATCGCACGCGTATGGTGCCGCGCCGCGCTCGCCTGGCTGCGGCTGACCTGCGGCGTTCGCCATCGGGTCGAGGGGCGCGAGCACCTGCCCCAAAGCACGGCCGTGATCCTGTCGAAGCACCAGTCCGCCTGGGACACGATCGCCTTTCGCACCATCTTCCCGGCGCGCCTGTCCTGGGTCATCAAGAGCTCGCTGTTCCGCATCCCGTTCTACGGCTGGTCGCTCAAGGCGCTCGAAGAGATCGGCATCGACCGGGGATCCAGCCGTGAGGCGTTGCGCCAGGTGCAAGAGCGCGGCCGCTCCCACCTCGATGCCGGTCGCTGGGTCGTGGTCTTCCCCGAGGGCACGCGCATGCGCCCGGGTGAGGCCGGGCGCTACCAGCAAAGCGGGGCCAAGCTGGCTTGCGACGCGGGCGCCTTCGTGGTGCCCGTCGCGCTCGACTCGGGCCACTGCTGGCCCACCGACGATTGGCGCAAGTATGCCGGCACCATCACCGTGTCGATCGGCCCGGCGATCGCCACCGAGGGCCGCAAGCCGGGCGAGGTGCATCGTGCCGCGCGGGATTGGATCGAAGGCGAGTGCGAGGCACTCGAGCAACGCCGCGCGGCGGTGCCCGAGGCGGTGTGAGCACGACGCTAAGACTCGCGCTCGACGACGAACAACCCGGCGCGCACGTGGTTCATGTCGATCACGCGCACGTGGCGCAGTCCCCAGCCGCCGGCTTGCCCCAGTGCCTTGTTGAACGCACCCCGTTTGCCCACAAGCACCCCTAGACGCCCGCCCGGGCGCACGACGGCGCCAGCCGCAGCTAGGAATTCCTTGTAGAACCGAGTGAAGTGGATGCCACGGCCCATCCGGCGGCCGTAGGGCGGATTCGTCACGATCAGGTCGAACGCCCTGGCCGCGAAGCGGTCGCCGATCTCGCGGGCGTCGAAGCGATCGAGGTACGCGCGCGCGTCCATCCCGGCGGCCTCGAGGTTGGCGCGCGCGCCCTCGACGCACTCGGGGTTGATGTCGCCGCCGTACAATGACGCCGACGGATAGATGCTGCCGCCCTCGAGCAACAGGGTGCCGGTGCCGCAGAACGGATCGAGGATACGCCCCGGCGTGTCCGCACCGGCTGCCAGACGCGTGAGCGCGTAGGCGACCGGGGGTTTGAGCGCTACACGTCGATTGAACCGGCGCTCGAAGCGCAAACCCAGCGGCCGATGGGACCAGCGCAGGCCGATGACATAGCGGTCGTAGACGATATCGACGCAGACATTGGCGCGAAAGCGGCGCAGGTCGACGGGCGCGCCCGTCACGGCTTGCAGGGCGGTCCCGGCTGTGACTTGCACATCGTAGCTCGAGAAGGTGTGGTCGCCGTGGCGGTCCGCGGTGATTCGAAACGCCGTGTCGGGGTCCAGTTCGGGCCAATCCTGGGCCCGCAGGCGCGCGTCGAGATGGGCCAGCGGGGCCTCCGCCGGCAGCGGGCCCATCTCGACGTGGCGCAGTGCGTGGTGGATTGAGCGCAGCGCCAGGGCGACCGGGCGCACCGTGGCCTCGTGGGCCTGGACATCGACGCGCACCCGCCCGGCCACGCCTGCTTCGGGCCAGGCCAGGGCGTCGCGCGAGAGCCCGGCCGCGGTGGCGCGTTGGGCGAACTCGGCGGCGGCCACATCCTCGAGGCCGGGCGTGATGGTGAGCATGATCCGCGTAAGCGGCTGCGACACGGGATGATCCCTCGTCGACGATCGAGTGCCCGGTGCCGGCTCCGTTGCCGGTTCGGGGGCGAGCCCGGCGATGATACAGCGACGGTGGCCCGGTTAGGCAGAGCGGCGACAAAGGCGCGCGCTCGGCCTCGCCTCGATCCGGATCGGCCTCCGACGAGCGCTTCAGGGGATGCGCGTGTGTACGGCCCAGTCGGCGATGTCACCGGCGCGCTGATAGAGATAGTCCGTTGGCCCGTGGCGATCGTAGAAGCGCGGGCGCGGGATGCGTGCGGCGAGTCGTGCGGCTTGCCAGCGATCGAGGGCCTGTGGGGGGCGGTCGGAGAAACGCTGGGCGGCCATCCAGATGCCGAATATACCGTCGCCCCATTCGATGACGTTGAGATAGAGCGCGAGGATGCGCCGCTTCGACAGCATTGCCTCCAGCATGACCGTGATCAGCGCCTCCTGGCCCTTGCGCCACACACTCCGGCGCGGCGAGAGGAACAGGTTCTTGGCGAGTTGCTGGCTGATCGTCGAGCCACCCTGAACGACCCGGTCCGCGGCGAGGTTGGCGCGCAGGGCGCGCCGCAGCGCGCCCCAATCGAAGCCATGGTGGGCCACGAACTGGGCATCCTCGGCGGCGACGACGGCACGCTTGGCCGAGGGTGCGATGGCGTCGTAGGGGGTCCAGCGCTGGCGGACCGGCCCGCCCTGGCGCTTGCGCAGCTCCATGAAGGCGGTCGACTCGGGATCGTGGACGCTGTAGTAGGCCACCCAGCCGAGATACCACGCTTGCAGCAGCAAGGCACCGGCGGCGGCTACCGCGATGAGCGCGATACCGCCCCGGGCCGCCGTCGCGATTGCCCCCGAGGCCGGCTTTCCCACACCGGTCAGCCCGCGGTGGCCGTGAGCTCGCCGCACTGATTGCGGGCGAACGCCGCGGCGACGCCGCCGGCGTCGAGACCCGCACACAGGCTCACATGGAGCTTGGTCAGCGCGGCCTCGCGCGTCATGTCCGCGCCCGCGACGAGCCCCGCCTCCGCCAGCGGTGTGCTGGAGGCGTAATAGCCCATGCGGACGCTGCCATGGGCGCTATCGGCGATGGCGGTGACGACCGTGCCGCACGCAGTGGCGTCGCGAATGGCGTCGACGAACCCGGCATCGGCGCCCGGGCCAATGCCGGCGGCATAGCCCTCCAGGAGGAGGGCGTCGGGGTGGGTGTGTGCACATGCAGCGAGTGTCGCCCCGTCGATGCCCGGGTACGCCGGCACGACGCCGACCCGGCATTCGTGGTGAACGGCGGGCGGAGCCGCGCCGTCGACGACACCCCAATCGGGCTGGCTCGGCTCCACGGTGGGCGGGTACTCCCCCGCTGCCAGATCCGCAAGCGGCGCCGCGCGCGGGGAGGCGAAGGGTTGCTGCGTTGTCCCGAAGCGCTTGGAGGTTCGATTGGCCCGCAGCAGGCGCCGGCCGAAGGCCACGGTGACGCCCGAGTCGACTCCGCGGCGGGCGACGCTCAAGGCATCCACGAAGTGATCGAGGGCGTCGCTGCCGGCCATGCCGAGGGGTTTGCTGGCCCCCGTGACGACGACCGGCCGGCCCAGGCCCGCCAGCAGATACGACAGCGCCGAGGCGGTATAGGCGAGCGTATCGGTTCCGTGGATGACGACGAAGCCGTCGCATGTCGGGGCCTGCGTGATGCGGCGGGCCAAGTCGTACCAGACGGCGGGGGCCAGATCGGCGCTCGCCAAGGGCGGCCAGCCGTGGTCGAGCCAAGTGAGCGTGGCCGCCGCGTCCGCTTGGCCGGTCTCGGCGAGGGCGTGTTGGGCGCGGGCCGGCAGGTCCAGCGACGGGACGAGGCCGTGATCGCTGGGGACCATGCCGAATGTGCCGCCGGTGTAGATCACCCCAATGCGTGCGGGTGGCGTCGTCGCTGTCATCGCCTCGGCTCGGGACAAGGGCCACTGAGTGTAACCCCTGGGGCAACTGCTCCGAGGGATAATGGTACCCCCAATCGCCGCTGCGCCACCGGCCCGACCAGGCACCGACGAGGCGCTGCCCCGTTTCGGCCCAAAGGAGTATACGATTGGCTAGGCTGTGCCGCGCTCTCGACGATGCCCTGCAGCGCGGATTTGCGTCCTCGATGCCCGCCCGGTCCCCGGTGCAACCTTGCGGTCATAGGCCGCGTGTCGAGATTGGCATATTCGTTGCAGCGGCATAGCGAGCGACGGATTCGCATCCCGCTCGGCCGCTTGGCCGCTCGGTTTGGGAGATCGATGAGCGAAAAACGACTGCTGGTACTGGATGGCGATATCCGCACTGCGGCGGTGGCCCGTGAGAGCCTGGCGTCATTCGGCCACGTCGAGGCGCCCGCGGACGCGGCCAGCGCGTGGGCGGCCATCCGTGCCGCACCTCCCGACTTGATCATCGCCAATCCCAACGCCGCGGCCGTGGCCGAGGCCGGCGGGCTCGAGCACGTGCTCGCCGGCGTGGGGCGTCCAGGCTTGGTGTTGATCGTTTCTTCCGACGACGGCGAGACAGGCGCCAACGGCGAGGCCTCGGCGGCCGAGCCCCTGCGCTACGTGACTGCGCCGGTGACGGCGAGCGACCTGGTCCGGGCGGCGCAAGAGGTGCTGGCGCTGACCGACCTGCGCCGCGACAACGCCCGGCTGCAGCGCACTGTGGCGATATTCAATGACTGCCATTCTCTGGCCCGTTGCCTTGATCCGGGAACCGCGTTCGCCGAGGCGCTGGACCTGCTGCTGGCGACGACCGGGCGTAGTCGCGCTCTGGCGCACTTCCGTCGCCCGTCGGTCCCGGGGGGTGAAGGCCTCATCTTTCGCGGTTTCAGCCGCGGCGAGGCCCGCCGCCTGCGGGCGACGCTCGGTACCACGGAGCCGTTGGGTCATGGTGCGGGCGCGCGACCCTCGATCGTGGCCGAGAGCCCCTTGCACGGCCTCCTCGCAGAGCTCGACATCGGCGAGCCGGGCTCGGCGATGCTCGTGCCACTGGCCGGTAGCGAGCGCGAGGCGGGGGTGATGTACGTGTTCGACGGTGGTACGCCATTCTCCGACGAGGAGCGCGAGCTCGCCACGATCGTGGGGCAGCAGGCCCAGGTGGCGCTGGAGAATGCCGAGCGCTATCAGGGCGCCAAGACGCGCGCCCTCATCGACGATGTCACGGGGCTGCACAATGCGGCCTACTTCCTCGAGGCCGCCGACCACGAGATCGAGCGGGCCTCGCGCTACGGACTGCAGTTGTCGGTGCTGTTCCTGGACATCGACCGCTTCAAGCAGGTCAATGATGCCCATGGCCATCTCATCGGCAGCGCCACCCTGCGCCACGTCGCCACGCGGTTGCAGGACTGCGTGCGCCAGATCGACACCCTGGTACGCTACGGTGGCGACGAGTTCACCATACTGCTGACGGATACCTCACCGGGTGCGGCTCTGACCGCGGCCGAGCGCATCCGCAACGCGGTCGCGCGCGCGCGGTTCAGCGATGACCAGGGCAATCAGGTCGCGGTCACCGCGAGCATCGGGGTGGCCTGCTATCCCCACGACAGCAAGCGCCGCGACGAGCTGGTCGATCTCGCCGACAAGGCGATGTATCGCGCCAAGTCCGTCGGGCGAAACCGCGTCGCCCAGGCCACCGAGCTTGACGCCGACTAGCGCGCAATGGATCGCGCGGCTAACGGCAGCTGCATTCCATCTTGGCTGACGCCCGCGGCGCGCGCGCTATGGCGGCGGCGCTACGGCCTCCCAGGGTCGAAGATCGGTGGCTCGTGCCCGGCAACTGCCATCGATATCGCCGCATGCGCGGCTAGGGAGCCGTTGCATCCGGTCATGCTCGCCACGCGCCGGGTGCCCGCCTCGGTCGCGATGGCCGGGATCGTCGGGCGGGCCAGCCGAGCGTGCCGGCGAGTGCGCCCGCAATCGGCCGGTTAGCCATACCATTGCCTGGCCATTGTTGCGCGGCTACCACCGGGCGGGCGTCCGGCGAGCTCGGGGCGTCGGGCCGGCTATGGGGATGGCGCGTCAGTCGCGACTGATATCACCGCGAAAGCCGAGCTCGCGTGCCCGCGTACGGATGGCTGCGTCGTCGGCGGCGCTCCAGGTTGCGCCGATGGGCTGACGCATCACGAGGCGCCAGGCGCGGATGGGGACGCGATAGCCCGAGCGCAACTGACCGCGTGCGCCGACGCGCTGAGCGGCGCTGTCGTCGTGGATCGAGCCGATGGTGGCGTAGTCGCGGACGAGCTCGGTGACGGCGCGTTCGAGCTCGTCGTCCTGGATGTGGAAGCGCCAGTCGGTGGGGATCTCGACCCAGGCGTACTCGCCGCGTCGCACGCAGCGCCAATCGGGCGCCAGCTCCTCGAGATAGAGGTCGCGCACGCGCGGCTCGAACGTATCGTCACACCAGTACCACCCCTCGCGCCCGCGGCGCAGGGTCCCGCCTAGCTCCCGGATTTCGGGTAACGTGATCGACATGGTGTCGAGGCCATGACAGCGCGCGGTTGGCCGCGATCACCCGAGATGCGGGCGAGGGCGGACGGCGATCCCATTATAGGCGCATCCCGCGGGCGACGTAACGCCGCTCTGGCCCGCGGGTGCGAGCCGGAGGGCCGGCCCGCACCCCACCCGTTCCTGCGTCTGGGTCATGCAGCGGCGAGGAGTCGGACCTTGCCGCGTTCGGCCGTCTCCAGCGCCTCGCGACGGTGATCGCCGCCCATCTGCAGGCCTTCGGCCGTGACGACATCGACGGTCTCGAAGCCGAGCAAGCCCAGGAAGTTGCGCACGTGGGGGATTTGATTGTCACTGCTGGCATCGTGGACGCCGCCGCGCGCGGCGAATACCCGGGCCCGCTTGCCCTCGAGCAATCCCTCGGGACCCGTCGATGTATAACGAAACGTACGCCCCGCGCGAGCTACGTGGTCGAACCAGGCCTTGAGCGGCGAAGGCACGCCAAAGTTGTACATGGGCAGACCCAACACCAGCTCGTCGGCCCACTCGAGTTCCTCGATCAAGCGGTCCGCCAACGCTGCCTGTTGGCGCTGCTCGGCGTCGCGCTCGGCGACGGGTGTGAGCGCCGCCTGGAAGGCGGCCGAGGTTAAATGGGGCACGGGCTCGGCCGCGAGATCCCGGTGCACATGCTCGAGGTCGGGCGCGTGCGCGCGGCGCTGCGCGACGAAATCGTCGGCGAGTTGGGACGAGACACCGTCGTGGCCGAAGAGGGAGCTATTGATCTGGAGTACTCGGGTCATGGCTGACCTCCAATGTGTTGCCGCAGGATTACGATAGATCGACGCATTAACTTTTTCGCGGCAAAATTTCGCACCCAATCATCGACTGAATCGATCAATGCCGGAGACGGGTCCCCGCACGACCCTGGATCAATGGCGCGTGCTCCAGGCGGTCGTCGATCAAGGTGGCTTCGAGGCGGCGGCTGAGCAGCTCAACCGCAGCCAGTCGTCGGTGAGCTACGCCGTGCGCCAGTTGGAGAAGCAACTGCCGGTGGCCTTGTTCGAGCGCAGCGGGCGCAAGGCGGAGCTGACCGACGCCGGCCAGGCCCTGCTGACCAGGGCGCGTGCGCTGGTCGACGAGGCGCGTGGGCTCGAGCGCTATGCCGCGACCCTGGCGCGCGGCTGGGAGGCCGAGGTCACCCTGGCCGCCGATATCATCGCCCCGCCCGTTTTCGTCATGGCGGCCCTTTCGGCGTTCAGCGAGGCCGCGCCGCAGACCCGTGTGCGCGTGCTCGAGACGGTTTTGACGGGGACCACCGATGCCATCGTCGATCGGCAGGCCGACATCGCCCTGATCGCCAACCAGGCACCGCCCGGCTTCCTGGGCGAGCCCCTGTTCGCTATCGAATTCGTCGCCGTCGCTCATCCGGCCCATCCCCTCCATCGCCTCGACCGGCCCGTGACCGACGCGGACCTCCGCACCCATCGCCAGATCGTCATCCGCGACACAGGGCGTCAGGGCCGGGACTCGGGCTGGTTGGGCTCGCCCCAGCGCTGGACGGTGTCGCACGTGCAGACGTCGGTGGCGGCGCTGGAGCAGGGAATGGGCTTTGCCTGGATCCCACGGGATATCGTCGCCGACGCGCTCGCGGCGGACCGGTTGCGCCCACTGGCGCTCGAGCAAGGCGGCAGCCGTCGAGTGACGCTGCATCTGGTCGTGGTCGATCCCGATGCCGCGGGTCCGGCCGTGCATGCCCTCGCCGACGCGTTGCGGGGCGCGGCCCGCCGCCACGAGCACGAGCGCGCCCGTACCGATGGAGCATGACGCTCGCGGCCTGGCTGACGCTGGTGGCGGTTTGTGCGCTCGGGGCGGCGTCACCCGGGCCGAGCCTGGCCGTCGTCGCGGGCCATGCCGTGGCGGGCTCGCGTGCGCACGGTATCGCTTGCGCCCTGGCGCACGCCCTTGGCGTCGCGGTCTACGCCCTCGCGACGGTGGCCGGCCTGGCGGCCGTTCTGGCGGCGCGGCCCACCATCGACGCCGTGATCGCGGGCGCCGGCGCGGGCTACCTGGCCTGGTTGGGCATCGGTCTCCTGCGCACCGCCAGCTCGCCCGAGGCGGCCTCGGTGCGCCACCGCGCGGGCTGGGCCGGGGCGGCCCGCGACGGTTTGGCCATGGCGCTGCTGAACCCGAAGATCGCGTTGTTTTTCGCCGCCGTATTCAGCCAGTTCGTCACGCCCGAGGGCGGTTGGCAGCATGCGGCGATCCTGTGCGCGACCGCTACCGTCGTCGACGGCGCCTGGTACAGCCTGGTTGCGACCTTGCTCACGAGCGGCGGTTGGGTCGAGCGCTTGCGCGCCGGCAGCGTCTGGCTCGATCGGGCGATGGGTGCGCTGCTTGTGGCGTTGGCTGGCTGGACGGCGTTGCGGGTGGTGTCCGGCAGCGCCTGAGGGCGCGGCTTGTCAGGGCGCCGCGATTCCGGTATCAACACGCCATCATGAACGTGCCGCGCCAGCCCCAAAACGATCGCGACGGTCAGCCCATGCCGCCGGTTGATACCCAGGCGCGCCAGCACGCGTCGGTGCGCGAGGCCCACGAGACCGAGCTCATCGAGGACTACGTCGAGCTCATCGCCGATCTCATCGACCACGACGGCGCGGCGCGTGCCGTCGAGATCGCGCGGCGCATGGGCGTGCGCCAGGCCACTGTGGCCAAAATGGTGCGGCGACTGGCCGGCCACGAGCTCGTGGTGACCGAGCCCTACCGCCCCATCTTCCTCACCGACGCCGGACGGCGCATGGCCGAGCGCTCGCGCGAGCGCCATGCGATCGTCCTGCGCTTCCTGCGCCACCTAGGGGTGAGCGACGACACCGCTCGCATCGACGCCGAGGGGATCGAGCACCACGTCAGCGCCGAGACCCTGGAGCTGATGCGCCGCTACGGGCGGTGACGCGCGAACGGCCTACATCGGTGCGGTGTCGGTGAAGCTCGCCCGCTGCGCCATGTCGCGGTACCAGGCGTGGACGTAGCGATGCTGACGGAACAGCCCGTCGCCCTCGGGCGTGGCGCTCACATAAGCGGCGATCGGGGCGAGGAAGAGATCGGCCAGGCTGAGCTCGGGCCCGGCCAGGTACTTCGAGGCGCCCAAGGCCTCATCCAACAAGGCGAAGTGGTAGTCGATGTGGGGCATGGCCCGCTCGACGACGCCCTCGTCGACCGGCTGGCCCACCATCGGATTGACCACGCGCTGCCGCACCAGCGTCCCTATGATCTGACTGTAGCTGTAGTTCTCGATGACGCTGATCCACTGGCGCATCTTGGCGCGGTGGACCGCGTCCGCTGGGATCATCGGCGGCACCGGATGCCGCGCCTCGATGAGCTCGGCGATCGCCTGGGATTCGAACAAGTTGACATCGCCCGCCTGTAGCGTCGGGATCTTGTCGAACGGGTGGCGGCTGCGATGCTCGGCGGTTCGGTTCTCGCCCGCCGTGATGTCGACGGGTACTTGCTCGTAGTCGACACCCTTCTCGTGCAAAAGCATCCGGATCGTGCGGACGTAGGTGCTGGCGTTGATGCCGTAGAGGGTGTACTGGGCCATGTGGTTTCCTCCCGCTGCGCGCTCGGTCGTGGCCGCGACCGATCCTGGCCATGCGCGTGCCCCTGGAGCAACAGCCGGGCCTGAGCCCGGCGTTAGTCGAATCGCTGTGTTTGATCGCGGCCCTCGTCGATCCCGGCTCTCAGCGTCGCCCAGAGCGCTGGTGTCCGTGCCGCGTGGAAGGCATACGCCGATTGGTCGGTCACGGCGGCCGCTTCGCGCCGGGTCACTCGATAGGTGGCGAGCAGGGCGATGCCCGGCTGTGCCGCCGCCGGGACCGCGAGAAAACGCTGGGAGCCCATGCGATCCATGAGCAGCCCCGCGGCCCTAGCGGCGAACACGCGCAAGTGGCCGACGCGGCGAATCGTCAGGGGACGCGAGTTGGGAGCCGAGCAGGCAACCGCCGAAAACCCCGACATCATCAGGCCGGTCACGCTGGAGTCGAAGCCTTCCGGGCTCGCACGCCCACCCTGCAGGGTGCCCTGCAGGCCGTTACCCAGGACCATCCCGATGGCGAAGAGCAGGGCCAAACGCTGCCCGCCGCCGAGAACACGGGGCTCTGGCGCAGCGCCTCGAGCGAGGCGGTTGGGGCAGGGTGATGCGGCGCATGAGCGCGCGGTCGACCCTCGGTGCGCGGGAGCGGGGGGCTAGTGCGAGCCCAGCTCGAGGAGCACGACCCCGGCGACCACCAGGGCGATCCCGGCCAGCTTGACGCTGTTGAACGCCTCCCCGAAAAAGACGGAGCCGACGACGGCGACCCCGACGATGCCGAGGCTGGCCCAGACGCCGTAGACCAACCCGACCGGCATGGTGCGCAGGGTCAGCGCCAGCAGATAGAACGCCAGCGCGTAGCCGCTGACGACCAGCACAACGGGCACGAAGCGCGTCATGCCGTCGGAGGCCTTGAGCGCCGACGTGGCGACGACCTCGCTGGCGATCGCGATCGCGAGCAGGGTATACGAGGCGATCGTCGTCATGAGCGCGTCATCGCCTCCAGTCGCGCGAGGACCTCCGTACGCTCGTCGCTGTCGAGCACGGGGAGGCCGAATACGGCATTGAGCCAGAGCCCGTCGGCGGCGAGACGAGCGATCTGGGCGGTGATCGGGTCGATGCCATCGGCGTGTAGCGCCTCGCGCCACGCGCCTTGGCGCTCGCGTAGGCGCTGCATCACTCCGGGCTCGAGTGCGCCCGCGGCCAGCACCGCGACCCCGAGGCGCCCGGTGGCATCGTTGGCTGGGATGTCGTCGGTGGCACAGGCGCGCACATAGCCGCGGGTCCAGCCGCCGGGCGCGGGATCGCGGTCGCGGTGGTCGGCGATGCGTTGTTCGGTTACAGCGATCAAACGCTCCACCATGGCGGTCAGCAACGCCTCCTTCGAAGCGAAGTGGTAGAGCAAGCCACCCTTGCTCAGGTCGGCGGCCTCGGCGACCGCTTCGAGGGTGAGCTCGCCCGGCCCACGCGCCAGGACGATGCGGCCCGCGGCGTCCAGGATCCGCTGTTTGGTCTGGCTGCGCACGCTCATGAGCGCACTATACCGTCTGGACGGTTAATCGAAAAGCCCGCCCATACCGGCTGCTTGGCCGGTCGCATCGTCCGGCGTTACACTCTCTGCACCGGCCAAAGGGCCGGTTCGATGGTGACCTGCGTCCGTCCCCCCGCGACGAAACGCCGTGAACCCCGTCAGACCCGGAAGGGAGCAGCGGCAGCGGCGATCTTCGGGTGCCGGGGTGCGGCGGGCGTGGGACACCACCCTGCCGATGGGTCGGCCGAGTCGCGTATGATTGCGGCTACACGCCCGCGCTAGCCCGCCCTACATGAGTTACGAAGTCCTTGCGCGTAAATGGCGGCCCCGCAGTTTCCCCGAACTGGTGGGGCAGGACCACGTGCGCCGCGCCCTGGTCAACGCGCTCGACACCGACCGCCTCCACCACGCCTATCTGTTCGCGGGCACACGCGGGGTCGGCAAGACCACGATCGCGCGCATTCTGGCGAAGAGCCTCAATTGCGAGCGCCAGGGCGTCTCGAGTGAGCCCTGCGGCGAGTGCGGGGCTTGCCTGGAGGTGGACGCGGGTCGCTTCGTCGACTTGATCGAGGTCGACGCCGCCTCACGCACGCGCGTCGACGAGACCCGTGAGCTGCTGGAGAACGTGCCTTACGCGCCCACGCGAGGGCGCTACAAGGTCTACCTCATCGACGAGGTGCACATGTTCTCCCAGCACTCGTTCAACGCGTTGTTGAAGACGCTCGAGGAGCCGCCGCCGCACGTCAAGTTCCTGCTGGCGACGACCGACCCGCAGAAGGTGCCCGTTACGATCCTGTCGCGCTGCCTGCAGTTCAATCTGCGGTTGATGCCGGTGGCGGCGATCGTCGACCACCTCGAGCGCGTGCTCAACGCCGAGGGCATCGGCTACGAGGAGGCCGCCCTGGGCCAGATCGCACGCGCGGCCGCCGGCAGCATGCGCGACGCCCTGTCGCTGGTCGACCAGGCCGTCGCGTTCGGTGACGGTGCCGTGCGCAGCGCCGATGTCGAGGGCATGCTGGGTACGCTCTCGCGCGATCGCCTGTTCGCCCTGGTCGAAGCGCTTGCCGCGGGCGACGCTGAGGCGTTGGTCGCCGAGGTCGACACCCTGGCGCGCCAGGCCGCCGATCTCGAGCCCGTGTTGGGCGAGTTGCTGGCGTTGCTCCATCAGCTCGCGCTGGCGCAAACGGTGCCGGCGGCGCTCGATGAATCGATCGGCGACGCTGAGCGCGTGCGCGAGCTGGCCGGGCGCATCGACCCCGCCGACATCCAGTTGTACTACCAAATCGGCACTCTGGGCCGCCGCGACCTCGGCTGGGCACCCGATGCCCGCACCGGGCTCGAGATGACGCTGCTGCGCATGCTCGCATTCCGCCCGGCGCGCGTCGGGGAAGCGACTGGCGCGACGCCGCCGACGAGCACACCGGCGGTCGCGGCAGGCCACTCGCACGCGACGACGGGGGCGGGGCCCGCGCCCACCCAGCCCGGCGATGCGCAGGCACCACCATCGTCCGCGCCGGCGACTGAATCGACGCCACCGCAACCAAGCGAACACGACACCGCGACGGCCCAGGCGGGCGTCGCTGCTGACCCCATGGATTGGGAGGGCCTGGTCAACGGCCTCGGTCTCAAGGGGCTAGCGGCCGAGCTGGCGGCCAACACGGCACCGGTCGATTTCGACGGCCAGCGCTTGCGTCTGGCCCTGGACAGCGACCATGCCCACCTGGGCGCGGAGCGCTACCGTGCGCGCCTCGAGGAGGCCGTGGCCAAGCGCCTTGATCGCAGCGTCCGCATCGAGCTGGTCGCGCCCGGCAAAGCCGCTCCTGCGGGCGAGACGCCCGCCGCGGCGGAGAGCCGGCGCGCCGAGTCGCAGCGGGCGGCGGCGCGCGAGGCCATCGACGGCGACCCTGTGGTCCAGGCATTCCGCGAGCGTTTCGGCGCGGAAGTGCAATCCGGCTCCGTCGAGCCGGTGCCGGCCGCGCGCGGCGATGATGCGCCAAACGAGTAATCGGGAGAGTGTGATGAAGGGCGAGCTGGGTAAGTTGATGCAGCAGGCGCAGAAGATGCAGGAGAAGATGCAGGAGGCCCAGGATGCGCTTGCACAGGTCGAAGTCGAGGGTGCTGCCGGCGGCGGCATGGTCAAGGTCACCATGACCGGCAGCCACGAGGTCCGCGGCGTGTCGATCGACGACAGTCTTGTCGGCGACGATCGCGAGATGCTGGAAGATTTGATCACCGCGGCATTCAACGACGCCGTGCAGAAGGTCGAGGCCGAGCGCAAAGAGCGCTTCTCCGGCATGACGGGCGGCATGGATCTGCCCGAAGGCTTCAAGATGCCGTTCTGACATGATCGGGTCGCCGCTACTGCGCGAACTCACCGAGGCGCTGCGCTGCATGCCGGGCGTGGGGCCGCGCTCGGCGCAGCGCATCGCCTATCACCTGCTCGAGCGCGACCGCGAGGGTGGCCTGCATCTCGCTGACACATTGCGCCGCGCACTCGAGGGGATCGGGCGGTGCCGCGAGTGTCGCACCTTCGCCGAGAGCGAGCGCTGTGAGCTTTGCGCCGGCACCGGGCGGGACCGGTCGCTGCTGTGCGTGGTCGAGACCCCCGCGGACATCGCCGCGGTCGAGCAGTCAACCGGCTACAGTGGCCTCTATTTCGTCCTGATGGGACGCCTGTCGCCGCTCGACGGCATCGGCCCCGAGGAACTCGGTCTCGATGGGCTCGAGGATCGCTTCGCCGGGGGCGAAGTCGCCGAGGTGATCCTCGCGACCAACCCGACCGTCGAGGGCGAGGCCACAGCGCGCTACATCAGCGAGCGGGCCAAGGCGCACGGGCTGCGCGTGACCCGGATCGCCCATGGTGTACCGCTCGGGGGCGAACTCGAATACGTTGATGGCGGCACGTTGTCGCACGCGTTCGCCGGGCGCCTCGACGTCTAGATGCGGGTAGCCACCGGTCGTGCGGCGAGCCGGGCAGCCCGACCAATCCAGCGGGAGGAGCGATGACCGAAACCTTGTTCACCAAGATCCGCGATGGCGAGATGGACGCCGATTTCGTCTACGACGACGCCGAGATCATGGCGATCCGCGATATCAATCCCCAAGCGCCCGTCCACGTCCTGGTGATCCCGAAGGAGCCCATCGCGACGATCAATGACCTCGAGGCGCACCATGCCGAGCTCATGGGACGGCTCGTGCTCGTGGCACAGCGCATCGCGCGCGACGAGGGCATCGCCGACGCGGGCTACCGTCTGGTCTTCAACACCAATGCGGGTGCCGGGCAAACGGTCTTCCACATCCATCTCCACGTGATTGGCGGCCGCCCGATGGCCTGGCCGCCGGGCTGATCGGCCCGACACCGCGGGGAGTTCGCCTTGGTCGAGTGTGATCGCTGGGATGGCGCGGGCTGTGCCCGCTTCATCCTGCAACCCCATCGGTCAGCGACGTGGCGCGACAATCTATGGCTCGTGGCCGCCATTGCCATGGTCGCGGTGCCCATCGCCAGCGCCTGGGCCTGGGCCGGTTTTTGGCCCATCCTGCCTCTGTGCGGGGTGGAGCTCGCGTTGCTGCTGTACTGCCTCTACCGGGTGAGCCACTCCCTGCTGGCCCGTGAGGTGGTGACGGTCGACGCCGAGTGCATCACCGTCGAGGCGGGCCATCGCGAGCGGGAGCGGCGTTTCGTGCTGGGGCGCCGCTGGGCCCAGGTGCGTCTGGAGAGCGGCCCGAGCGAGTGGCACCCATCGCGTTTGCTTATCCGCTCGGGCGGGCGAACGGTGGAGTGCGGGCGCTTCCTGACCAATGCCGAGCGGACCGAATTCGCGCGGCGGCTCGATGGCCTGTTCCGACGCGTGCCAGATAACGCCTCGGTCTTATGATATGAGCAACGGGTATTGGGGACGCCAAATGAATGATTGCTATACTCGTGCGTCGTGAGAGGGGTCGTCCGCCGGATGACCCAGGGACACGGTCAATCGGCACGAACAGCGAGGTATCAATCATGGGACTGCGAATCGGCGATACAGCACCCGATTTCACTCAGGACTCGAGTGAAGGCAAGATCAATTTCTACGAGTGGGCCGGCGACAACTGGGTGGTTCTGTTTTCCCACCCGGCCGACTTTACCCCCATTTGCACGACGGAGCTGGGCGCGACGTCGAAGCTCAAAGACGAATT
Organism: uncultured Ectothiorhodospiraceae bacterium; assembly: GCA_964445325.1. GTDB lineage: Bacteria > Pseudomonadota > Gammaproteobacteria > XJ16 > Halofilaceae > Halofilum. The sequence continues at coordinate 23,003 of CAYUKN010000004.1, forward strand.
CGCCAAGCGCAACGCCAAAGTGGTTGCGGTTAGCGTTGACCCCGTCGAGTCGCACAATGGCTGGATCGAGGACATCAACGACACTCAGAGCACCACGGTCAATTTCCCGCTGCTGGCGGACAAGGACCGCACCGTCTCCGAGCTCTATGACATGATTCATCCGAACGAGGATGATGCCTCGACGGTACGCTCGGTGTTCATCATTGACCCGAACAAGAAGATTCGGACGATGATCACCTATCCCAAGAGCACGGGGCGTAACTTCAATGAGGTCCTCCGCGTTCTCGATTCGCTGCAGCTGACCGACGGCTACAGTGTCGCGACGCCGGCGGACTGGCAAAACGGTGACGACGTAGTCATCCTGCCGTCGATCAAGGACGAGAGCGTGATCGCGGAGAAGTTCCCCAAGGGCTACACCGAGCTGCGGCCGTATCTGCGGATGACGCCGCAGCCGAACCGGTGAGTGCCGGCGCTCGCGGGTGAAGCAAGGGGCCGGTCCCTGGCGGGGCCGGCCCTTTATCGTTGGGGCGTGAGCGCGCGCTTGCTAGCCACGCCACCAGCGGGCAATGCGGGGTGTGCCGACCGCCGCCGCCGTCACCCCGAGGAATGCGATGCCTGGCGACCAAAGGGCGAGGGCGGCCCCTGCGGCGAGCAGTGCCCGCTCGCGCGGGGCAAAACCCAGGGGGCGGGCACTGCGTATCAGCTCGAGGGCCGGGACCAGGAGCAGCGTGCCCAGCGTGGCCTCGGGGATCCGGGCGAGCCAAGCGGTCGCGCTCGGCCCCCAGGTCAGGCCCAGCAGCACCAGGGTGGCGCCCAATCCCATGGGCGCCCACATCGTGCGGGCACCGAAGCGATAGTGGGCCGCGACGCCGCCGGCCCCATGGCAGAGCGGCATGCCGCCGAGTGGTCCCGCGATCAGATTGCTCAATCCCGTGGTCAGGGCCAGTCGGCCCTCGCTGAGCCGGTGAGCGTGCGGGAAGTACTCACGCCCGACCGCGGCCGTGACCAGGATCGCGTTGGTCAGCGTCAGCGGGATCTGCGGCAACACGATGTCGAGCGAGGCCTCGGCCATCCCCGACCAGCTCGGCACGCGCAGGGTGGGCAGGCCCGGCTCAGGGGGCGGCAACGGCTGCGCCGGTTGCAGCCCGAGCCAGTGGCCGACCACAACCCCCAGCGCCAGCACGATCAGTGTCGTCGGCCAACCGGGCCGCAAGAGCATCAAGGTCGCCAACAGCGTGACCAGTCCCGCCGCGAATGCCGGTGACGCCGTCAAGTGGTGCAGCGCCAGCCAACCCAGCGACAGCCCGAGCCCCGCCTGGAGTGCGGCCGTGACGATCCGCGGGATCGCTTGCGCGGCCCGCTCGACGAGGCCGGAGGCCCAGGCCAACAGGAACACCAGCGCCAGCAGCACGGCAGCGCTCGTGATGACGTCGATCCCGGGCGCGGCGGTCACGAGTACGGCCGCGCTCACCTTCATCGGCTGCACCGGGATGGGCGCGCGGTAGACCGCGCCGGTGACCAGATAGGCGAGCCCGAACGCCGTCAGCACGCCGGCCGCGGGCATGCCCGCGACCACCAGGGCGCCCAGCACCAGCGGCAGGAAGGTGCCGAGGTCGCCCAACGCGCCGGCGATCTCGCGAAGCGCGAATCGCGGTTCAACGGGCATCGCCCGACTCGCCCGCGGCGCGTGTCACGCGTTCGAGGAATGCCCGCAAAGCGCGCGTATATTCGGGCTGGGCGCGTAGGAATGCCCCGTTGTGACCCCCGCCCGCGGCCAAGCGATGGAATGACGCCACCGGCGGGCGCAGGCGATTGAGCCGCTCGGCATGGGCGAACGGCACGATCTCGTCGTCGGGTGCATGGGCGAGCATGACGGGGCAGTCGACCGCCTGGAGATAATCGGCGGTCGCGTAGCGGTAGCGCGTGAGCCAGCGCGCGGGCAGCCACGGGTAGAGATCGCTGGCGAGATCGGGCAGGGACGTGAAGGCGGCCTCGAGCACGAGGCCAGCGGGACGGACCTCGCTCGCCAAGCGCGCCGCGACTGCGGCCCCAAGAGAGCGCCCGAAGACCACGATGCGCTCGGGGGCGACACCTGCCTCGCTGGTGAGCCAGCGCCACGCGGCTCGGGCGTCGGCGTAGGTGCCTGCCTCCGAGGGTTCGCCCTCGCTGTTGCCGTAGCCGCGGTAATCGACGATCAGGATACCGGCCCCGGCGTCGTGGAGCATCTCCAGGGTCGCGAGGCGGTCACCGATGTGACCCGCATTGCCGTGGAAGAACACGACGATGGGCGCGTCGGGGCCTGGGCCATGCACGTGCCAGGCGGCGAGGGTGAGCCCATCACCGGTCTCGAGCCGGACGTCGTCGTATGCCAGACCGGCATCGGCCGGGTTGGCGCCTTCCCCGCCGGTGAAGTCGGGCTGATACAGCAAGTACGGCTGGGCGAGCCACAGCGCCCCTGAGACCAGAGCGTACCCCGCCAGGGCGACGCCCAATACCGCGAATACGGGTGATGCCAGGCCCATCGGCGTCAGTCCGCGTGAACCCGCCATGGGCCGAAAGTGGCCTGCTCAGTCGGTTCCCAGCGGCAAGGTGTAAACGGCCGGCTCCTGATTGGCGTAGTAGGCGGCGAGATCACGCATGTCTTGGTCGGAGAGATTCGCCACCATGCCGGCCATCACGTTGTTCTCGCGCTCGCCGGATTTGTATTGCTTGAGGGCCCGATACAGATAGTCGGCGTGCTGGCCGGCGAGCTTGGGGTAGTTGGCTTGCCCGGCCCGGCCCTTGTCGCCGTGGCACGAGGCGCAGGTCTGGGACTTGTCCTTGCCCGCTTTCGGATTGCCGCCGACCGCGTGCGCCGCGCTGGCCACGCCCAACAGCAACGACAGCGTGGCGATCAGGGCGCCCACTCGCTTCATCGTCGACTCCTCGGTCTGGTGACTCGACTGGTGCATCGATTAGTCGCTTTCGATCGTGGCGAAGTAGGCGGCGATGTCTTCCATCTCCCGGTCCGACAGTGAGCGCGCCTGGGCCTGCATCGTCGCGTGGTCGCGCTTGCCTTCCTTGTAGGCCTTGAGCGCGGAGACGATGTAATCGGGATTCTGGCCGCCCAGTTTGGGCACGTGGTAGCTCGGATACACGTTGGCGTAGCCGGAGACACCATGGCAGCCGAGACATGTTTGCGCCGCATAGCGGCCCTGCCTGGGATCGCCCTCGGCCTGAGCCGAGCCCGACAGGGCGGCCGCGAGGGCAGCGCCACCCAATACGAGTGCGCGTCGCATGGTCATGGATCAGCGTCTCCAGTCAGCAAGGGCCATCGGCCACCGGCCGACGGTAGTCCGGGCGTCTACGAATGCGCCCGCACCGCAGTATACAGGCTCGCGCGGGGCCGGCCAGGACGGGTTACTCGCGCAGGGCGTCGATCTTGGCCGCGCAAATGAAATCGTTGCGCGAGAGCCCGCCGATCGCATGAGTCGAGAACTGCACCAAGCACCGGTTGTAGCCGACCTCGAGATCGGGGTGGTGGTCCTCCTTGTTCGCGATCCACGCTAACGCATTGACGAAGGCAATCGTGTGGTAGAAGTTCTTGAACTTGAATTCGCGGTGGATCCACTTGCCGTCGCTGCTAATCTGCCAGTTCTCGTCGACCTGCTGGAGCATCGACTTTGCCTCGTCGGCCGACAGCGGCGGCGTGCCTCCTTCGCAGGCCTGACACTTTTGCTCGGTGAGCTTGTCGTCGCTCATAGACCCTCCTGCGTGACTCGGCAAACCCGCAATGGTGGGTGATTGTACGGCGCCGCGGTAGCCGCCTCAAATCGAGCAGGCTAGCGGTGCGCCCGTCAGACGCCCGACGCGCTCCGCCGGCGGCGGATGGCTGTCATAGAAGTGCGACCAGACCGGATCGGGAGCGACCACGGTGGCATTGCCCCTATAGAGGGTCACCAGGGCGCCGGCGAGCGGCTCGGCGAGCCCGTGGGCGGCGGCGAAGGCATCGGCCTCGCGCTCGTGGCGGCGCGAGAGCTGGGCGAGCACGGGTTGGGTGACGATGCTGGCCTGCGGCAGCAACAGGATGAACAGGGCCAACGCCAGGTGCATCGACGGCTGCGCTATGCCCAGCGCTTGGAAGAACACGGCTTGCTGGGCCAGCCAGGCCAGCAGGCCCAGCGCGAGTGATGAGGCCCCGGCCATCACGGCCACGTTCTTGGCGATGTGGCCACAGCGGCAGTGACCCAGCTCGTGCGCCAGAACGGCCTCGACCTCGCTCGGCTGGAGCTGCGCGAGCAGGGTGTCGAAGAACACCACGCGCTTGCCGCGCCCCAGGCCGGCGAAATAGGCGTTGGCATGGCTCGAGCGCCGTGAGCCGTCGGCGACGTAGACGCCGTCACTGACGAAGCCGCAGCGCTCGACCAGGGCCTCGATGCGCGCCCGCAAGTCGTCGTTGCGCAGGCGCTCCAGCCGGTTGAACAGCGGCGCGATCAGCCGAGGATACACGCCGATGAGCACGACGTTGAACGTGAGCCAGAGCGCCCAGGCGTAGAGCCACCAGTAGGCGCCGCTGGCGTGCATGAACACGAGCACGGCGCCAGCCAGCGGGATGCCCAGTGCCAGTAGCAATGCGGTTGACTTGAGCTGGTCGGCAATGAACAGCCCCGGTGTAGTGCGATTGAAGCCGAATCGCGCCTCGATCGCGAACGTTCGCCAGATGCGCAGGGGGAGATCGATGGCGCCGGCGACAACCACGACCGTGACGAGCACGCCCACGCCGGTGGCGATCGGGCCCAGGCCGAGGCCCCGCCAGGCCGCGTCGACCGCGGCCAAGCCACCGCCCAGTGTCCAAACGAGCAGCGCGGCGACCTCGACCGCCGAGTCGATGGCGCCAAGGCGTGTGCGGGCCAGGGTGTAATCGCTGGCGAAGCGGTGGTGATCGGAACTGATCACGCCGTCGAAGCCGGCTGGTACGCGCTCGCGATGGGCACGGACGTGGCGCATCTGGCGCCAAGCGAGCCAAAGCCTTAGGCCCAGACTGGCGCCGACGGCGCTCACAAAGCATGCCGTCCAGAAGCTCAATGGCACGGATCCCCGCTGCGGTTGGCCTGGCCGGGCGCTGCCCGCCGCCGGCGTGGCACGGCACGTCCCGTTGCCATCGCTGCAGAGGCGCGGCTACGGGGGCACCTGTCGTGGATGGCGCCACCACTCATAGAATAGCAATCCCCCGACGACACCGGAAATGCCATGGCCGATGACGCGAGCCAACGCCTGATCTGGATCGATCTCGAGATGACGGGTTTGGACACCCAGCACGACGAAATCATCGAGATCGCTACCATCGTCACCGATGCCAATTTGGACGTGCTCGCCGAGGGCCCGGTGCTCGCCATCCACCAGCCGGATCCGATTCTCGAGGGCATGGACGACTGGAATACCCAACAGCACGGCGAGTCCGGTCTCATCGAACGGGTGCGCACGCAGGGCGTCACCTATGCTGAGGCCGAGACGCGCACGCTCGAGTTCCTGCGCCAGTGGGCGCCCGCGCGTACATCGCCCATGTGCGGCAATAGCATCTGCCAGGATCGGCGCTTCCTTGCCCGGTTGATGCCCGACCTCGAGGCCTACTTCCACTATCGCAACCTCGACGTCAGCTCGGTCAAGGAGCTCATCCGGCGCTGGGCCCCCGAGGTTCTCAACGGTGTCCGCAAGGAAGGCAGCCATCTGGCCCTCGAGGACATCCGCGACTCGATAGCCGAACTGCGCTACTACCGCCAGCACGCCTTCGCGATCTGAGCATTTCGGCATGTGCTGGCGCCCCGGGCATTGAGCAAGCGCGCGGTGCAGGAGTTGATGACCACGCGCGAGGTCGCGGCCTATCTGCGTCTCAAGGAGCGCAAGATCTACGCACTCGTGCGCCAGGGGGCAATCCCTTGCACGCGCGTCACCGGCAAGTGGCTGTTTCCGCGCAAGTTGGTCGACCGCTGGCTGCTCGAGCACGCGGATGGCCCGGGTACGGCGCTCGAGGCGCGGCCAGCGGCGGTCATAGCCGGTAGCCACGATCCCTTGCTTTCCTGGGCGGTGCAGGCGTCCGGATGCGGTTTGGCGCTGCTGTTCGGCGGGAGTCTCGACGGCTTGAAGCGTTTCCGCGAAGGTCAAGCCGTGGCGAGCGGGCTGCATGTACCCGATGGCGACGGCCATGGTTACAACGTTGAAACGGTTCGTCGGGTCACGCAGGACCGCGATCTCGTGCTCATCGAGTGGGCTCGACGTCGCCAGGGTTTGATGGTCGCGCCGGACAATCCGCTGCAAATCGACGGTCTCAGCGCACTGGTGCGCCAGGGTGCGCGGGTGATCGATCGCCAGCCCGGTGCCGGGAGCCGTCTGCTGCTCGACCGGTTGCTCGCGCAAGCCGGGCTCGACCGCGGTCAGCTCAGCTTCACCGAGGAGAGCGCCGTCGACGAGGACGACGTGGCGCGCGAGGTCCACGCCGGTCACGCCGATGCCGGCATCGGCATCGAGGCGGCAGCGCGCGCCGGCGGTCTCGAATTCGTCGACCTGGGCGAGGAACGCTTCGATCTATTGGTCGACCGGCGCGGCTATTTCGACCCCGCGTTCCAATCGTTGCTGGCGCTCACGGACGAGGCACGCTTCGCCGAGCGCGCGCGCACGCTGGGCGGCTACGATCTCGAGTGCACGGGTCGGGTGCGCTATAACGCGCCTTGAGCGCGGCGGTCGGCGCTCAGCCGCCGGTCTCGATCGGTGTGTCGCTTCGGTTGCCCCAGTCCGACCAAGACCCGGGATAGCCGCGTACATGCGGGAAGCCCAGGATGCGTAGCAGGGCATAGCTGAATGCCGAGCGGTGATGGGTATGGCAGTAGACCACCACCTCGCGGTCACGGGTGATGCCGATGGCCTCGAGCTCGGTGGCCACGGCATCGAGTGCCCGCAGGCGTAGATTGCGCTCGCGATCCATCGCTTGGGTCCACTCGTAGTGGCGCGCGCCCGGGATGTGGCCACCCCGGGCGGCTCGTACGGTCTCCCCGGTGAATTCGCCGTACGAGCGGGCATCCAGGGCGACGAAATCGGGGCGCTCCAACGCCGCGTGGATGCCCTCGGCGGAGGCGACGGGGCCCGAGTGTACGGCCTCGGCGCGGAAGTCCGCCGGCTCGGGGTCGCAACTGGGACCGGTGGATAAGGGGAAGCCCTCCATCACCCAGGCGGCCAGACCGCCGTCGAGCAGGGACAGGCGGTGGTGGCCCAGCGCCTCGAGCGTCCAGAGGAGGCGCCCGGCGGCCCCGCCGCCCTCGGCGTCGAGTGCGACCACGTGGGTGGCGTTGCCGATGCCCACCCCCCCGAGGGTCTCGACAAGGGTAGCGAGATCGGGCAGCAGGCCCCCGACCGGCGGTGCCTGATGGACCAGTCGGGCGTAGGGCAGGTTCACCGAGCCGGGGACATGGTTGCGCTCGTAGAGCTCGGGCGGACTCAGGTCGATGATGCGCAGCCCCGTGTCGTCGAGATGGTCGGCGAGCTGGGCTGGATCCACCAGCCAAGGCAGTTCGGGGGTGTCGGTCATGACAAGGTCTTTATCGGCTGTTTGCGCTCGCGTGCGGCGCAGTGCGGGCTCGACGCAGCGGGCGATAGCACCGTCGGGACGGCACGCGCATCGCGCTCCGGGTGATCGATGGTGAAGTGCAGGCCGCGGCTCTCGTGGCGCCCGGCGGCGCTGCGGATGATCAGGTCGGCGACCACCGCGATGTTGCGCAACTCGAGCAAGTCCTTGGTTACGCGGAAGTTGCTATAGTACTCGGCGATTTCCCCCGCCAAAAGGTCGATACGATTGCGCGCGCGCTCAAGGCGTTTGCGGCTGCGCACGATGCCGACGTAGTCCCACATGAAGCGCCGCAGCTCATCCCAGTTGTGTGCCACCACGACTTCCTCGTCTGAATCGGTGACCTGGCTTTCGTCCCACGGCGCGGGCCAGGCCGCCACGTCTCGCTCGGCCAGCGTGCGCTCGATGTCGGCGGCGGCCGCACGTGCGAACACCAGGCACTCCAGCAGGGAGTTGCTGGCCATGCGGTTGGCGCCGTGCAGTCCTGTATACGCCGTTTCGCCAATGGCATAGAGGCCATCGACGTCGCTTCGCCCCGCCAGATCGGTGACCACCCCTCCGCACGTATAGTGTGCTGCCGGCACCACGGGCACGGGCTCTTGGGTCAGGTCGAAACCGAACTCGGCGCACTTCGCGCGGATGTTGGGGAAGTGGTGCTCGATGGACGCCGCGTCGCGATGGCTGATGTCGAGGTAGACGCAATCGGCTCCGAGGCGCTTCATCTCATGGTCGATCGCACGAGCGACGACGTCGCGCGGGGCCAGCTCGGCGCGAGCGTCGAATTGCGGCATGAAGCGCGTACCGTCGGGCAAGCGGAGGATGCCGCCCTCGCCGCGCACCGCTTCCGAGATCAACGCCGATTTCGCCTTCGGGTGGAACAGGCAAGTCGGGTGGAATTGCATGAACTCCATGTTGGCGATCCGGCATCCGGCCCGCCATGCCATCGCGATACCGTCGCCGGTGGCGCCATCGGGGTTGCTGGTGTAGAGGTAGGCCTTGCTCGCACCGCCGGTGGCCAGGATCACCGCCCGGGCCCGGGCGACGTCGATACAACCGTGGCGCGTATCCAGTACGTAGGCACCGACGCAGCGGCGGCGCCCGCGCTCATCGATGCGAGTGATGACATCGACGGCGTTGCGATGGCCCAGCAGCGACACATTGGGGTGCTCCTGGGCGCGTGCGAGCAGGGTGGTCTCGACGGCCTCGCCGGTGGCGTCCTCGGCGTGGATGACCCGGCGATGCGCGTGACCGCCCTCGCGCGTGAGGTGGTAGCTGCCGAGCCCCTCGCCGTCTTCTCGGGTGAACCCGACCCCCAACGACTCGAGCCAGGCGATGCTTTCGGGCCCGTTCTCGACCGTGAAGCGGACGGCCTCGGGGTCGCACAAACCGTCGCCGGCCTCCAGCGTGTCGCTGAGGTGCGACTCGAAGCTATCGTCGTCGGCGACGGCCGCCGATATACCGCCCTGGGCGTACCAAGTGCTGCCCTCCGGCAGCGAGCCCTTCGCCAAGACGGTTACATGGGCTTGCTCGGCGGCGTGCAGGGCGAGTGCAAGACCCGCCGCGCCGCTGCCGACGACCAATGCATCGGTATCCAGGGCACCCGTCATCGCTTGTCCCGGCCTGAAAGTGACGCTATTTTCGCACGTCTGACGTTGCCGGGCATCGTCGCCCGCCGCGAGCGCCGGGGCCGCGCCGTGGGCTCCGTCTCAACGCAACACAATCCTTGGGAAACCTTTGACACGCTCGACTGTCCAACCCGAACAAGGGGCGCACAAGCGCTGGCGGGCGCCGCGCCATGGCTGACGAGGCGGGGGATCTCGAACTCGTCCGGCGCGCACAAGCGGGTCAGCGTGCGGGGTTCGATTTGCTGGTCCACAAGTACCAGCACCGAGTGGCGCATTTGGTGAGTCGCTACGTGCGCGACCCGGCCGAGATCGAGGATGTCGCTCAGGAAGCGTTCGTCAAGGCCTATCGCGGGCTGGCCAATTTCCGTGGCGAGAGTGCCTTCTACACTTGGCTGTACCGCATCGCGGTCAATACGGCGAAGAATCACGCGGGGGCGGCGGCGCGACGCGCCACCGAACAGGCGGGGGACGCGCACGAGCTAGAGCAAACACAAGCTGCCACGCCGCTGCACGATCCGGCCACACCCGAGCGCGAGCTCGCCAGCGACCAGATCCAGCAAGCGATCTCGGCCACCCTGGAAGGACTGCCGGCTGAGCTGCGTGAGGCGTTGGTGCTCAGGGAGATGGATGGCCTCACCTATGACGAGATCGCGGCGGTGATGGAGTGTCCCATCGGTACGGTGCGCTCGCGGATATTTCGTGCAAGGGAGGCCATCGACCGTCGAATCGAGCCCATGCTCGACGACACCGGGGCGAGAAGTGATGACTAGGCAAGACAGCGAATCCAATGACGACGAGCGCCTGAGCGCGCTGATCGACGGCGAGGTCAGCCATGGTGAGGCCATCGATACGGTCTCATGGCTACTCGAGGACGAGCAGGCACAGGTGCGCTGGTCGCGCTACCACGCCCAGCGCGCGGCGATGCATGGTGAGCGCAGCGACTGGCTGAGCGCGGGATTCGCCGAGCGTGTGGCGACGGCGGTGGCTGCCGAGCCCACGGTCGTCGCTCCCCGGCGTTTGCCGCGGCCGCCACGGCGCTGGCTGCGCGGAGCCAGCGGCGGCGCGATCGCCGCCTCGATCGCGGTCGCCACCGCCGCCATCCTGTTCAGTCTCGACACGGGGACCGACGCGACTCGCGAGCGGTTGGTTGTCCAGGAGACCCAGCCCGTCGCCAGTGATGGGGTGTCTCCGGTCCGCTTGACCGCGGAGGCCGCTGAAGGGATCAGCGCGGCTGGACGCGAGCGGATGAGCCAGTATCTGGCCAGCCATGCGGGTGCAGCGGGGGGAACCGGGCTGCCCGGGGTCGTGCTGTTCAGCCGGTTGAGCGGTTTCAATGCCTCTGAGTGATCGCGCCAGGGGGCTTTTGGGGCCGTTGGCCGCGATCGTGGCGTTGCTCGCCGGTAGCGCCGCGCCCGCGCTGGGGGCCTCGGATCCGGGTAAGCGACTGCGCCAGATGGCCCAGGCGATGCGCACACATGCCTACGAAGGCACGCTGGTTTACGCACATGGCCAAGAGCTCGACGCCATGTCGCTCGTTCACGGCTCGATCGACGGGCGCGAGCACGAGCGCCTACGCACGTTGTCCGGGGTCGCCTTCGAGCTGATCCGCATGGGCGACGAGGTCACCTGCGTATGGCCCGCCAGCGAGCGCGTCATGGTCTCGCAACGCCCCGGGGATCTCCTGCCGCCCAAGCCGCCCCGCGGTCTCGAAGAGCTGCCCGCACAATACGCGGCCTCGCTCGAGGGCGAGGCGCGCATGGTGGGGCGTGGCGCCGATGTGGTGCGGATCGAACCGCGCGATGATTATCGCTATGGCTACCGCATGTGGATCGGCCAGGCCCATGATCTGCTGTTGCGCTCCGATCTCCTCGACGCGGACGGCCAGCCAGTCGAGCAGCTCATGTTCACGCACCTCGAGCGCCTCGACAGTGTATCCAGGGAGGCATTCGAGTCCACCCTCGACGGCATGGAATATACTGAGCACGCCAGCGGCGCTAGTGAGGGGAGTCGGATCGAGGATCCGGCATGGCGGATCACCGATCTGCCCTCGGGCTTCCGTAATGTCACCCACCAGCGTGAGGCGATGCCCCCGCATGGGGAAGCCGTACAACATTCGGTGTTCACCGACGGGCTGGCCTCGGTCTCCGTTTTCATCGTGTCGCCCGATGACCAGGGTGATATGCCGCTCGAAGGCCTATCGCGGATGGGCGCGGTTCACGCGTTCGGCCTCGAGCGCCGCGGGCATCAGATCACGGTCGTGGGTGAGGTCCCGGGCGCGACCGTGAAACGGATCGCGCGCTCGGTCGAGCGCTCCTCGGGCGAGCCCTAGAGCCTGTCAATCCGCCACGCGGTCACCGCGGCGGGGCTTTGGGGTACAACCCAAGGCTCGGCGAGCGAGCGTAGCGGGGACTACGTGACCGAGGCGCAACACCGCATCGCGCCCCGCATGGCGCGCCCCAAGAGTCGCGGCCCGCATTGGAGGCGCAACGCCGCGATCGCGGGAAGTGGTAACAGCCCGGGGCCCGCCTCGGACACCCAGTCCCCGTTGTGCTAGTATTTTCGGCCGTTTCGGTCGCCGTGCTTGCCCGGAGCGCGACACGAAGAGGCACGCGAGTCGGCGCCCGATCGTTCGCCCCGCCCCATGCTTTGCCGGAGCCCTTCTGGTGTCACGCTTGATACTGTATACACGCAAAGGCTGCGGTCTGTGCGATGACCTTTTGGCCGAGGCCAGGCCGATCGCCGCGCGCTACGGGTTGACTATCGACAGCGTCAACATCGACGAGGATCAGGCCCTGCAGGCACGCCACAACACACGCATTCCCGTCCTGCTGCTGGACGGCGAAGAGATTTGCCACCATTTCCTGGACCGCGCCGCGCTCGAGCGGGCGTTGGCTGATGTGAGCTCTCATGGATAGGCAGCACATCCGTAATTTTTCGATCATTGCCCACATTGACCACGGCAAGTCGACCCTGGCCGACCGCTTCATCGAGAACTGTAGCTTGGTAGCCGAGCATCCCGACCAGATGCTCGACTCCATGGATCTCGAGCGCGAGCGCGGCATCACCATCAAGGCCCAGGCCGTATCCCTGAAATACACCGCGCGCAACGGCGAAGAATATCTGCTGAACTTCATCGATACCCCGGGCCATGTCGACTTCTCCTACGAGGTCGCGCGCTCGCTCCAGGCCTGCGAGGGCGGGTTGCTCGTCGTCGATGCCTCCCAAGGGGTTGAGGCGCAGAGCGTGGCCAACTGCTACACCGCGATTGCGCTCGACCTGGAGGTCATCCCGGTTCTCAACAAGATCGATTTGCCGGCGGCCGATGCCGATCGGGTGGCGCAGGAGATCGAGGACGTCATCGGGCTCGAGGCGATGGATGCCGTCCGGGTATCGGCCAAGTCGGGCGAGGGCGTCGTCGATCTGCTCGAACGCCTGGTCGAGCAGGTACCACCGCCGCAAGGCGAGGCGGATGACCCGCCCAAGGCGCTGATCGTGGATTCGTGGTTCGACCAATACGTGGGGGTGGTCTCGCTGATCCGCGTGTTCGAGGGCACGCTCAATTCGGGTGGTCGCATCCGGATCATGTCGACCGGCAAGACATACACCGCGGATGCGGTGGGCGTTTTCACGCCCAAGCGGGAATCGCGCGACTCGCTGGGCGCGGGCGAGGTCGGGTTCATCATGGCCGGGATCAAGGACATCGACGCGGTGCGTGTCGGCGACACCATCACATCGGCGTCCAATCCGGCCGACGAGCCGCTGCCCGGATTCCGTGAAATCCAGCCCAACGTCTTCACGGGGCTTTTCCCGGTCAATTCGGATGAGTATGAGACGTTTCGTGACGCGCTAGGCAAGCTCCGGCTCAACGATTCGTCGCTACGGTATGAGCCCGAGGTCTCGCAGGCGCTCGGCTTCGGTTTCCGCTGCGGTTTCCTGGGCATGCTGCACATGGAGATCGTACAGGAGCGCCTCGAGCGCGAGTACGGACTGGACCTCATCACGACGGCGCCGACGGTCGTTTTCGAGGTCTTGACCACCGACGGCGAGGCCCTGTCGGTGCATAACCCGTCGCAATTACCGGCACCGACGGACATTGCGGAAGTTCGCGAGCCGATAGTCGAGGCCAACATCCTGGTGCCGCAAGAATTCGTCGGTGAGGTCATAAAGCTTTGCGTGGAGAAACGCGGCGTCCAAAGGAACATGCAGTACACCGGCAATCAGGTGGCAATGAACTACGAGTTGCCGCTCGCCGAGATCGTGCTGGACTTCTTCGATCGGTTGAAGTCGGTCAGTCGCGGCTACGCCTCGTTCGACTACGAATTCAAACGGTTCGAGGTGTCCGATCTGGTCAAGCTCGACATATTGATCAACGGTGACCGGGTTGATGCCTTGTCCATTATCGTCCACCGGGGCAAGGCCCAGCAGCGCGGACGCGAGCTCGTCGACAAGATGAAAGAAATCATCCCGCGTCAAATGTTCGAGATCGCGATTCAGGCCGCTATTGGCAATCACGTGATTGCGCGCTCGACAGTCAAAGCGATGCGGAAGAATGTCACCGCCAAATGCTATGGCGGTGATGTAAGCCGCAAACGCAAGCTGTTGGAGAAGCAGAAAGAGGGCAAAAAACGCATGAAGCAGGTGGGCAAGGTGGAGATCCCGCAGGATGCGTTTCTCGCGGTGCTGCAGGTGGAGAAGAACTGAGGGCACCGCAGTCCTCGGCAGCTTTCGCGCGTGCGGGCAGAGGAGTAAGCGATGGGTTTCGATTTCGAGCTGGCGCTGGTGGTTGCGACCGCCCTTTGCGGGGTGGTCTGGGCACTCGATGCGCTGGTGCTGGCGCCGCGTCGACGCGAGCGGGCGGTGCGCGCCGCCGGGGAACAAGGCGGGGGCCGGAGGGCACCGTCCACCCCTACGGTTGTTGAATACGCGCGCTCGTTCTTCCCCGTTTTGTTGGTCGTGCTCGTGGTGCGCTCGTTCCTCGCCGAGCCTTTCCGCATCCCGTCGCAATCGATGCTGCCGACGCTGCAGGTGGGCGATTTCATCGTCGTCAACAAATTCGCCTACGGTCTACGCCTGCCGGTGCTCAACACGGAGTTTGCGGATTTCGGCGCGCCCGAGCGCGGCGACGTGATCGTGTTTCGGTATCCGCCGCGCCCGTCGGTCAACTACATCAAACGCGTCGTCGGTGTGCCGGGCGACCGGATCGCGTATTATAATCGCCGCGTTTTCGTCAACGGCGAGCCCGTGCCCGTCGAGCGAGTCGGTTCCTATGAGCCGCCGGGCAGCGGGGATGCGGGGCGGTTGATCGAATTCCGCGAGCGCCTGGGCGGCGACATGCACCCGCTGGTGTTGGACCCGGACGGCAATAGCCCCGAGGGCGAGTTCGTGGTCCCCGACGGGCAGTATTTTGTGCTCGGTGACAATCGCGATCACAGTAATGACAGTCGGCGTTGGGGCTATGTACCGGCGGCCCATCTGGTGGGCAAAGCCGAGATGATCTGGATGCATTGGGACTGGACCGGTGGTGGGTTCGACTGGGACCGGATCGGCCAGTTCGTCGAATGAGGGGAGGGCGATGCGAACCCTGAGCAAGCAACGCGGTATGTCCCCGGTGGCGTGGATCGCCATTTTACTGGTGGTGGGCTTTTTTGCCTACTTCGGCTCCAAAGTGGTGCCCACTTATTATACTTACTATTCACTGCTGGACGTGGTCGAGGGTGTTAAAGACGACCGCGTCCTGCGCGACTCGTCGCTCTCCGAGCTTCGCAGCACGCTGCGAAAGCGAATGCGACTCAACGACGTCGACGACGTCGCAGATAATGTGGTCACGATCGAGCGCCGAGGCGGCGATGTCGTGGCCACGATCGACTATCAGGTGCGCGAGCCCTTCATCGCCAACATTGATTTATTGATGACGTTTGAACGGAGTTACACGCTCTGAGCGAACGAAGCCCCGAGCAATCCGTCGCGCGGTCTCTGGGCCATACGTTCAACGACGAGCGCTTGTTGACCGAGGCGCTCACGCACCGTAGTGCGGGCAGCGCCAACAACGAGCGTCTGGAGTTTCTCGGCGACGCGCTGCTCAATACGACGGTCGCGATCGAGCTGTTCCACCAGCGCCCGGATGCGCCCGAGGGTGAGCTCAGTCGTTTGCGCGCGGCCCTGGTGCGCGGCCAGACACTCGCCGAGCTCGGACGGGAGCTGGGCGTGGGCGCCGCGCTGCGCCTGGGCGAAGGCGAGCGCAAGAGCGGCGGACGGCGGCGCGAGTCGATCGTCGCCGACGCCGTCGAGGCGTTGCTCGGGGCTGTCTACCTCGACAGCGACTTCGAGACCGTCCAGGTGCTGATCCGGCGGCTGCTCGGTGAGCGCCTGGCGAATCTGCCCTGTGCAGATGAGCTCAAGGACCCCAAGACGCGCTTACAGGAATATCTTCAGCATCGCGGTGTCGCGCCCCCGCAGTACAGCGTGATCGACACCAGCGGCGCCGACCACGCACGGCGCTATACGGTACGCTGCTGGGTCGAGGGCTACGACCTGGAGCGCACGGCGACCGATACCAGCCGGCGCAAGGCGGAGCAGGCAGCGGCGCGCGCCTGCCTCGCCGAGCTCCAATCGGGTGACATCGATGCCTGATCCACGCTGCGGTGTCGTAGCGGTCGTGGGACGGCCCAATGTTGGCAAGTCGACATTGATGAACCGCCTCATCGGCGAGCGCTTGTCGATCACCGCGAGCCGGCCCCAAACCACGCGCCACCGGATCCAAGGGGTGTACACCGAGGGCGATCTCCAGGTGGTCTTTGTCGATACCCCCGGCCTCCACGGCGATGCCCGAAAACAACTCAATCGCGCGCTCAACCGGACTGCCCATGCGGCGCTGATGGGGGTCGATCGGGTGTTGTTCGTGGTCGGCGTGGGACGCTGGAACAACGATGACGCCCTGGTGCGGGATCAGCTCGTCGAGGCGGGGTTGCCGGTCATCGGTGTCGTCAACCAAATCGACCGCTTGCGCGACAAGAAAACGATGCTGCCTTATCTCGATGCCTTCTCGAGCCGCCTGGAGATGGAGGCGATCGTGCCGGTATCCGCTCGGACGGGGGCGAACGTGGACCGGCTGTGGTGGACCCTGGCCGAGCACGTGCCCTACGGGCAACACCTGTTCGAGCCCGATGCGCTCACCGATCGCAGCGAACGCTTCCTCGCGGCCGAGCTGGTGCGCGAGCAACTCACGCGCCGGCTGGGCCAAGAGCTGCCGTATGCCTCAACCGTCGAGATCGAGCGCTTCGAGACGCTCGAGGAGGATCGCGCCGATATCGATGCGACCATCTGGGTCGAGCGCGATGGACAGAAGGCGATCGTGATCGGGCGCCAGGGTGAACGCTTGAAGGCCGTCGGTAGTGGTGCACGCCAGGCGATGCAGCGCCTGTTCGGTATGCGTGTCCACCTGGAGCTGTGGGTCAAGGTACGCGCGGACTGGTCCGACGATCCGCGCGCACTGCAACGCTTCGGCTACGAGAGCGAATGACCCGCGCGGCGGGGCCGCTCGCGCGCGCCTACGTCCTGCATACGCGCGCCTGGCGCAATACGAGTCTCATCGTCGAGGCCATTACGGCGGAGGCGGGCCGGCTCGGGCTCGTCGCTCGCGGGGTGCGGCGCCCGTCCAAGCCGAGCCGTGCCTGTCTGCAGCCGTTCCAGCCGTTGCTCATCGCGTGGTCCGGGCGCGGCGAGCTGCATACGCTGACCAACGTCGAGGCCGAGCAGTGGCGCGCGCCGCCCGAGGGGCGTCGGCTACTGGCGGGGTTTTACTGCAACGAGCTGCTGATGCGCCTGCTCGAGCGCGAGGATCCCCATCCCGAGGTGTTCGCCGCCTACGACGCGGCGGTGACGGCACTAGCCGCGAGCGAAGTGACCGACGAGGCGATTCTGCGGCGATTCGAGCTCGAGCTCCTCGACGGGCTGGGCTTCGCACCCCCGCTCGCGGTCGAGGCCGATAGCGGCGAGGTCGTCGAGCCCGGGGGCGACTACGACTTCCTGCCGGAGCACGGCCCAGTGCGTGCGGCGGGGCCGCCGGGGCAGGGGAACCTGCGTGTACCCGGCGCCCATCTGCTCGCGCTGGCCGGACACAGACTCGACAACCCGGAGACCCTGCGCACCGCGCGCCGCGTCCTGCGTGCCAGCCTGGCGCCCTTGCTCGGGTCTAAGCCGCTCAAGAGCCGTGAGCTCTACCGCTCCATGTACGGCGGCGATCGAAGTTGAGTTAGCAATGGTAGATCACGCAAAGGCGCTACGGACGCGAATAGCGCAGAAGGCGTATGGATTGTTGGCGGCACTGTCCGGCGTGGTCGATGCGAGGGATTTCGTTTGTGTAGCGACAACCTCGTTCGCCCTTATGTTCGAGTGCTAGAGTATGTCCCGTGCTGGGATGGGGACGTAGCGGATTGCGTTGTCTACGTTCCCAATCACTCAGGCACTCGAATTACTCGTGCGCGCGCAAGCGAAACGGACAGCACGGGATCTCAATGTAGCGGTACCGGGAGGGGAACACACCTTGGTTACACAGCGCTTGCAAAGAGATCTTGATATGCTTTGCGCCGTTCGCGCCTTTGCGTGGACCCGAGCGCACGGCGTGAGCATCTACTGCCGCATTCGCCTCAATCGAGCGCAGTAGATGGTCGCCTCATGCGCTCGTCAGCCGTTCGAGTAGGCCCTCGCTGACGGCTGCCATGTGCTCGAGATCGGCGACGGCGATGCGCTCGTCGATCTGGTGGATGGTCGCGTTGAGCGGGCCCAGCTCGACCACGGGGGTGCCCATGGGCGCGATGTAACGCGCATCGGAGGTCCCGCCCGTGGTGGCGAGCTCGGGCCGGAAGCCCACCACCGCCTCGACGGCGGCGCACAGGGCGTCGGTGAGCGCACCGGGCGTCGTGAGGAATGGGTGTCCACCCACGCGCCACTGGACATCGTATTCGAGCCCATGGCGATCCAGGATCTCGGTCACGCGATGGCTCAAGCCCTCGGCCGTCGATTCGGTCGAGTAGCGGAAGTTGAACACCAGGTCGGCGTGGCCCGGTACGACGTTGTCGGCACCCGTTCCGGCGTGGACGTTCGATATCTGGAAGCTGGTAGGGGGGAAGTGCGCATTGCCCTCGTCCCAGCGCTCGCTCACCAGCTCGGCCTGAGCCGGCGTTAACTCGTGGACGGGGTTGCGCCCGCGCTGCGGATACGCCACGTGCCCCTGGATCCCCTTGACGGTCAGATACCCCGTGAGCGAGCCGCGGCGCCCGATCTTGACGGTGTCGCCGAACTGGTGGACCGAGGAAGGCTCGCCCACGAGGCAGTAGTCGATGGTCTCGCCGCGCGTCCGCAACGCCTCGACAACCCGACGGGTGCCGTCGACGGCCGGTCCTTCCTCATCGCTGGTGATCAAAAGCGCCACCGAGCCGGCGTGGTCCGGATGCGCCCGCACGAAACGCTCGGCCGCGACCACCATCGCGGCGACGCTGCCCTTCATATCGGCGGCGCCGCGGCCATAGAGCATGCCGTCGTGGATCTCGCCCCCGAAAGGCGGGCAGCGCCAGCGCTCCTCGGGGCCCGTAGGCACGACGTCGGTATGCCCCGCGAACACGATCAAGGGGCCCTCGCTACCGTGGCGAGCCCAGAGATTATCCACTTCACCGAAGGGCATCGACTCCGTATGGAAACCCACCGCCGCCAGGCGTTCGCCGATCAGTCCCTGGCATCCCGCGTCGGTCGGCGTGATCGAGCGCCGCCGGATGAGCTCGGCAGCGAGCTCGGCTACCTCATGATCGCGCGCTGGGTCGCTCATGTCTCCTCCGGGTGGGTGATCAGTTGTCGCAGCGCGTCGTCCAAACGCCGGATATCGTCGCTAGACAAGGGGCAGTCCCATTCGTCGGTACAGAAAAACACATCGTCGACGCGCTCGCCCACCGTCGCGATGCGCGCGTTGTGCACCCGAACTCCGGCGTCTAGGAAGGCGCGCGCGATTTTCGACAGCAGTCCGGGCTGATCGCCGGCCGTGATCTCGACCGCGGTGCTCCAGCCATCGTCTTGCTGCTCGGTATCGATACGCAGCGGCACCGAGAATTGGCGCATGCGCCGCGGCGTTCGCCGCTTGGGCTCACTCGGCAGGCGATCGGGTCGGGCAAGGGCCGCGAGCAGGCGCTCGCGGATCTCGCGAATCCGAAAGCCATCGCCGATGGTCGCACCCGAGGCCTCCAGTATGAGGTAGGTGTCCAACGCCACACCCGAGCGCGACGTGAGCACGCGTGCATCCACGACCGACAAGCCCAGTTGGTCGAGCACACTGGTGACCAACGCGAATCGATAGCGATGGGCGGGTCCGGCCACGAATAGCTCGGTCGAGCCCCTGTTGGTCTCGCGGCGCAGCTGGATCAACGGCTGCGTGGAATCGCCATGGTCGAGTAGCGCGCGCGTGTGCCAGGCGACCTCATCGGCGTTGTGGCGCAGGAAGTAGGTCTCGGGGAGATCGGCCCACACGCGCTCGATATGAGCTGGGTCGACGGCGTGATCGGCGAGCAGGCGGCGAGCCTGGCCCTGGACATCCGCGAGGCGCTCTTCCTTGTCGATCGGATTGTCCAGCCCGCGCCAAAGGGCTTGCACCGTCTTGTAGTAGAGCTCCCGCAGCAGATTGGCGCGCCAGGAATTCCATAGGCTGGGGTTGGTCGCACGAATATCGGCTACGGTGAGCACGTACAGGCGATTCAAATGGGCGATCGACGAGACTTTACGGGCGAACTCGTGGATGACCGCCGGATCGCTGAGGTCGCGGCGTTGGGCCGTCATCGACAGCGCCAAGTGGTGGCGCACGAGCCACGCAACCAGCCCTGATTGGACCGCCGCCAGTTCGTGTTCCCGGCAGAACGCCAGCGCCTCGTGGGCACCCACCTCAGAGTGATCGCCCGGCTCGCCCTTGGCGATGTCGTGGAACAGCGCCGCGATATAGAGGGTCTCGGGCTCGTCGAACGCCCCCATGAGCTGACAGCACAGGGCATCCTCGTTCGGATCCTCGGCGAGACGGAAGCGCCGCAGGTGGCCGATTACTCGCAAGGTGTGCTCGTCGACCGTATAGGTGTGGAATAGGTCGTACTGCATGCGTCCGATGATGCGGTCGAACGCGGGTAGATAGGCGCCGAGCACGCCGTAGCGGTTCATCCGCGCGAGCTGGCTGACCACCCGGCGGGGCTGGCGCAGCAGCGCCATGAAGGTTGCACGCGTCTCCGGATCGGCGCGCACGCTGTCGTCTATGACGTCGAGGTCGCCGTGGAGCTGGCGCAGCGTCTCCGCCCGAATACCGCGGACCTCGGGGTGGCGCGCCAGGGCCAGGAAGATCTCGAGAATCGCCGGCGGATGGGAACGGAATGTGTCGGGCCGGGCGGCCTCCAGGGTCTCACCGCGGATGCGGAAATGGGCGTCCAGGCGGCGCACTGCCGGGGTCTCCTGCGGCTCGAGGATGGCCTCGCGGAAGAACTGCAGCAGGATCTCGTTGAGGCGTTGCAAATCCATCACCGTACGGTAATAGCGCTGCATGAACGCCTCGACGGCGTGATTCGGGTCGGGATCGGTCTCGCCGAACGCGGCCGCCAGGTCGCGCTGATGATCGAACAGCAGACGGTCCTCGCGCCGCCCGGTTAGCCGGTGCAGGCGCCAGCGGATGCGCCACAGCAGGTCCTGGCCCCGCTGGAGCTGGACGTGCTCGTCTGGTGTCAGGAAACCATGCGCGACCAGATCGCCCAGCGTGCGCGCACCGAAATGGCGCTTGGCGACCCAGGCGACCATCTGGATGTCGCGCAGTCCGCCCGGGCCTTCCTTGATGTTGGGCTCGAGCCGATAGGCGGTGTTGTCGAGCTTGCGGTGACGCTCGGCTTGCTCGGCAAGCTTCGCACGGAAGAAGGCATCGGCGGGCCAGAGGCGTTGGGGCCCGGTCGCCGCGATCATGGCGTCGACGAGCTCGGCCGAACCGGCCAGTCGGCGTGACTCCATGAGGTTGGTGGCGGTCGTGACGTCCTCGGCGGCGATGTCGACGCATTGATCGACCGTGCGCACGGCGTGGCCGATGTCCAGGCCAATGTCCCACAGCAGCGTGACGAACGACTCGAGGGCCTCGCGATAGTGCGTCTCGGCGCCCTCGGCCAACAGGATGAGTAGATCCACGTCGGAGCGCGGCTGCAGCTCGCCACGCCCGTAGCCACCAACCGCGACCAGCGCGAGCGCCACGGCATCGTCACCGATATGGGTCCGCCACGCGTGCATCAGCAGGGCGTCGACGGCGTGCGCGCGCGCAGGGATGACTTCGTGGGCCGCGGCGCCGGCATCTAGCAGGCGGTCCAGGGCCTCATCCACGACCGCCAGCGCGTCGGCGTAGGCGCGGCCGATGGGGCGGCCCGCGGCCATGGCACGGTCGACGGCGCTCGGGTCGAACCGCGCGCGCGCCCAATCGGGCTCGGCGGTGTCCGCTTCGGTCACGTCGCTATAGCTCGCGTCCCTCGGGCAGGGTGAGGATCTCGAAGCCGTCGTCGGTGACCGCGATCGTGTGCTCCCACTGCGCCGAGAGGCTGTGGTCCTTGGTCACCACCGTCCATTGATCACCCAGAACTTTCACGTGGCGCTTGCCGGCATTGATCATCGGCTCGATGGTGAAGGTCATCCCGGGGACGAGCTCGATGCCGGATCCCGCCTTGCCGTAGTGCAACACCTGGGGCTCCTCGTGGAAGCCGCGGCCGATGCCGTGGCCGCAGTACTCACGCACCACCGAGCAGCGATGGTGCTCGGCGTAGCGTTGCACGGCCGCGCCGATGTCGCCGAGGCGCCCACCGGGTGTCACCGCCCGGATCCCGGCGGCCATGGCGCCGTAGGCGACGTCGCAGATCCGCTGCGCAGCACGCGACGGCTCGCCCGCAATGAACATGCGGCTGGTGTCGCCGTGATAGCCATCCCGGATCACGGTGACGTCGATGTTGAGGATGTCGCCGCGCTTGAGCGTGCGCGCCCCCGGTATGCCGTGGCAGACCTGATGATTCAGCGAGATACACACCGACTTGGGGAAGCCCCGGTAATTGAGTGGCGCGGGTGTGGCGCCGCACTCGTTGACGATGTAGTCGTGGCACAGCCGGTCGAGCGCCTCGGTGGTCACACCCGGTTGCACGTGGGGCCCGATCATGTCGAGCACGCTCGCCGCGAGGCGGCCTGCCACGCGCATTTTGTCGATCTCGTCGGCCGTCTTGGTCGGGACGTCGGCTGAGGCCTTCGCGCTCAAGGGCATGGGTGCAACTGCGCCGATACAAAATAAGGAGCCCGCAATTGTAGCGCATCGCGGCGAGCGCGGGCAGGTGGTGTTCATTTGGCTGCGTCGCCGGGTTGTGGTATAAAGCGCTCCGCCGTCGCGGGGGTCCCGGGGCGGTAATTCACACACGGGCCCTTGGGGGCATGGCGCCCCGACGGCGTGGCCGGGTGCCGGTCGAGCAGCCTGAGCGCTCGACCCGGTTGGCTGCGACGCGGTCCGTGGAGGCTCAACCCGACAAAGAGGTGTTTCCCATGGCCAAGATCTCGATGCGCCAGATGCTCGAGGCGGGCGTTCACTTTGGTCACCAGACGCGCTACTGGTGCCCGAAAATGGCCCCCTACATCTTCGGCGAGCGCAACAAGATCCACATCTTCAACCTGGAGAAAACCGTCCCTCTCATGGAAGAGGCGCGGAATTTTCTCTCCTCCGTCGCCTCGCGCAACGGCATCATCCTGTTCGTCGGTACCAAACGCGCGGCCCGGGACGCGGTCCGCGAGTCGGCGCAGGCGTGCGGGATGCCCTACGTCAACCGCCGCTGGCTCGGCGGAATGATGACCAACTTCAAGACCGTGCGCCATTCCATCGGCCGTCTCAAGCAGCTCGAGGGCATGTTCGAGGACGGCTCGATGAACCGTCTCAACAAGAAGGAGCGTCTGGATCACGATCGCGAGCGCCAGCGCTTGGAGCGCAGCCTGGGCGGGATCAAGGACATGGAGCGCCTGCCCGACGCCATGTTCGTGATCGACGTCGGGCACGAGGACATCGCGGTCGCTGAGGCCAACAAGCTGGGTATACCTGTCGTGGGCATCGTCGACAGCAACAATTGGCCCGATGGGGTGGATTACGTCATCCCGGGCAACGATGACGCGCTGCGCGCGATCCAGCTCTACAGCCAGGCTATGGCGGAGGCCATCCAGACCGGTAAAGCGGTCGCGCCCAGCGCCGCGGCCGGCGCCGAGGACGAGTTCGTCGAGCTCGATGAGTCGGGTCGGCCCAAGGACGAAAGCGCGAAGAAGAAGGCGTCGGCGAAGAAGGCCGGTGCCAAGAAGACGGGCGCTAAGAAGAGTTCGGCAAAGAAGACCGCGGCCGCGGCCCAGCCCGGCGAGTCGGACCAGGATGCCGCGGTGACCGAAGAGGCGGCCGAGGCGTCCGAGGCGTCCGAGGCGTCCGAGACCGCGAGCGCCGGGCCGGCACGCGAGGCTGAACCGGCCGGAGACGACACGGAGGCGGCCGAAGAGGCCGGCGAGGGCGGCTCCGCGGAAGGCGCGCCGGCATCCAAGAAGAAAGCCACGGCCAAGAAGACGGCCGCGAAGAAAACGGCTGCCAAGAAGACCGCCGCCAAGAAAACCGCCTCGAAGAAGACGGCCGCCAAGAAGACTGCGGCCAAGAAGACTGCGGCTAAGAAGACCGCGGCCAAGGCCGACGACGAGGACGGCTGAACCGAGCATGGCCCGGCGGCGGCATGAGCCGTGCCGGGCCCCAACGAACGATGAGGTATTGAGCCCATGGCAATCACCGCTGACATGGTGAAGGAACTGCGCGAGCGCACTGGCGCCGGCATGATGGAGTGCAAGAAGGCCCTCAAGGAGGCCGACGGCGATATGGAGGGCGCCATCGAGGTCATGCGTAAATCGGGCCTGGCCAAGGCCGAGAAAAAAGCGGGCCGGGTCGCCGCTGAGGGCGTGATTGTCGCGCGGGTCTCGGACGATGCGAAGACGGGCGTGCTCGTCGAGATCAATAGCGAGACCGATTTCGTTGCGAATAACGATCAGTTCCAGGCATTCGCCGATGCCGTCGCCGATCGCGTGCTCAACGACAGCCCCGCCGACGTAGATGAGCTCTCCGGCATGGCGCTTTCCAGCGAGGATCAGCGAGATATCGCCACTGCGACCAAGGAGCTCGTCGCCAAGATCGGCGAGAATATCGAGGTGCGACGCTTCTCGCGTCGCAGTGCCGAGCGTGGCCGGCTGGCGTGCTACCTACACGGCAAGCGCATCGGCGTGCTGGTGGAGTACACCGGTGACGATGATCAGCTCGGGCGTGATCTCGCGATGCACATCGCGGCCAGCCATCCCGTCGCGATCGCCGCCGACGACGTGCCGTCGGAGCAGCTCGAAAAGGAGCGGGCGACGCTGGAAGCCCAAGCGCGCGAGTCTGGCAAGCCCGAGGAGATCGTCCAGAAGATGGTCGACGGCCGGATGCGCAAGTATCTCGGCGAGATCACCTTGTTGGGCCAACCTTTCGTCAAGGACCCCGACCAGACCGTCGAGGAATATCTTCAAAGCAAAGGCGCCGAGGCCGCGTTCTTTGAGCGCTTCGAGGTCGGCGAGGGCAAGGAGAAGAAGGAGGAGAACTTCGCCGACGAGGTGAGGGCTCAGGTCGAAGGCGGCTGAGGGCTCGTTTTCGCGCCTCGACGCGAGGCAGTCGGGCGTAAGAGCCTGGGCGCCAACGGTTGACGCCCGCGTCCGGGTAGGTGGCACTGCGGGGGCCGCAACGCGCGGAACCCCCGTCCAATGGCGAGCGCCGATGAGCGAAGAGCGAGCCCCCGCATATCAGCGCGTTTTGCTCAAGCTCAGCGGTGAGGCACTGCTGGGCGAGGAAAGCTACGGGGTCTGCCCGAAGACGTTGGGGCGGATCGCGGCGGATATCCATGCGATCAACGTCATGGGCGTCGAGATCGCCGTGGTGATCGGGGGCGGCAACATCTTCCGCGGTGCGGGGCTTGCGCAAGGCGGAATGGACCGGGTCACCGGCGACCAGATCGGCATGCTGGCGACCGTGATCAACGCCATGGCCATGCAGGATGCTTTGGAGCGCCGGGGCGCGTTCTGTCGCGTCATGTCGGCGATCGAGATCAACCAAGTGTGCGAGGACTACATCCGCAGGCGCGCCGTTCGCCACCTCCAGAAAGGGCGGGTCGTCGTCTTCGCTGCGGGCACGGGTAATCCGTTTTTCACCACGGATTCGGCCGCCAGCCTGCGTGCTATCGAGATTGGTGCCGACGTTATGTTCAAGGCGACCAAGGTCGACGGTGTTTTCGACGCCGACCCAGTGAACAATCCGACGGCAAAGCGGTTCGACCGGGTTACTTACGACCAAGTCTTCACGGACAATCTGGCTGTGATGGACGCCACGGCGGTGGTGATGTGCCGGGACAACAATATTCCGCTGCACATCTTCAACCTCAACAACGAGGGTGAGCTCCTGCGCGCGGTGCAAGGCGACGACGTGGGAACGATCGTGGAGCGAGGCCAGACATGATCGAGGAATTGAAAGAGGACGCGCGCCAGCGGATGCAGAAGAGCATCGAGGCGTTGGCTCAAGAGTTCCGGGGCGTTCGCACCGGGCGCGCGCACACGGGGCTGCTCGAGCAGGTCACCGTCGACTATTGGGGCGCCGAGGTGCCCTTGCACCATGCGGCGACTGTCCATGTCGAGGATGGCCGCACGCTCGCGGTGCAGCCTTGGGAGAAGTCGATGGTTCCCAAGATCGAGAAGGCGATCATGAACGCCAACCTGGGTCTCAACCCGGTCAGCGCCGGTACCGTGATCCGTGTGCCCATGCCGCCAATGACCGAGGAGCGCCGCAAGGAACTCGCCAAGGTGGTACGCCAAGAGGCGGAGAGTGCGCGGATTGCGGTGCGCAATGTGCGGCGCGATATCAACAGCGAGCTCAAGTCGCTGCGCAAGCAGAAGGAAATTACCGAGGACGACGAGCACGCCGGCGAGCAGGCCATCCAAAAGATCACCGACGAGTCGATTGCGGAGATCGACGACATGCTCGAGCGCAAGGAAGCCGACCTCATGGAGGTGTGACCGGCTCGCCGGCAGGGCTCGCGAGGCCGGCCGCCCGAGGGCCCGGGCGCCTTCCCCATCAGTCGACCGCGGAGGCAGCTATGCGCCCGGGGAGCGACCCCCACCACATCGCGATTATCATGGACGGTAACGGCCGTTGGGCGCGCGAGCGCTGCGCCCACCGTACCGAGGGCCATCGAGCCGGTGTGCGCGCGACGCAGACCATCATCGAGGCCTGCGCGCAGCGCCGGATCGGCGTGCTCACGCTGTTCGCGTTCTCCAGTGAGAACTGGCGCCGACCCGAGAGCGAGGTCCAAGTCCTGCTGGAGCTGTTCCTGGGTACGCTGCGCTCCGAGATCGCCAGGCTTGCTGACAACGACATCCGCCTGCGCTTCATCGGCGACCGCCACGGCTTCTCCAAGGCCTTGCAGCGCGAGATGGCACGGGCGGAGGAGAGCACGTCCGGCAACGCCGGCATGGAGCTCGTCGTGGCGGCCAACTATGGCGGGCGCTGGGACATCACGCAGGCCGCGCGCACGCTGGCTGCCGATGCGGCTGCTGGTCTCATTGACCCGGCGCGCATCGGCACCGAGGAGATCGGCGCCCGGCTCGCGCTCGCCGATTCCCCCGACCCGGATCTGTTGATTCGAACGGGCGGCGAGCGTCGGATCAGTAATTATCTGCTGTGGCAGCTCGCCTACACGGAGCTGTGGTTCACCGAACGCCTTTGGCCCGATTTCGACGCTGACGGGTTGGACGAGGCGTTGGCTTTCTACCGCGGACGCGAGCGCCGCTTCGGCCAGACCAAGGACCAGCTGGGGCAGGTCGATCGCGTGGGAAGCGGTTGACGTGAGCGACGGCGCGGACCACCAACCGAACCGCATCGATCCGGTACTCGGCCAGCGCATCGCGACTGCCTTGGTCGGTGCCGTGGTGGTCGTTGTCGGGGTTTTCGCGCTGCCGTTGGGTGGTGTCGCCGCCGTGCTCGCGGCGGTCGCTGCCCTCGGTGCTTGGGAGTGGGGCCGGCTTGCGGGATTGGCCGAGGCGGTGCCGCGGCTAGGATACATCGCTGTTGTGGCCGCGGCGAGCGCCGGTGTGTGGGCGCTGATGGGCGCCTCCGCGCGGGATCTCGCGATCGCCCTGGCGCTTGTGTGGTGGTGCGGCGTCGCCGCCTGGCTGCTCTGCGGGGGCGGGCCGCAGCCGCCGGGTCGCGCCGTGCGCTGGGGGTGGCTGCTCGCGGGCGCGTTGCTATTCCCGTCGCTCGTGGCCGCAGGCGCTGCTCTGGCGGAGCCCAATGCGCTCGGGCGGTGGCTGTTGCTCTACGCACTCTGTCTGGTCTGGATCGCCGATATCGGCGCGTATTTCGCGGGACGGGCGTTCGGCCGCAAGCCCTTGGCACCGCGGGTGAGCGCAGGCAAAACCCGCGAGGGGGTGATCGGGGCCCTATTGGCAGTGGCCGTGCTCGCCGGGCTCTCCGGTTTGGTCCTCGGTGGCTCGGTCTTGGCTTGGCTGGGATGGGTCGTCGTCGCTTTGCTGGCGACGCTGCTATCAGTTGTGGGTGACTTGTTCGAGAGCGTGGTTAAGCGCGAGGCGGGCGCCAAGGACTCGGGTCACCTATTGCCCGGCCACGGCGGCGTGCTGGACCGTATCGATAGCCTGATTGCGGCATTGCCGGTGCTCGCCCTGGGCGTGAGCGCGCTCGGTCTTTTGGAGGCTTGATGGGCGCTGGCGCGAGTCGACTCCAGGGCGTCGCTGTGCTCGGCTCGACCGGGTCGATCGGGACGAGCACGCTCGACGTGGTGGATCGCCACCCCGAGCGCTTCCGGGTGCGTGCGCTCTCGGCGAACGCGCAGGCCGAGGCCCTGTGGCAACAAGTCCGGCACTATCGGCCGGATTACGCGGTGCTCGCCGATGCCGACGCGGCCCAGCGGCTCGCGGCCTGGGTGACCTCGGCCGGCCTCGAAACGCAGGTGCTGACAGGTCACGACGGGTTGGATGCGGTGGCGCGCGCCCCCGAGGTCGATATCGTGATGGCGGCGATCGTCGGCATGGCCGGCATGGCTTCGACGCTGGCGGCCGTTGAGGCCGGCAAACGCGTGCTGGTCGCGAACAAGGAGGCGTTGGTGGCCGGCGGCGAGCTCGTCACGGGGGCACTGCGGCGCTCGAATGCCGAGCTGCTGCCGATCGACAGCGAGCACAATGCGATCTTCCAATGCCTGCCCGAGCATGGCGCTCGCGCGCCCACTGCGAGCGGCATCGAGCGCATCCTGCTCACCGCCTCGGGCGGGCCCTTCCTCCGCCGCGAGCCGTCGACGCTGAGCCAGGTCACGCCGGATGAGGCGTGTGCCCATCCCACCTGGTCGATGGGGCGCAAGATCTCGGTCGACTCGGCGACGATGATGAACAAAGGCCTCGAGGTCATCGAGGCGTCCTGGCTGTTCGCCCTGCCGGCCGATCGCATCGAGGTCGCGGTCCACCCCCAGAGCGTGGTCCATTCGTTGGTCCAGTACGTCGACGGGTCGATGCTGGCCGAGCTGGGGCATGCCGATATGCGTACACCCATCGCCCATGCCCTCGCATGGCCCGAGCGTATGGCCTCAGGGGTTTCCGCGCTGGATCTTTTCGCGTCGCCGGGCCTGGCATTCGAGCGACCCGACGCGGCGGCATTCCCGGCTCTGCGGTTGGCCTTCGAGGCCGCCCGTTGCGGTGGCACGGCGGGAGCGGTTCTCAACGCCGCCAATGAGGTGGCGGTGGATCGCTTTCTGGCGCAGCGATTGTCGTTCCCCGCCATTGCCGAGGTCGTGGAAGCGACCATGGGCCGGGCATCGGGTGAGGGCGACGCCGCCTCGCTCGAGGGCGTCAACGCCGCCGATGCCGCCGCTCGCCGCATCGCGGCCGAGGAGGCCGATCGGCGGGGGGTTGCGGCGTGATGATGTGGGACTTCGTGATCAGCATTGCGGCGTTTCTGGTGGCAATCGGCGTCATCGTTACCGTCCACGAGTTCGGTCACTACAGCGTCGCCCGCCTCTGCGGCGTCCGTGTGCTGCGCTTCGCAGTCGGCTTCGGCCGCCCCTTGTGGTCGCGTACCTATGGCCGCGACCGCACCGAGTGGGTGGTCGCGGCCGTTCCTCTGGGCGGCTACGTCAAGATGCTCGACGAGCGCGAGGTCGAGGTCCCGGAGGCGCAGCGCCACCGTGCCTTCAACAACCAGACCGTCGGTCGCCGTGCGGCCATCGTCGCGGCCGGCCCCGCGATCAACATCGTGCTCGCGATCGTGGTCTATACGGTGATGTTCCTGATCGGCACCCAGGGGGTAGTGCCGCGTGTCGGCGGTGTGGCGTCCGATTCGCCGGCCGCCGAGGCGGGCTTCGAGCGTGGTGACCGTATCTTGCGGGTAGCCGACACGGCGACACCGACTTGGTCGGACGTTCGCTTGACCCTGCTGGATCGGACCCTGGGTCAGGCGAGCGTGACCGTGCCCATGGTGGTCGAGCGCGCGGGCGGTTTTTCGACCCAGCTGCGCCTCGCCGTCGAAGGGGTCACGCTCGATGAGCAGGATACCGATCCCATCGAAAAACTCGGTTTTGAGCGCTGGTTGCCCGATATTCCGGCCCAAATCGGGCGTGTAGTCGACGAGTCGCCGGCGGCTGATGCGGGGCTGCAGGTCGGTGACGAGATCATCGCTGCCGGCGGCCAGCGTATCGCCGACTGGGACCAATGGGTGGATTTCGTGCGCTCGCGACCGGGCGAAACGTTCGCCGTGACCGTGTTGCGCAACGGTCAGCGCACGACGCTCGAGCTCACGCCCGAGCGAGCCCGCGCCGGCGGTGACGACATTGGCCGCATCGGTGCAGCCCCGCAGCCGCTGTCCAGTGAAGCGCGCGACAAGCTATTCACCACGGTGCGCTATGGCCCGATCGAGGCGGTTGGCCAAGCCGTCGGCAAGACATGGCAGATCACGCAACTGACCGGCCGAGTCGTCTACCGCATGGTCACCGGTCAGGTCGCGCTGACCAATATCAGTGGTCCCGTAACCATCGGGCGCTATGCGGGCCAGTCCGCGCAGATCGGGCTCGCCACGTTCCTCGGTTTCATCGGATTGATCAGTGTCAGCATCGGTTTGGTGAACCTGTTGCCGATCCCCGTCCTCGACGGTGGCCATTTGCTGTTCTACGCGATCGAGGCGCTCAAGGGCTCGCCGGTCTCCGAGCAAGCCCAGGCCGTAGGTCAGCAGGTCGGTATCGCCCTGCTGATCGCCTTGATGACGCTCGCCCTGTACAACGATTTTCTACGACTTGTGAACTGAGCCGATGTCCGCGCGCCCCTTGACCGCCGCACTGCTCGCGCTCGCACTCGCGCTGGCTGCCGGCCCCTCGGCCGCAGCATGGGACCCGTTCACCATCGGCGAGATCGAAATCCGCGGGGCGGAGCGTATTTCCGAGGGCACCGTGCTCAACTATCTTCCGGCCCGCACCGGTGAGCGCTTCGGCCCGAGCGACGCCCAGCGCGCGGTGCGCCAGCTCTATGACACGGGGCTGTTTCGCGATGTCGCGCTCGGGCGTTCGGGCGACACCCTCGTGATCCGGGTCGAGGAGCGCTCCGCGATCGGTGAGGTCAATATCGAAGGCGATTTCAGCATGGAAGAGGAGCGCCTCAGAGAGGTCCTCAACGAAATCGGGCTCTCCGCGGGAGAAATCTTTGACCGGTCCGTACTGGACCGTGTACGGCGTTCGCTCCAGCAGCAGATGTACAGCCGCGGCAAGTATGGCGTGGAGCTCGAGGTCGATACCCGCGAGCTGCCACGCAATCGCGTTGCAGTGGATATCACTCTTCGCGAGGGCAGGAGCGCTCGTATCGAGCAAATCGAGATCATCGGCAACGACGCGTTCGACGACGATGTGCTCAAGAACGTGATGGAATCGGCCTCGACCGACGAGGCAGGCTGGTTCTCCTCCGCGGACGAGTACTCACGGACGACCCTTGAAGGAGACCTCGAGTCGATCCGCTCGCATTACCTGGATCGTGGCTACGTCAATTTCTCGATCGTTTCGAGTCCGGTTACAATCACGCCGGACAAGAAGGGAATATACGTCACAATCCGTGTCGACGAAGGCAAGCAGTACCGCATCGACGAGGTATCACTCGAAGGCGATCTTCCGATCGACAAGGGTAGGCTGCGGGAAAAGGTCAAGGTCGACGAGGGGGACCTGTTCTCGCGCAAGGCGGTCCAGGAAAGCCGCAACGGTATGTCCGACGAGCTCGCCCGCGCCGGTTACGCCTTCGCGCGGATCAGTGCGACGCCCGAAGTCAACGAGCAAGAGCAGACGGTCGATGTCCGCTTCGCGATCGACCCGGGCAAGCGCGCCTATGTTCGCCGCATCACCTTCAGTGGACAGACGTCCACCCAGGATCGGGTCTTGCGTCGTGAAATGCGCCAGCTCGAGGGCGGAATCTTCTCTCCCGAGCGGGTCGAGCGCTCGCGCGTTCGTTTGCAGCGCCTGGCGTCTGTGCGCCGCGTTCGCGTGCAGCGCGAGCGGGTTGAGGGCAAGCCTAATCAGGTGGATATCAACTACAAGATAACCGAGCGTCGAACGGGCTCGCTGTCGCTCGGAGCGGGATTCTCCTCGGACCAGGG
>CAYUKN010000004.1:55065-62745 GCA_964445325.1 uncultured Ectothiorhodospiraceae bacterium
TTCCTCGAGGGCAGCGTCGGATGGACGCGCGATACGCGTAATCGCACGATCTTTCCCGAAGCGGGCGCGCGCAATCGGGTCTCCCTCGATGTGACGGTACCGGGAAGTGACCTCGAGCTCGCTAAAGCGTCGTACAATTTCGAATGGTTTGTGCCCATCGGGGAATACGTGGTCGGTTCGGCGAGCGCGCGCGCGGCCGTGGGCGATAGCTACGGCAGCCGTGACGAGCGCCCCTTCTCCGACGGGCTGCCGTTTTTCCGCCACTTCTACGCCGGCGGCATTCGCTCGGTGCGCGGCTACGAGGCGCGCAGTCTGGGTCCGCGCGAGGACGGCGAGGCAATCGGCGGCGACATGCTCACGACGGGCACACTCGAGTTGATCGTGCCGCCGCCGTTCGCTCTGGAGACGGGGCAGTCGCGGTTGAGCCTCTTCTACGATTTCGGTAACGTCTATTCGGATATCGAGTCGTTCGAGGCGAGTGAAATTCGGACGTCGGTGGGCATTTCGTATAATTGGCGGTCGCCAGTTGGTCCCTTGTCATTCAGCTTTGCCGAGCCGATCAACCCCGAGCCGCAGGACGACACGAAAACATTCCAATTCACGATCGGAACCCTGTTCTAACCGGAACTCGGTCGTGACCGATGCATAAACATGAGTGAGGGCCGAAAAATGCGCACGATGATGCTAGTTTTGATGGCAGTAATGCTGACCGCACCGGCTGTCGCTTCTGCCGCGGAGACGGCGAAAATCGGCTATGTCGATGTACCCTATTTGATCGATAACTCGCCCCAGGCTCAGGCTGCGAGCTCGGAGCTGCAGGAGCAGTTCGCACCGAAAAAGAAGGAACTGCAAAAGATGAAAAAGGAGCTTCAGCAGGTGCGTAAAAAATTGCAGAAAGAAGGGATGACGATGAGCGAGTCGCAGCGAGGTGAGATGCAGCAGCGGGCCAAGCAGCTCCAACGCGACATTCAACGCTCGCAGAAGGCGATGCAGGAAGATCTCAATATTGAGCGTAACGATGCGTTCAAGGGCGTTCGTAAAGCGGTCATGAAGGCGGTGCGGGCGGTGGCCGAGAACGAGGGCTACGATGTCGTCGTTGGGCAGAACGCGTTGTACGCCAGCGATCGCGTCAACATCACCGAGCGTGTGCTCGAACGCATGAAGTCGAACTACGAAGGCGGGTCGCAGTAGCGCGGCGGCGGCCGTGGCTTGGACCGTCGCCGGATTGGCGGAGCGGCTGGGGCTATCCTTCGATGGGGATGGGAGCCGCCGCCTCAAGCGGGTAGCGCCGCTCGACGCGGCGGCGTCGGACTGCCTGTCGTTCGTCGCCCGCTCGGCGATGGTGGGAACGCTGGAGCGAACTGGGGCGGGTGCCGTGATCTTGGCGCCATGGCATCGGGGTCACGCGACCACGTCGGTGCTGATCGCGGACAATCCCTACGCGATGTATGCCCGCGCGGCGCAACTTCTCCACCCGGAGCCGGCGGGTCCGGCGGGGGTGGACGCGACGGCGGCGGTGGCTGACACCGCACGGGTCGACGGCGACGTTCGCGTTGGCCCGCGGGTCGGGATCGAGGCCGATGCCGTCGTGGAGGCGGGTGCAACGATCGAGGCAGGCGCGGTCATCGGCCAGGGCACGCGCATCGGGCGCGGCACTCGCATCGGCGCCAACGTGGTGGTGCGCCATGAATGTGTCCTGGGCGCGGAGTGCCAGGTGCAGGCGGGCGCGGTCATCGGCGGCGACGGGTTTGGTTTCGCGCGGGACGGCGACGACTGGATTCGCATTCCCCAAGTCGGTCGGGTGGTCATCGGTGACCGGGTGCACGTCGGGGCCAACACCACCATCGACCGCGGTTCGTTGGACGATACGGTCATCGGCGACGGTGTCATCCTCGATAATCAAATACAGATCGGGCACAACGTCCGCATCGGTGAGGCGACGGCTATGGCGGGGTGCGTGGGTGTAGCGGGCTCCGCGGTCATCGGGCGACGCTGTGCAATCGGCGGCGGCGCCGGGATTCTGGGTCATCTCGAAATCGCCGACGATGTCCAGATCACGGCCATGTCACTGGTGCACAAATCGATTACACTGGCGGGGACATATTCCTCGGGGGTGCCGATTCAAGGCAATGCCGAGTGGCGCCGCAACGCCGCCCGGTTTCGCCAGCTTGACACGATGGCGCGACGGTTGCACCGGATCGAGACGGCGGTAGGCCGCGCCGACGGCGTGAGCCGACCCAAGGATGACGAGAGTTGAGCCAGATGAGCATCCACGAGGTACTGCAGTACCTCCCCCACCGCCATCCGTTTCTGCTCATCGATCGGGTCACCGTCTGCGAGGTTGGCGAGCGCGTCGAAGCGTACAAGAACGTGAGCTATAACGAGCCCTTCTTCCCGGGCCATTTCCCGGCGCGCCCCGTATTCCCCGGGGTGTTGATCCTCGAGGCGATGGCGCAGGCGACGGGGCTACTGGCGTTCCGCACGGAAGGCATCAAGCCCGACGACAATACGCTTTATCTGTTCGTCGGGATCGACAAGGCACGGTTCAAGCGTCAAGTCGAGCCGGGCGATCGTCTGGATGTATCGGTCCAACTACAGCGCGCGTCGCGAGGTATGTGGCGCTTCGCCTGTGTCGCCCGTGTGGGCGAAGAGATCGCCTGCGAAGCGGATCTGATGGGCGCGATGCGGGAGGCCGAGCCTTGATCCACGAGCAAGCGCTTGTCGACCCATCGGCGCAGGTGGCTGCGGACGCGGAGATCGGGCCGTTTTGCGTCGTCGGCCCGCACGTCGAGATCGGTCCGGGGACCAGCGTGGGTCCTCATGCGGTGATCCGCGGGCCGACGCGCATCGGGCGCGACAATCGGATCTTCTCTTTCGCCTCGGTGGGCGAGGCGCCACAGGATCTCAAGTACGCGGGTGAGCCCACCGAGCTGATCATGGGCGACCGCAACACAGTACGCGAATACGTTACGCTCAACCGCGGCACAGCGGAGGGTGGCGGTGTCACGCGCATTGGCGACGACAACCTCCTGATGGCCTATATCCACGTCGCCCACGACTGCCTCGTGGGCAATTCCACCGTTTTCGCCAACGCGGCCTCCCTGGGCGGCCACGTCGAGGTGGGCGATTGGGCCATCCTGGGTGGCTTTAGCTGCTTCCACCAGTTCACTCGGATCGGGGCGCATAGCTTTACGGGCATGGCGACATCGGTCTCGGGCGATGTGCCGCCGTTCATGCGCGTAGCCGGGAATCGGGCGCGAGGCTACGGGGTCAACAAGAATGGCCTCGAGCGCCGGGGCTTCGACGCGGAGGCGATCAAGGCGTTGCAACGCGTCTATAGGCTGCTGCTGCGGCCGGGCAAGGCGCGCGAGGGCGCCCGGCAGGAGGCGGAAGCGTTGGCACGGGCGCATGACGAGGTGCGGCAGCTGCTCGAGTTCATCGACACCAGCTCGCGGGGGGTGGTGCGCTAGGCGCTAGCGAGGCATGGCGCCGAATCCCCGTCTCCGCCCACCGAGGGCGCCGAATCTGGAGCCCTGCGCTAGCGCGCTCGCGTGCTCGGTCGCTCCGCCTCCCCCAGCATCTCCTCGATGAGGCTTGCCATGCGCTCGGGGCCACCGCCTTCGCCCATGCGCTCGCGGACGGTGGCGAGGCCTTCGAGTACGCCGGCCCTATAGTCGGGATCCGATAACAAGCGCTCGGCTTCGGAAGCGATGGCGGCAGGCTGGGCGGCCCCCTGGACGAGCTCCGCAACGACTCGCCGACCCGCCACGATGTTGACCAGGGCGATGTCCTCGATCCTGACCATCCGGTGCAGTATCTGCCAGGTGAGCCAGTGCACGCGATAGACAACGACCATGGGCACATCGAGTAGGGCGAGCTCGAGCGTGGCCGTCCCCGACGCCGTCACCGCGGCGTCGCAGATGGGTAAGACGTCGTAGGCCCGCCCACCCGGGATTACCTGCACATCGATGCCGCTGGCTTCGACCTCCTCGCGCACGGGATCGGGATCCAGCGTCGACGCAAGCGGTAGCAGGAATTGGACGGGGCCCGACTCGTGAGCGATGCGCCTGGCACTCGCGAGCAGAATCGGCAGCAGGTGGCGGAGCTCGCTGTTGCGGCTGCCGGGCATGAGCGCCAGCGTGGGCTGATCGGCCTCGACCCCGAACTCGGCTCGCGCCGCGTCCGCGGTGATCTCCGGGGCGATCTCGTCGACCAAGGGGTGGCCGACATAGCGCACGGGTACACCCGCACGCTCATAGAAATCGGTCTCGAAGGGAAAGATGACCGCCATCATGTCCACGAGTCGTCCGATACGGTGCACCCGATTCGCGCGCCACGCCCAGACCTGAGGGCTGACGTAGAACAGCACCGGCACACCCAGCGACCGTGCGGTCTCGGCGAGCTTGAGGTTGAAGTCGGGATAGTCCACAAGGACCAGCAGATCGGGGCGGTCCTCGCGCAGCCGCCGGCGTAGCCGCTCGAGTTCGCGTTTGATCCGGCGCCAGTTGATCAGGACCTCGACGATACCGACGATCGCGAGATCGCGGCAGTCGACGACGAGATCCATACCCGCTTGCGCGAGACGGGGCCCGCCCATCCCGAACAGCGTCGGCTCCTGCCCGCGCCGCCGCAGAGCCTCGACGAAGCGCGCCGCGTGATGGTCGCCCGAGGCCTCGCCCGCCGAGATCATCACCCGTGGTCGTTTAGCCATCGACGGACTCGCGTACGACTTGTGCGATGCGGTCGATGTCGGCGTCGGCGAGCTCGGGATAGATCGGCAGCGACAGGCAGGAGGCGGCGGCCGCATCCGCGTTGGGCAGATCGAGCGAGCCGAATGCATCGGCGAAGACCGGCTGGCGATGCAGGGGCAGCGGGTAATAGACCGCACTGGCGATGCCCGCTTCCTTGAGCGCCGCCGCCAGCGCGTCACGATCGCCGACGCGCACGGTGTATTGGTGGAAGACGTGATGGCCCGCCGGCGGCCGTCTCGGCGTGGTCACCGACGTGTCGGCCAGACGGGCGTCGTAGCGGTCGGCGGCGCGCCGGCGCTCGCTGTTGAATGCGTCGATATGAGGCAATTTCTGGCGCAACACGACCGCCTGGAGCTCGTCGAGACGACTGTTGTAGCCGATGAACGAGTGGCGGTAGCGCTGCTCCTGGCCGTGGTTACGCAGCGCGCGCAGGCGTGCATCGACGGCGGCGTCGTTGGTCGTGACCAGGCCGCCGTCGCCGAAGCCACCCAGATTCTTGCTGGGGAAGAAGCTGTAGGCCGCCGCGTCGGCGGTGCTGCCGGTCATGCCCGCGCTCGAGTCGGCGCCGAACGACTGGGCGCAGTCCTCGACCACGCGCACCCCATTCGCGTGTGCCCAGGCGGTGACGCGCTGCATGTCGACGGGGCAGCCGAAGAGATGCACTGGCAGGATCGCCTTGGTGCGCGCCGTCAGCGCACCCTCGGCCTGGTCGAGATCGATGTTGAATCCGTCGTGCTCGATGTCGACGAACACGGGCGCGGCGCCCACGTAGCGGATGGCCTCGGCCGTGGCGATGAAGGTGAACGGGGTGGTGATGACCTCATCGCCGGGACCGACGCCGACCGCGTCCAGCGCCAAATGCAGGGCGTCGGTGCCGGAGGCGCAGCCGACCGCGTGTGCGACACCGAGGTAGGCGGCGACCTCGCGCTCGAAGGTCTGGACGTTGGGGCCAAGGATGTACTGGCACGCCCCCATCGCCTCGCGCATCGCGGGCTCCAACGTGTCGCGCAGCGACTCGTACTGCGCCTGCAAATCGACCATGGGGATCATCGGATGCCTTTTCCGTCAGTGATTGGATTACGGACTAATGTGCTCTTGCGAAATCGTGGGAAACCGAAAAGAGGCTCTCGCGAAGGCGCGAAGGGCGCAAAGGTAGAAAGAGGAATTACTGTGAATGACTAACACGGGCTGATTCAGCATAGCGTGGAAAAACCAATACGGTGCCTAGTCGCCGAATAACACGCGTCACTATCGCTAGGGTGCAGCCTCGGCTCGAGACAGGCGATCCCGAATGCATTATGCACATGTGCCACCGCCAGCAAACCTGATATAAAGCGATCAACTTCATGCCTTATATTTCATTTTCTCTTTTATATACCTTTGCGCCCCTCGCGAGAACCTTTTATTCATCAGCCTCGCCATATCCCCCGCCGCCAGGCGTCTCGATGACGAAGCGCTCGCCCGGGGCCATCTCGGTGCGGTCGCGTGCCTCGAGGGTCTCGAGCGAGCCGTCGGCGCGCTCGACCGTGTTGCGACCGCAGGCGCCGGGCTCGCCGCCGGCCATGCCGTAGGGCGGTACGCGTCGGTGGCCCGACAGGATCGACGCGGTCATCGACTCCAGAAAGCGCAGCTTGCGCACCACGCCGTCGCCGCCGGCTTGGTGGCCGCGTCCGCCCGAGCCGCGGCGGATGGCGAAGGCGTCCAGGCGCACGGGGAAGCGCCACTCCAGGACCTCGGGGTCGGTCAGCCGCGCATTGGTCATGTGGGTGTGCACCGCACTGGCGCCGTCGAAATCGGGCCCGGCGCCGCTGCCGCCGCAGATGGTCTCGTAGTACTGGTAGCGCGCGTTGCCCCAGGTGAAGTTGTTCATCGTGCCCTGAGCCGCCGCCATGACCCCCAAGGCACCGAACAGCGTGTCGACGATCGCCTGTGAGGTCTCGACGTTCCCCGCGACCACGGCCGCCGGATACTGCGGCTTGAGCATCGAGCCCGCGGGGATGGCGATCTCCAGCGGCTCCAGGCAGCCGCCGTTCAGCGGGATTTCGTCGGCGACCAGGCAGCGGAAGACGTAGAGGACGGCCGCCGTGCACACCGCCGCGGGCGCGTTGAAGTTGCCCGGGTGCTGGGCGCTCGTGCCCGCGAAATCGACGCGCGCGGTGCGCGCGTCGCGGTCGACCGCGATCGCCACACGGATCTCCTCACCGCCGTCCATCGCGTAGACGAATTCGCCGTCGTCGAGGGCGTCGATGACGCGGCGGACCTGCTCGGCCGCGTTGGCCTGGACGTGGCCCATGTAGGCGAGCACCACATCGAGGCCGAACTGCTCGATCGCGCCCTCGAGTTCCTGCACGCCTTTCTCGCAGGCCGCGATCTGGGCCTGCAGGTCGGCCAGGTTGTTGTCGACATTGCGCGCCGGGTAGGGCGCGCCCTCGAACAGCGCCCGGACCGCGTCCTCGCGGATGCGCCCGTCCTCCACCACCTTGACGTTGTCGATGAGCACGCCTTCTTGATCGAGCGTCTCGCTGTCGGGCGGCATCGAGCCCGGCGTGATGCCGC
This sequence comes from uncultured Ectothiorhodospiraceae bacterium, assembly GCA_964445325.1. Classification (GTDB taxonomy): domain Bacteria; phylum Pseudomonadota; class Gammaproteobacteria; order XJ16; family Halofilaceae; genus Halofilum. The sequence goes on from CAYUKN010000004.1 coordinate 62,373, forward strand.
CGATGTCGGCGTGATGGCCGCGGCTGGCGGTGTAGAACAGCACCTCCTCGCCGTCCGCATCGAAGACGGGCTTGACCACGGTGATGTCGGGCAGGTGGGTGCCGCCGTTGTAGGGGTCGTTGAGCATGTACGCCTCGCCCGGTTTCATCCGCCCGGCGTTGGCGCGGTGGATCGTCTTCACACTCTCGCCCATCGATCCCAGGTGTACCGGCATGTGGGGCGCGTTGGCGATGAGCTCGCCGTCGCCGTTGAACACCGCGCAGGAGAAGTCGAGGCGCTCCTTGATGTTGACGGAGTAGGCCGTGGTCTCGAGGACGGTGCCCATGCGCTCGGCGATCGACATGAACAGATTGTTGAAGACCTCGAGCAGGAC
>CAYUKN010000005.1:0-46341 GCA_964445325.1 uncultured Ectothiorhodospiraceae bacterium
TTGGGAGACAAAGCAAGATGTCCTGTCTGAGTGCCGAACAGAAGGCGAAGATCGTCGCGGAGCATCAGCGTGACGAAAACGATACCGGGTCCCCCGAGGTGCAGGTGGCCCTGCTGTCCGCGCGGATCACGCATCTGACCGAGCACTTCGACACGCACAAGCACGATCACCACTCCCGCCGCGGCCTGCTCAAGATGGTCAGCCAGCGCCGTAGCCTGCTCGACTATCTCAAGCGCAAGGACCGTCAGCGCTACCAGGATCTCATCAAGAAGCTCGGCATCCGCCGCTGATCCGCGACCGGGAGTAACAGCCGTGACACAGCATTCGAAGACATTCCAGTTCGGCGAGCACACCGTCCGGCTGGAGACGGGGCGGATCGCGCGCCAGGCGACGGCGGCGGTCTGGGTCGAGATGTCGGACACGGTGGTACTGGTCACCGCCGTCGGCCGCCGCGAGGCCGATCCGGCCCGGCCCTTCTTCCCGCTGACGATCAACTACCAGGAACGCACTTATGCCGCCGGTAAGGTGCCGGGTGGTTTCTTCAAACGCGAGGGTCGACCCTCGGAGAAGGAGACCCTGACCTCCCGATTGATCGATCGCCCCGTCCGCCCGCTTTTCCCCGACGGGTTCAAGAACGAAGTCCAAGTCATCGCCACGGTGATGTCGGTCAATCCCGAGGTGGATCCCGACATTCCCGCCATGATCGGTGCCTCGGCGGCGCTGACGCTGTCGGGCATGCCGTTCCAGGGGCCGATCGGCTGCGCCCGCGTGGGCTATCGCAACGGCGAGTTCGTGCTCAACCCGACCCGCACCGAGCTCGAGGACTCGTCGCTGGATCTCGTGGTCGCCGGCACCGACCAGGCCGTGCTCATGGTCGAGTCCGAGGCCAACCTCCTGCCCGAGCAGACGATGCTCGATGCGGTGCAGTTCGGCCACGAGCAGATGCAGGGCACGATCCAGGCGATCATGGAACTCGACGCCGAGGCGGGCGCGCCGCGCTGGGACTGGCAGCCGGCCGAGAAAGACCAGACGCTGGCACAAAAGCTCGCCGACTACTGCCGCGACGATCTAGCGAAGGCCTATCGCGTGGCCGACAAGCTCGAGCGCCAGGAGGCCGTATCCAACCTGCGTAGCCAGGTGGTTGAGCAGTTCGCCACCGACGAGACGGGGTGGAGCGAGGACGACGTCAAGGGTGCCTTCGGCGATCTGGAGAAGAAGCTGGTGCGCGAGCGCGTGATCGCCGACGAGCCGCGCATCGACGGCCGCGGCAACCGCGACATCCGCGCGGTGACCGTCGAGACCGGCGTCCTGCCACGCACCCACGGCTCGTCCGTGTTCACGCGCGGGGAGACCCAGGCGGTGGTCGTTACGACGCTGGGCACGGGCCGTGACGCCCAGATGATCGACGCGCTCGAGGGCGGTTATCGCGAGCCGTTCATGCTGCACTACAACTTCCCGCCGTACTGCGTCGGCGAGACCGGCTTTATGGGCGCGCCCAAGCGCCGCGAGATCGGCCATGGCAAGCTGGCCAAGCGCGGTCTCGGCGGGGTTATGCCCGAGCAGGACGAGGAGTTCCCCTACGTCATTCGCGTTGTCTCTGAGATCACCGAGTCCAACGGCTCAAGTTCGATGGCGACGGTTTGCGGCACCAGCCTGTCGCTGATGGACGCGGGCGTGCCCATCAAGGCGCCGGTCGCCGGTATCGCCATGGGGCTGGTGAAGGAGGGCGACGACTTCGCCGTTCTGTCCGACATCCTGGGCGACGAGGACCACCTCGGCGACATGGATTTCAAGGTCGCGGGCTCGCGTGACGGCGTGACCGCTCTGCAGATGGATATCAAGATCGAGGGCATCACGCGCGAGATCATGGCGCAGGCGCTGGAGCAGGCGCGTGAGGGCCGGCTGCAGATCCTCGATACCATGAATGCCGAGCTCGGTGCGCCGCGTCAAGAGCTCTCCGAGCACGCGCCGCGCTTCCTCACCGTCAAGATCGATCCCGAGAAGATCGCTTCGGTGATCGGCAAGGGCGGCTCCGTCATCCGCCAGATGACCGAGGAGACGGGCGCGACCATCGACATCGAGGACGACGGCACGATCAAGATTGCGTCGTCGGACCGTGCTGCAGCCGAGGAGGCCAAGAGCCGCATCGAGCAGCTCACCGCGGACGTCGAGGTTGGCAGCGTCTACGAGGGCAAGGTCGCCAAGATCATGGACTTCGGTGCCTTCGTGAACATCCTGCCGGGCAAGGATGGCCTCGTGCACATCTCCCAGATCTCCGACGAGCGCGTCCAGAGCGTCACGGACAAGCTGGAGGAGGGCCAGACGGTGCGCGTGAAGGTCCTCGAGGTCGATAAGCAGGGGCGCATCCGGCTGTCGATGAAAGCGGTTGAGGCCGCGTAACGCGACTTTCGATCGCAGAAAACGACTCTGAGAAAAGGGGCCCGCGCGGCCCCTTTTCTCGTCGGGCCACGGTATCGTTGCGTTTTGTCTGGATTTGCCGTTGGCCGATGCCGTTGATGTCCGACTGCAATCGGACACACATTGCGTCGCCGGGGTCGTCAGTCACGGTCTCACCGTGTCCAAACGATTTGCATTGCTTATGGGTCGTGCTTCAGTGCGACAGGTGTCGGGTGGCGCTCCCTGTTCGACTGAAGTCGAACGGACAAACAGATTGTGAGCGTGGGGGCGTTGCGCACGCTGTAGAGTTGCCCGAGCGGCTGCCAGTAGTTGTGGGTAGCGCTTCAGCGCGACGGGTATCGGCGGGCGACCTCTTGGATGCGCCGATTGGGCCAATGGTCGAAGCGAGTGCCTGCTTTGCGGAACGACCTGGACGCTGATTCGTCGGGCTTGTGAATCGACACATGAATGCAGACGACGACATTGCCCACATGCAGCAGGCCCTGGCCGAGGCGCGCGTGGCGGCCGAGGCGGGCGAGGTGCCCGTGGGTGCGGTGATCGTGCGCGACGGGGAAATCTTGGCGGCTGAGTGCAACGCGCCACTGACGAGCGTTGATCCGACCGCGCACGCCGAGGTGCGCGCGCTGCGCGCGGCGGCCGCCGCCGTCGGCAATTACCGCCTGACCGGCGCGAGCCTCTTTGTGACCCTCGAGCCCTGCGCCATGTGCGTCGGTGCCATCATCCACGCTCGCATCGAGCGACTGGTCTTCGGCGCGAGCGATCCCAAGACGGGCGCGGCCGGTGGCGCCTTCGACCTCGTCGGCCGCCCCGAGCACAACCATCACCCGGAAGTCGTCGCGGACGTCGCGGGCGACGAGGCGGGCGATCTGCTGCGCGCGTTTTTCCGCGCGCGACGAACCTAGACGAGGCCCGATAAGATCGCTCGGGTGTCATGCAATCCTGTGGGTCGGATGCTCAATCCGCCCCACACTCGCTTGCGTGCCGACGTGGTCCGTCGAGCCGATACCTCGGAAAGTGGGGACCCGACCAGTGCCCCAGCTGGAAAAATCGCAGAGTCGTCATAGACGCCCGGAGACACCTCGGCGAGAGCCCCATATGACCAGCCCCATCCAAGCCATCTCGTTCGATCTCGACGATACCTTGTGGCCGTGCGACGAGGTCATCGGGCGCGCCGAGGAGGTCGTCTACGATTGGCTGGCGCGCCACGCCCCGCGGATCACCGAGCAATACAGCCTCGACGGCATGCGCGAGCTCCGCGCGCGCACGGCCGAGGAGTGGCCCGCGCTCGGTGTCGACCTCACCGCCCTGCGGCGTGAGACCTTCGTGTGGCATGCCCGCGAAGCGGGCTACGACCCGAGCGTCGCCGACGACGCCCTCGAGGTGTTCCTGGTCGAGCGCAATCGCGTGAGCCCGTTCGACGACGTGCGCCCGGTGCTCGAGCGCCTGCGCGGCCAATACCGGCTCGTCGCCGTGACCAACGGCAACGCCGACATCGAGCGCGCTGGGGTGGGCGATCTCTTCGACGCCGCCTATGGCGCTGCCGATGTGGGCGCGGCCAAGCCCGATCCAGCGATCTTCGACGCCGTCTGTCGCCACTTCGGTATCCGCGCCGGTGACCTCATGCACGTCGGCGACGATCCGGTGCGTGATATCCACGCGGGGCGCAGCTATGGCGCGCGCACGGTCTGGGTCGATCGCTTCGGCCTGGAATGGCCCGAGGGCGTGCCCCGGGCCCATCACGAGCTCGCCTCGTTGCACGGCCTGGCCGATCTGCTCGGGCTGGACGAACCCACGGATGAGCATCGGCCCTAGAGAGCGTCTGATTTGTACCGGATCCGGTGCCATAACATCCTGTGGGTCGGACTTTTAGTCCGACCTGGAAGTGGCTTGCGGACGTCCGACCGAGGCTTGCTCCGTCATCACCGGGTTGAGCAGACGTTCCCTAAAACCGCTTTGCGCCCGAGTCCGGATCGCTAGCCGGCGCATCCCGATCGGCCCTTGCAGCGAAAATACTCGCCAAGAGGCCACGCACGCCAAGAGCTGCAGGGGCACAGAGTGAATTGGCTTGGGTGGGAAGGCCGGCCCCCGTGCGGCTCAGCCGCCGAAGCCGCTTGTAGGTCGCGCTTCAGCGCGACGGGCATGGTTCGCCCGAGAGATGGGCGGCGAGCGACACACGGCTTGGACGCTCGCCAAGACGCCAAGCGCCCGACGAAGCGCTCGAGCGCGGAGACGCTGCCGGAATAGCTGCGCCAGGGACCGAGGCCGCGTGCTTATCTTTTGCAAGAGATCCACGAGGCGCTTGTGATGCTGGAACGCGCGTGGCGTTGATACCGGCCGTCATCTCTTGGCGAGCATTCGGGGCGCTACGGTTGGTGCTCGAGCAAACCCTCGAGCTCGGCCCATACATTGTCGAGGATGCGAGCCTGGCCCTTGGCGTTGGGGTGGATGCCGTCGGATTGCATCCACGCCTCGCGGCCGCCGACGCCGGCGAGCAGCTTCGGCACGAACGCCACCCCGTATGCGTTGGCGACGTCGCGGTAGACGCCCATGAAGCGCTCGATATAGGCGCGGCCGTAGTTGGGCGGGAGGCGGATGCCGGCGAGTAGCACGCGTGCGCCGGCGCCGCGGGTACGCTCGATCATGGCGGCGAGGTTGTCGCGCATGGCGCCGGGCGCGAGCCCGCGCAGGCCGTCGTTGCCGCCGAGCTGGATGACGACGATCTCGGGATCGTGGCGCTCGAGCAGATCGGGCAGGCGCGAGCGCCCGCCGCTGGTGGTGTCGCCGCTGACGCTGGCGTTGACCACCGCGTGCGGATAGCCCTGGGCGTCGAGCCGGCGCTGCAGGCGCGCGACCCAGCCGTCCTTGGACGCGATACCGTGGGCGGCACTGATCGAGTCGCCCAGCACCACGATCCGCGGCGCAGCGCCGGCGAGAGCGGCGGGGGCGGCGAGCAACAGGCAAGCAATCAGCAGGAGTGTACGCATGGTTTCGTCCGATGGACCCGTTCTTCGTGCCCAGGGGCTGGGTCAGCGCGTGACCAGCCCGGGTGGCGTGCTCACCATTCTGGACGGGATCGACCTCGACGTCGCGCCCGGTGAGGCGGTCGCCATTGTGGGCCCCTCGGGCGCGGGCAAGTCCACCCTGCTGGGCCTGCTCGCCGGCCTCGACGCGCCCAGCGCCGGCGATGTCACCGTCTTCGGCCAATCGCTGGCCGAGCTCGACGAGGATGGCCGTGCGGCTCTGCGCGCCGGACGGGTCGGCTTCGTCTTCCAGACCTATCACCTGGTGGCCGGGCTGACCGCGCTGGAGAACGTCATGCTGCCGCTCGAGCTCGCCGAGCGCGGCGACGTACGCGGCGTTGCCGAGCGCGCGTTGACGCGCGTGGGTCTGGGCGCGCGCCTGCACCATCGCCCCCAGCAGCTCTCCGGCGGCGAGCAGCAGCGTGTCGCACTCGCGCGCGCCTTCGCCCCCGAGCCCGATCTGCTGTTCGCCGATGAGCCCACTGGCAACCTCGACGCTCGCACCGGCGCCGACGTCATCGACCAGCTCTTCGCTCTGCGCGCGGAGCACGGCAGCTCGCTCGTGCTGGTCACCCACGACGACGCGGTCGCGCAGCGCTGCGACCGGCGCTTGACCATGACCGACGGCGTCCTCGAGGCCGCGACATGAGGCGCCTCGCGTTCGCGCTACGGGCGGTCCGCCGCGACGGCCGGGTGCGCGAGATGCGCGTGCTCGCCGCGGCGGTGGCGATCGCGGTGGCCGCGCTCACCGCCGTCGCCTTCTTCACCGATCGCGTCGACGGCGCCATGGAGCGTCGCGCGACCGCGCTGCTCGGCGCCGATCTCGTCATCGAGACGGAGGACACCATCCGCCCGGGGTGGTCGGAGGCCGCCACCAAACGCGGCCTGCGCCACGCCCGGTTCGTTACCTTCCCCAACGTGCTCGTCGTGGGTGAGCAAACCGAGCTCGCCTCGGTGAAGGCGGTCTCGCCGGAGTATCCCCTGCGCGGCGAGCTGCGCGTCGCCGATAGCGCCTACGGCGAGGCCGAGGTCCATACATCGGGCCCCGAGCGCGGCGGCGTATGGCTGGACCCGCGCCTTTTGACGCGCCTCGATGTGGCCGTCGGCGATACGGTGCCCGTGGGCCAGACCGAGCTCGAGGTCACGGGCGCCCTGCAGCACGAGCCCGACCGCGGCGGCTCGCTGTTCCAGCTCGCCCCCCGGTTGATGATGCACCAGGGCGATCTCGCGGGGACGGGGCTCATCACCCAGGGCAGCCGCGTCGAGCGCCACTTCCTGGTGGCCGGCGAGACCCGGGACGTCGCCGGCTATCGCGAGTGGGCGCAGGGGGCGATCGGCCCGAACGCCGAGATCCGGGGCATCGACAACGCCCGGCCCGAGATGCGCCGCGCCCTGGAACGCGCCAGCGGCTTCCTGGGGCTGGCCGCGATCCTGGCGGTCATCCTGGCGGGCGCCGGTGTGGCGGTGGCCTCCCACTCGCTCGCTGACCGTGAGGCTGACACCAGCGCCTTGCTGCGCTGTCTGGGGGCCTCCCAGCGCCTCGTGGTCGGCACGCTGCTTTTGCGTTTGGCGGTGGTCGCGGTCATCGCCAGCGCGGTTGGCATCGGCCTCGGCTGGCTGGCGCAGGCGGGGCTGGTGACCCTCGTGGGCGAGTGGTTCGGCCAGGATCTGCCCCTGCCGAGCGCCTGGCCTGCGGTCACCGGCTTGGTGACGGGCCTGATCACGCTGATCGGCTTCGGCCTGGTGCCCGCGCTGCGCGTACGCCGGGTGCCCGTGATGCGTGTGCTGCGCCGGGACCAGGGCGCGCCCGAGCCATCGGTTGCCGCCGTGTTGGGGCTGGCCATTGCGGCGATCGCGGCGCTGGTGTGGTACCAGGCTGGCGACGCCGAGCTCGCCGCCTGGGTGATCGCCGGCACCCTGGGCATCCTCACCGCGCTGGGTGGCGGCGGCTGGGGGCTCATCCGTGTGGTGGGCCGTTTCCGCGGCCAGGCCGTTACGGGCTGGCGCTTCGGCCTCGCCAATCTGGCGCGCCGGCCGCGCGCGAGCACGGTCCAGCTCGTCGGCTTCGGCATGGGCATCCTGGCGCTGCTGCTGCTCACGGTGGTGCGCGTCGACATCCTTGCTGCCTGGGAGCGCGACGTGCCCGCCAGGGCGCCCAACCAGTTCCTGGTCAACATCCAGGCCGATGAGGTCGACCCGATCCGCGAGCGCCTCAAGTCGATCGGCGCCGAGACAGCGGGCTTCTATCCGGTGTTGCGCGGGCGCCTGGTGGCGATCGACGGTGAGGCGATCGAGCCCGCCGACTACGAGCCCGGCCGGGGCCGGCGCCTGCTCGAGCGCCAGTTCAACCTCACCTGGGCTGAGGCGCATCGCCCCGAGAACGAGGTTATCGCGGGCGAGTGGTGGACCGTCGACGAGGCCGCTGGCGAGCGCCAGCTCTCGGTCGAGCAGGGGGTGGCCGAGACCTTCGGCATCACCGTCGGCGACACACTCACCTTTCGCGTCGCCGACGAGGAGATCACCGCCCCCGTGACCAACCTGCGCCGGGTCGACTGGCAGAGCTTCAAGGCGAACTTCTTCGTCATCACCACGCCCGAGACCCTGGCCGACGCGCCCGCGACCTGGATCACCAGCTACTGGGCGCCGCCGGACTCGGGCCCGGCGATCACCGAGCTCGTCCGTGATTTCCCCGGGGTGACCGTCCTCGACGTCGAGGAAATCATCGAGCAGGTCCGCGGCATCATCGAGCAGGGCACGCGTGCGGTGGAGTACGTCTTCGGCTTCACGCTGCTCGCGGGCCTGGTTGTGCTCGTCGCGGCCGTCCACGCCACACGCGATGAGCGCCGCATCGAGATCGCGCTGCTGCGCACGCTGGGGGCGAGCCGCGCGCGCATTCGCGTGATCCTCGCGGCCGAATTCGGTGCCCTGGGCGTGCTCGCCGGCACGGTCGCCGCCGCCGGTGCGGCCGTGACGGGATGGGCCGTCACCACCGAGGTCATGGAGCTGCCCTACACGTTCAATCCGATGGTCTTCGTCTGGGGCATCGCCGGCGGCGGCCTGGGCATCCTCGCCGCGGGCCTGGTGGCGACACGCCACCTCCTCGCCGAGCGCCCGCTGGCCGTGCTGCGCCACACGTAGGCTGAATCGACCGTGCCGTTTGGTTTCGTCTCGTCGGTGCGGAAAGGGGGCTCGCTGAGGCGCGAAGGACGCCCAGATCGCTGACGATGGATTGGTTGAATGAGACGACTACGCAAGCCTTGACCGCCTCGACCCGTCCTGTGACGTAATTCCCGAAAACGTGTAGTCGGTTGGACAGCGTGTCTGGGTCAGTTTGTTTTGTGGTGTGGGGGAAAACGAATTCGCCGTCGAATTCGTGTGGTTCGAAGGCGTCGTGGCACCGCATGAAGGCGGATCGCAACACGGTCTCGTGATCACGTCATCCATTTTCTTTGCGCCCTTCGCGCCTTGGCGACATCCTGTCCATCTCCCATGTAAAGAGTCCCGAGCGTTGATGCCAATAGCACGGTTGATGGACGCTTCGCGATGCGGCATATGCACTTGCGTTCAGCGTCCATCACCCCGACATTGGCGGGCATGGTAGAGGCGGCTTCCAAGCGACAGGTCGCGGGCGAGACCGGCCAGTCGCGCCTGGATCGACTGATCGAGCGTCACCCGGAGGCGCGTGCGGCCATCGAGGCCGCGGCCGAGGGCGCGCGTGCCTGCCCGCCGGCCGAGCGCCGCCCCGACGGCCTCGACGTCGCCGCGCTGCTCGACGAGCTCGGCGTCGACTCGGTGACCGTCACGGCGGCGCTGCTCAGCCCCCCCGAGGTTGAGCAGGCCGAGCCCCGCGAGCAGCTCGCCGCGCGCTACGGCGACACCATCGCCGAGCTCGTGCGCAACGCGCGCTGGCTCAACGCCTTCCGCGAGTTCGACGCCAGCCGCAACGACGGCCAGCCCGCCGAGCGCCTGCGCCGCATGATTCTTGCGCTCGCCGCCGATGTGCGCGCCGTGCTCATCCGCTTGGCCTATCGCACCGCACGCCTGCGCCTGATCCAGGCGGAGCCGCGCGAGGTGCGCCGGCGCATCGCCGACGAGACCCTCCAGCTCTACGCGCCGCTGGCGAACCGCCTGGGGGTGTCCCGGCTCAAGTGGGAGATGGAGGATCTGGCGTTCCGCTACCTCGAGCCCGAGACCTACAAGGCCATCGCCGACGGCCTGGCGGCCCGCCGCGCTGATCGCGAGCAGTTCATCCAGCAGTTCATCGAGGACCTCGAGACCGCGTTGACCGCCGACGGCGTGGCAGCGGCCGAGGTCTTCGGCCGGCCGAAACACATCTACAGCATCTGGCGCAAGATGGAGCGCAAGGGCGTGCGCCAGAGCGAGCTCTTCGACGTCGAGGCCGTGCGCGTGCTCGTCGACCGCGTCCAGGACTGCTACTCCGTGCTCGGCACGATCCACAGCCGGTGGCAGCACATTCCCCAGGAGTTCGACGACTACATCGCCCATCCCAAGGAAAATGGTTACCAGTCGCTGCACACGGCGGTGTTCGGTGCCAACGGCCGGCCCATCGAGGTCCAGATCCGCACCCACGCGATGAATGACCACGCCGAGCGCGGCGTGGCCGCGCACTGGCTCTACAAGGAGGGCAGCGCCCAGAGCGAGCGCCTCCAGGAGAGCATCAATGCGTTGCGCTCGCTGCTCGACCACGGCGGCGGCGAGGGCATCGGCGAGACCTTCGGTCGCGAGCTCTTCGCCGATCGGGTGTTCGTGTTCACGCCGCAGGGCGACGTTGTCGATCTGCCCCAGGGCGCGACGGCGCTCGACTTCGCCTTCCAGATCCACACCGATGTCGGCTATCGCTGCCGCGGGGCCAAGGTCGACGGGCGCATGGTGCCGTTGACCCACACCCTGCAAAACGGCGATCAGGTCGAGGTGCTGACCACGCGCGAGCCCAAGCCCAGCCGCGACTGGCTCAATCGCGATCTGGGGTATCTGCGCACGAGCCGCGCGCGGGCGAAGGTGCGCGCCTGGTTCAATCAGCAGGACCACGCCCAGCACGTCGCCGACGGGCGCGAGCTACTCGAGCGCGTTCTCAAGCGTTTGAACGCGCGCGAGGTCGGTCTGGAGCGCCTCACGCGCCAGCTCGGTTTCGATACGATCGACTCGGTCTATGCCGCGCTCGGGCGCAACGAGCTCTCGTCGAACCGCATCGCCCAGGCCGTCCAGGCGCTCACGCGCACACAGGAGGCCGCGCCCGCGAGCGTGGCGCGCGGCCGGGGGCCGGCGACCGAGCCGGGCGGCGAGAGTGTCTCCGTCAGCGGCGTCGGCGATCTGCTCACGCGCATGGCCGCGTGTTGCCAGCCCGTGCCGGGCGACCCCGTCATCGGCTACATCACCCGCGGCCGTGGCGTGACCGTCCACCGCCAGGACTGCCCCAACGTGCTCAAGATGGACGAGGTCGAGCGCGATCGCCTCATCGACGTCGATTGGGGCGGTGAGGACTCGCAACCGCGCTGGAGCGTGGACCTGGCCGTCGAGGCCTTCGAGCGCCCCGGCCTCCTTCGGGATGTCACGACCGTACTCGTCGAGGATGGCGTCCATGTCACGCGCGCCGAGACCCAGGAGACGGACGAGCCGCCGGTGATCCGCCTCGGCTTGACGGTGCGCATCAGCGATCTCGCCCAGCTCAACCGCGCACTGCAGCGCCTGACACAGCTCAACAACGTCCTCGACGCCGTCCGCGCGCGATGACCGACAATCGCCCGGTGGCCGAGGATCATCGCCCCGACGTCGTGCGGCGGCGCCTGGCTAGTGGCCAGGGACACGATGATCTCGCGGGTGGCGTCCTCGGCGGCATTGACGGCTGCGTGACCCCCTTCGCGGTGGTCGCGGGCGCGACGGGCGGTGCCCTGTCACCGCTGGTCGGGCTCATCGTGTGCTTCGCCAATCTCGTGGCCGACGGCTTCTCCATGGCGGTGAGCAACTATCACGGCACCCGCAGCGAACGGGATCGTGTCGAGCGCACGCGCCGCACCGAGGCGCAGCACATCGCGCAGGTCCCCGAGGGCGAGTGCGAGGAGATCCGCCAGATCTCCGCGCAAAATGGATTCGAGGGCGAAACCCTCGAGCGTGTGGTCGACACCATCACCGCGAACGGCGGCTCTGGATCGACACCATGATCACCGAAGAGCACGGGCTTCAGCTGCAAGGCCCCGACCCGGTTCGGGCCGGCGCCACTACACTCGCCGCCTTCCTGGGCGTCGGGCTGATCCCGTTGCTGCCGTATCGGGTGCCTGGGGTCGCGGCGCCGGCGATGTTCACGGTGAGCTCCATCGCGACCGCGTGCGCGTTCGCTGTCGTCGGCTGGTTCAAGGGGCACCGACTGGATCAGCCGCGGCTGCGCGCGGCCTGGGATACACTGTGGACGGGCGGGGTGGCCGCGGTCCTCGCCTGCATCGTCGGCTGGGGCCTGCGCAGCGCCCTCGGCACGGCCTGAGCGGCGTCGGAGCACTTCGGGTACAATCGCGCGCCATGTCGGGAAATTCCTTCGGCCAACTCTTCCGCGTGACGAGCTTCGGCGAGAGCCACGGGCCCGCCCTGGGTGCGGTCGTCGACGGCTGCCCACCGGGTCTGGCGCTCACCGAGGCCGATCTGCAGCACGACCTCGATCGGCGCCGGCCGGGCCAGAGCCGCTATACCACGCAGCGCCGCGAGCCCGACGCAGTGCGCATCCTATCGGGCGTGTTCGACGGCGAGACCACGGGCACGCCCATCGGCCTGCTCATCGAGAACGCCGACCAGAAGTCCAAGGACTACAGCGAGATCGCGCGCACCTTCCGCCCGGGCCACGCCGACTACACCTATCAGCAAAAGTATGGCGTGCGCGACTACCGCGGCGGCGGGCGCTCGTCGGCGCGCGAGACCGCGCTGCGCGTCGCGGCCGGCGCGATCGCGCGCAAGTGGCTGCACGAGCGCTTCGGCGTGCGCATCCGCGGGCACCTGGTCCAGCTCGGCACCATCGCGCTCGACGAGAGCCGATTCGACTGGGACGCGGTCGAGTCCAATCCGTTCTTTTGGCCCAATCCGGATCAGGTCCCGGAGCTTGAGTCGTTCATGCATCGGCTGCGCAAGTCGGGTGACTCGGCGGGCGCCAAGATCGTCGTGCGCGCCGAGGGCCTGCCGCCGGGCTGGGGCGAGCCCGTCTTCGACCGCCTCGACGCCGATCTCGCTAAGGCGTTGATGAGCATCAACGCGGTCAAGGGCGTCGAGATCGGCGCGGGCTTCGATGCGGTCGCCCAGCCAGGCACCGAGCATCGCGACGAGCTCACGCCCGCGGGCTTTACCTCGAACAACGCGGGCGGGACGCTCGGTGGTATCTCCACAGGCCAGGACGTGGTCGCGGCGATCGCGCTCAAGCCCACATCGAGCCTGCACACGCCCGGCAACAGCATCGATCTCGAGGGCGAGGCGGTCGAGATGCGCACCAAGGGCCGCCACGACCCCTGCGTCGGCATCCGGGCGACGCCGATCGCCGAGGCCATGATGGCGCTCACCCTGATCGACCACGCGCTGCGCCACCGGGCCCAGAACGCCGACGTCGACTCGCCCACGCCGGCGATCCCCGCGCAGAACGACCAAGAATAAGCTCGTGGCATCGGCGCAGTCGGCCCCAGCCGCGGCCCTCCCGTACTGGCGCCTGTCGGGCTTCTATCTGTTCTTCTTCGCCACGCTGGGCGCGCTCCTGCCGTACTGGAGCGTTTACCTGCGCTCGCTCGGCTTCACCGCCGGTGAAATCGGCTCGCTCATGGCCGTGATCGCAGGCACCAAGATCATCGCGCCCAACGTGTGGGGCTGGATCGCCGACCGCCGCGGCGAGCGCCTGCCCATCGTGCGCCTGGGCGCGGGCCTTGCGTTCGTGTGCTTTCTGGGCGTGTTCGTCGTTCAGGGGTTTTGGGCGCTGGCTGCGGTCATGGCGCTGTTCTCTTTTTTCTGGAACGCCGCGCTGCCGCAGTTCGAGGCCAACACCTTCAACTGGCTCGGCAGTGAGCGCGAGCGCTACAGCCGCATCCGCCTGTGGGGCTCGGTCGGCTTCATCGGCACCTCGGCTCTACTGGGCCCGACCCTGGACGGCCTGGGCGCCCAAGCGCTGCCGTGGTTCGTCGCCGCGCTGTATCTCGCGCTCTGGCTGACCAGCCAGCTCGCGCCACCCGCGCCCGACCGCGGCCACGGCGCCCACGACGGCGAGTCCATCTTGACCGTGCTGCGGCGCCCCCACGTCGCCGCGCTGCTCGGCGTCTGCTTCCTCATGCAGGCGAGCCACGGCCCCTACTACGCCTTCTTCAGCCTGTTCCTGCAGGACAGCGGCTACACGGGTTGGTGGATCGGCGGGCTCTGGGCCCTGGGCGTGATCGCCGAGATCGGTGTCTTCCTCGTGATGCAGCGCCTGCTGCCGCGCTTCGGCGCGCTGTATCTGTTGCTGGCTAGCCTGCTGCTCACCGCGCTGCGCTGGTTCCTCATCGCCACCTTCATCGAGTGGCCCAGCGTGCTCATCGCCGCCCAGACGCTGCATGCGGCAAGCTTCGGCCTCTACCATGCCGTCGCCATCTCGCTGATCGACCGCTTCTTCGTCGGTCCGCACCAGGGCCGTGGCCAGGCGCTGTACTCCAGTCTGAGCTTCGGCGCGGGCCAGGCGGCCGGCAGCTTCGCCGCCGGGCTGATCTACGGTGCCTTCGGCGGCACGGCGGCCTTCGGCTCGGGGGCGGCCGTCGCAGTCGCCGCATTCATCGTGGCCTTCCTGGGTTTGCGCCGTGTGCATTGACGGCCCGACAACGCGCTAGAATCTCGTGTTGCCCTAGTCCGGTTCGCTCTGGCCCGCTGGAACATCCGGCAGGTCTTGACCGTAGGAGGTCAGGACGACGCGTAAGTCGATGCGGACGTTCTGGTGCAGGAGGGCCGTGTGGTACGGCACGAGGCAGCGGTTGCTTTGCGCCGAGCGTTGATTGCGGTGTTCCCTGCGAGCGTGATGCTTGCCTGAGTCGCGCTCGGTTGCGTGACGTCAGTTTCCCAATAGCCGAGCGAGAAAGCCGCGGCGGCGCTGGGCCGGAACCTGCTCCTTCATGGGCTCGGCGAGGAAGCCGTAGGCACGGGCCCATGCGCCGTGGTGAAGGGCGGTGAAGTCCTCGCCCAGGCAGTCGTCGAGGGCATCCAGCAAAGCTTGCCCGACGGTGTCGAACTGCTCCTTGTTAACGCCGTAATTGGCGTGGCGCTGGCCCATGCCGACGATGATCGGGCGCAACTCCTCGGGTCGATCGAGGCTTTGCACTGCCAGGCGAAGCGCCGTAACGAACTTATTGCGCTGATCCTCCATGTCGTCCGGGAAGAGGTCGGCGGCCGACCGGTCCAACTCGAAGAGGCGCTCATAGAACCGGCTGGCCATCATTTGGGGATCATTTTCGATGATCGCCCAATTCTCGCGGACCAGCTCGATGTCGTGTTGGTTCATGGGCGGCTCCTCGAGGTGTGGATGGGAAATCGTCGTCTAACGGGAATCGGCTCGTGATCGGTGCTGTATGGGCCGCTATCCGGCAAACCCTATGCCAAAAGGGTTCGCTCCCCGGGTGACGAATGACCACCGGTGGGCTGGCGCCGAGGCGAAGGGGCTACGCTGTTGCCGTTTTGTCGCGGTTGATCGGTACCCGGATGGACCCGGATTCGCTGGGCGCGGCCGGCATGCGGGTGAGGAAATGTCTGATTAATCCGGCTCAACAGGGGGAGGTCTCAGTCGCAGGCTTGCAAGTGACTGGGGATTTGGAAGCAAAGTCCGGCCCAGTGGATGTTACGGCACCTTATCCAGTATAACTCAGACTTCTCTGAGTCGGGAGCTCGGCGAGCCCGGGCGGCTCGTCCTCAGCGCAGATGAGGGCGAGCTGGATCAGGGGGAGCGCTTGCGGCGGCGTTGCGACGTCAGTCGAGCGAGGCGCTGCGTGCGCGCGGGCAACAACGAAGGACCCGTTTATCCGGAGAGCGCGGGTTCCCGCCGTGCTCGTCGCGATCGGGCCGCAGGGCGAGCGCTGCGCCATGGCGAAGTACGACGAATGGAGGCGCGTTGGCCGACGCATCCCTCAAGATACTGGAGCAGACGTTCTCGATCCATCGGTTCCCGGCCGATGCCCCGCTGCCGGAGGCCGTCGCCGCCAGTGTTTTCTATTGGGTGAGCAGGACCCCTGAGGAGCTCTCCGTCGTGTGCGAAGCCTCGATCGATCTCGGCTCGACGGCGTGCAGTGGGGGATGGGCTTGCTTGAAGGTGGAAGGGCCGCTCGATTTCTCCGAGGTCGGCATCCTATCGCGGCTCTCGCATAGCTTGGCCGGGGCCGGGATCAGCATCTTCGCGCTATCGACGTTCGATACGGATTACGTGTTGCTGCCGTCGAGTGATCTGCAGCTAGCTCGAGAGGCCTTGGTCGCGGCGGGCTACACGGTCGCCGGAACCGATTCGATGTGAGGCGCCGGTGGCCCGCGTTGAATGGGTTTCGCCTTATTCGGGCCCGGGCATCCGGAATAGCGAACGCGGCAAGTCGATGTATTCGGCGGGATCGCCGTGGGCGCGGCGGACGTTGGCTTCGGCCTCGCCGACGTAGACATACCAGGTCTGGGGACACTGGTGATAGGGCGGATCGAAGGCGAGTGGGTCGATGACGGCGCCGTTGCGTCCCAACCCGATGCCGTCGGCGTCGCGGCGCCGGTCGCGCACCGATTCGTAGCGGATCACGCTGATACCGGCATGCGCAGCGCGCTCGCCCAGGCGCTGGGTGGCGCTGTAGTTGGCCGGATCGATCCAGGCGTCGCGGTAGTGATCGAGCGGGGCGGCGGTGAGGTCGAGCCGCCGCGGCGTGTCGTAGCCGGCGGCGAAGACGGTCAGGGTTTGCTCGTTGCCGGGCAGTGTTTGCGCCTGTGACGCCTCGAAGAAGCGATAGCGGTGAAAGACGAACTCGGCGAGCGCCGTTTGGCGCTCCTCGGCGGCGTAGAACGCCCCGAACGGTGCGTAGGGCCGGCGGAATCGGCTGCCGCCGCGCTTGGGCGGCTGATAGCGAAACGGCGTCTTCAATAGGTAGTCCAGGTGCTTCGTGCCGTGCCGGTAGGTGGGCTTGGAGCCCTCGAGCAGGGTCTCGAGGCGCTGCTGATCGGCTTGATTCGACACCAGGCGCCGGGTGGCGGCGTAGTGCTGGCTCTCGACGGCCCGCCAGAGCCGGCCCGTCGCCGGCTCGGCGCTGGCGAGCAGCTCCTCCGCGCCCGGGGCCGCCATTAGGTGATCGCGCGATGGGCGTCGAGGTATTCGAGGACGTCGACGAGGCCGTCGACCGTGCGGAGGCGCTCGATCGGAACGGCCGCCAAGTCGCGGTTGTAGTGGCTCATCCAGGCGCGCATGGCCGAGCTGTCGTCCGCGCAGATGGCGGACAGGGCCCGATAGACCCGGATGAGCAGGACGGCGAGCTCCCACTGCTTGCCGTCGCTCGGCAGACGGAACGTCCCCTTCTTCATGCGCGAGACGCTCGAGGTGCTCACGCCCAGGATCCGGCCCAGCGTGCTCTGCGACAGCCCGAGTAGGCGGGCGGCCTCCAGCGCGGCCTCGCTCACGATGCGCTGATCCCGCGCGGCGGTGTCGGCTGCCGGCTCGGCCATGGGTCGTCCCTCGTGCCAATGGTGGATCGGTCTTCCTACAGGGAATTTTCGATCATCGATTTGCATTGGGCAATATCTGCGGCGGCCGCCACGGGTTTTGCGGGCGCGCGCGGCGAGCCCGAAGGCGACGCCGGCGTGGCACGCTTGCTGTTGAGGCGGCTCGTCGGCACCGACAGCGACGCGGCGGATCAAGACGCCGCGGCGCAAGGTCCGTTGCAACAACAGCCCTCGGGCCGACCTGATTGATTACGCCGTTGTTCGTGCTGCGGACTCACGCTTTCGCGAGTGTAAGCTCGTGCCTGTCCGGCTGAAGGCGATCTGCAAGCCCACCCTGCATCAATGGCGTAATCGAAACCGCGCTTGCGGCCCCAATCACTGGGCCAATACACGCTTCAGGAGTTCGATACAGCGGTGGCGCGGATGCCCTCGTTGTCGGCGACGAGGAGCCCGCCCTCGCCGTACCAATCGGGAAGCACCCAGCGCTCGACCGTGGCATTGCCGAATCGATGTCGGTGGTGGTCTGGGCGATGGGTGTGGCCGTGGATGATGAGCTCGGGCGCGTGGCTCGCGACGAGCTCGGCTACTGCCTCGTCGGTGACGTCCATGCTGGCGTCGTCCTTGACGGCCATCGCTTGGCCGCTGTCCTCGCGCAGGCCGGCGGCGACCTGGCGCCGCTCGCCGAGGGGGCGCGTGAGGAACTGCGCTTGCCAGACGGGGTCGCGGACCTGGCGCCGCAGCGCCTGGTAGGCGTGGTCGGCGGTGCACAAGGTGTCGCCGTGGCAAAGGACCGCGCGTTGGCCGAAGAGGTCGATGACCCCGGGCTCGTCTAGCCAGCGGACCGCGGTCCGTGTGAAGAAGTCGGGGCCGACCAGGAAGTCCCGGTTGCCCGCCATGAAGTACGTGGGCGTGCGGTGTCCCAGGTGGGCCAAGGCGGCCGTCACGCGCTCGGCCAGCTCACTGTCGTCGTCGTCGCCGATCCAGACGTCGAACAAGTCGCCCAGGACGTAGACGGCGTCGGCGCCGGTGGCCGCGCGCGCACAAAACGACTCGAATCGCGCCAGGGCCTCGGGGCGTGCGAGGTCGAGGTGAAGATCGGCGAGGAAGCAGATGCGGCCCTCTTGGTGGCGGTGTGCACGCGGGATGTCAGTCATCGGCGGTCGGCTCCGATCGGCTCGGCCAGCGGGATCGTAGCGGATACCGACTCAATCGTAATGGCGTGGGCGGTGTCGATGGTAGCCGAGGTATGGTGTCGCCCACATCGTCCGCTCCCCTGCGTCGGTGGCCCGCTCGATGGACCGCCCGTATCGCCTTCACGCTCTCGCGCTGCGGCGACGCGGGCCGACGGGATAGTGGAACGAGTGCGCGCGGGGTGGCGGTCTCGCCATGGGGGTGGTGTTGTCGGCTCTGCTACCATCGCCCGCCATGACCGCGATCACCCCCTGCACCCGATTCGCGCCCAGCCCCACCGGGACCATCCATCTGGGCAATGCGCGCACGGCGCTATTCAATTGGCTGTTCGCGCGCCATCACGGCGGCACGATGCTCATCCGCTCGGAGGACACGGACGTCGAGCGCAGCGATGAGGACTATCTCGAGGGGCTGCTCGACGGGCTGCGCTGGCTGGGTCTCGATTGGGACGCCGGACCCGACCGCGCGATCGAGGGCGTGGGCCCTTACCGCCAATCCGAGCGCCAACACCTCTACGACGCATATCTCGACCGTTTGGTCGCCGAGGACCGAGTGTATCCGTGTTTTTGCACGCGTGAGGAGCTCGCCGCGGCGCGCAAGCGCCAGCTTGCGGCGGGCATGCCGCCGCGCTATCCCGGCACCTGCGCGGGCCTCAGTGAGGCCGAGCGCGACGAGCGCCGCCGGGCGGGGCGCACGGCGACGCTGCGCTTTCGCGTGCCCGACAGCGGCTCGATCGCGTTCGACGATCTCGTGCACGGGTGCCAGCGCTTCCGCCTGGCCGATATCGGCGATTTCGTTATCGCGCGCGCCGATCGCGTGCCGGCGTTCTTCTTCGCCAACGGCGTCGACGATGCGCTGATGGGTGTGACCCACGTGCTGCGCGGCGAGGATCATCTGACCAACACCCCGCGCCAGCTCATGCTCCTGGAGGCGCTAGGCCTGGCGCAGCCGGCGTACGGCCACTTCCCGCTCATTTTGGGCGACGACGACAAGCCACTTTCCAAGCGCCACGGCGCGGCGTCGCTGGAGGAGCTCCAGGAGGTGGGCTATCGCCCGGCCGCGGTGGTCAATCATCTGGCGCGCCTGGGCTACCGTCCGCCGTCGGACGAATTGCTCGAGCTCGAGACCCTGGCATCGGGCTTCGCGATCGACCGCGTCGGCCACGCCGGCGCGCGCCACGATCGCGAGGGCTTGAAGGCGTGGCAGCGCCGCGCCGTCGAGGCATTGGACGCCGAGGCGCTATGGGCTTGGCTCGAGGCCCATCGGCCCAGCGATGCCCCGGCGCTGCCGGTGACGGGCCCGCGTTTCGCCGAAGCGGTGCGGGCCAACGTCGAGCTCCCTAGCGATGCGTGGTACTGGGCGAGGCGCTTGTTCGACGACACCGCCGAGCCTGAGACCGAGGCGGCGGCCGAGATCGCTTCGGCGGGGCCGCCGTTCTTCCGCGCTGCGGCCGGTGTGACCGAGCCGTCGCCGGTCACCGATTTCCGCGGCTGGGCCAAGGCGGTGGGCCAGGCGACGGGCCAGAAGGGGCGGGGCCTGTTCCGGCCGCTGCGCGCGGCGCTCACCGGCGCCGTGCAGGGACCGGAGCTCGCCAACGTCGTCTCGCTGATGCCCGAGTCGCGGGTGTTCGAGCGGTTACGCGAGGCCGGCGCCGATTGACGCGGTCGGGGGGTTGGCCTAAACTTTCGCGTCTGCGCCCGAGCGCGACTCAAGTTTCGGCGTCGGGGCATAGCGCAGTCTGGTAGCGCATCGGCTTTGGGAGCCGAGGGTCGGGGGTTCGAATCCCTCTGCCCCGACCATTTTCTCTGCGCTTGCGAACCGCTGGGCCTGCCCGGGGTTGAATCGGCGCCCGTAGCTCACTCGGATAGAGCATCGGCCTTCTAAGCCGAGGGTAGCAGGTTCGAATCCTGCCGGGCGCGCCAGTTGGCGTATCTCCGCAGTGGTGGGCGTAGCTCAGTTGGTAGAGCCCCGGATTGTGATTCCGGTCGTCGTGGGTTCGAGTCCCATCGCTCACCCCAATTAATCCCCGCTCGACGTTGCCAACCGAGGCGCGTCGCGAGCGCGCGCCGGCGGGTGCACGTAAGGCGCCCGGCGGCGGTGGCGCGGGGAGGCGAGACATAAAGGGCCGTTAGCTCAACTGGTAGAGCAGTTGACTCTTAATCAATTGGTTGGAGGTTCGAGTCCTCCACGGCCCACCAAGTTGTCATCAGCCGGCGGTGCCGGCCGATCGGGGCGCGCGGTTGTCGGTCAGCCGCGCCCGTTTTGTATAATGCACGCGTGCGCGCACCGCGCGCCGTGCGAAAGTGGCGGAATTGGTAGACGCGCTGGGTTTAGGTCCCAGTGGGGGTTGAGCCCCCGTGAGAGTTCGAGTCTCTCCTTTCGCACCAGATGCTGCGGGCCCGCCGGTGCTGCCGGCGGGCCCTTCCGTTTGAGCCCCCTTACATACGCGTATCGCGGAGTCCCCAGACCCATGCAGGTTTCGCTCGAACGCCAGGAAGGCCTGGAACGCACCCTCAAGATCGACGTCCCGCCCGAGCGCATCGACAACGCTGTCGAGGAGCGTCTCAACGAGCTCCGCAAGAACGTCCGGCTCGACGGCTTCCGCCAAGGCAAGGTGCCGTATCGCGTGGTGCGCGATCGCTTCGGCCCGCAGGTGCGCCAGGAGGTGTTGTCCGAGGTCATCCAGGCGACGCTGCAGGAGGCGGTCACGGAGCAGGCGCTCCAGCCCGCCGGCTCGCCCCAGATCGAGCAGCCCGAGCTCGACGGCGAGGGCGGCGGTGTCTCCTATCGGGCGACCTTCGAGGTCTATCCCGAGGTCGAGCTCGGCCCAATCGCCGATCTCGAGGTTGAGCGCCCGGTCGCGGAGGTCACCGAGGCCGACATAGACAATATGGTCGAGACCCTGCAGAAGCAGCGCCAACAGTTCGAGGCGGTCGAGCGGCCGGCGCAGCAGGGCGATCAGGTCGTCATCGATTTCGTCGGCCGCATCAACGGCGAGCCCTTCGATAACGGCTCGGGCGAGGATACCCCGATCGAGCTGGGCTCGAATCAGATGATCGAGGGTTTCGAGGAGCAGCTCGAGGGCATCCAGGCGGGCGAGACCCGCGAAGTCGAGATTACGTTCCCGGAGGACTACCAGGTCGAGTCGCTCGCCGGCCACAAGGCGGTATTCGAGGTCACGGCCAAGGAGGTGCAGGCGGCGACGGTGCCCGCCGTTGACGAGGAGTTCGTGCGTGGCTTCGGTATCGAGAGCGGCTCGATCGACGAGCTGCGCGACGGGCTGCGGCGCAACATGGAGCGCGAGCTCAACCAGGCGCTGCGCAAGCAGGTCAAGCAGCAAGTGCTGGATGCACTGGTCGAGCGCAACCCAGTCGAGGTGCCCCAGTCGCTGATCCGCGACGAGATCGGCCGCCTGCGCGAGCAGATGCAGCAGCAGCTCGGTGGCCAGATGAGCGCGGACCAGCTCGGTGACGAGCTGTTCCAGGACGAGGGGCGCCGCCGCGTCCAGGTGGGCTTGATCCTACAAGAGCTGGTGAATCACACCGGTGCCCAGGCCGACGAGGAGAGCATCCGGGCCCAGGTCCAGGAGCTCGCCTCGGCGTACGAGGATCCCCAGCAAGTCGAGCAGTACTACTACCAGAATCAGGAGATGCTGCAGGGCGTGCAGGCGATGGTGATCGAGGACAAGGTGATCGACTGGGTCCTCGACAACGCCAACGTCAGCGAGCGCCAGAGCAGCTTCGATGAGATGATGAACCGCAACAACCAAGCCGGCTGACGAGTGAGGTCGCGAATGACGGATGAGCAAGCAATGAACCTGGTCCCCATCGTCGTCGAGCAGACGCCGCGCGGGGAACGCTCCTACGACATCTTCTCGCGCCTGCTCAAGGAGCGCGTGGTGTTCCTCGTAGGGCCGATCGAGGACCAGGTCGCGAATCTGGTCGTGGCCCAGCTGCTGTATCTGGAGTCGGAGAATCCGGACAAGGACATCTCGCTCTACATCAACTCGCCGGGCGGGTCCGTGACGGCCGGCTTGTCGATCTATGACACCATCCAGTTCATCAAGCCCCACGTGAACACGCTGTGCGTCGGCCAGGCGGCGAGCATGGGGGCGATCCTGCTGGCTGCCGGCACCGAGGGCAAGCGCCACATGCTGCCGCACTCGCGCGTGATGATCCATCAGCCGCTGGGCGGCTACGAGGGTCAGGCCACCGACATCGACATCCACGCGCGCGAGATCCTGGCGACGCGCGACCGGCTCAACCAGATTCTATCGCGCCACACGGGGCAGGACCTGGAGAGGGTCCGCGAGGACACCGAGCGCGACTACTTCATGACCGCCGAGGCGGCGGTGGAGTACGGCATCTGCGATCGGGTCGTGGCCAACCGCGATCAAGAGGGCGATTGATCGAGCCAATCACGGCGATTGTTTTCCGCGTAACGGTGACGGGACGGTCGCCGCGAAGGCCTCACAGGGCCCGCGTGCGCCCGGCCAGCGCCTTGCAATCGGCCCATTGAAACGGCATTGTGAAGCCTGTCTTTACGTGTCCCGCCGAGGCGCCAACGCCCATGAGTGACCAAGACGACAAGCAGGATAGCGGCAAGCTCCTGTATTGCTCCTTTTGTGGTAAGAGTCAGCACGAGGTCCGCAAGCTGATCGCCGGGCCGTCGGTGTTCATCTGCGACGAGTGTGTCGACCTTTGCAACGACATCATCCGCGAGGAGATGCAAGACGCCTCGCGCGCGTCGACCCAGCGGCTGCCCAAGCCCGGCGAGATCAACCGAACCCTCGACGATTATGTGATCGGACAGGATCGGGCCAAGAAGGTCCTGTCGGTGGCCGTCTACAACCACTACAAGCGCCTGGAGTTCCACCAGTCCAAGGACGATATCGAGCTCGCCAAGAGCAACATCCTGATGATCGGGCCGACGGGGTCGGGCAAGACCCTGCTCGCCGAGACGCTCGCGCGCTTGTTGAACGTGCCGTTTACCATCGCCGATGCGACCACACTCACCGAGGCGGGCTACGTTGGCGAGGACGTCGAGAACATCATCCAGAAGCTGCTGCAGAAGTGTGATTACGACGTCGACAAGGCCCAAAGCGGCATTGTCTATATCGACGAGATCGACAAGATCTCGCGCAAGTCGGACAATCCTTCGATTACGCGCGATGTCTCTGGTGAGGGCGTGCAGCAGGCCCTGCTCAAGCTCATGGAGGGCACTATCGCGTCGGTGCCGCCGCAGGGCGGCCGCAAGCACCCGCAGCAGGAGTTCCTGCAGGTCGACACCTCCAACATGCTGTTCATCGTCGGCGGTGCCTTCGCCGGTCTGGACAAGATCATCCGCGACCGTTCGGAGCAGGGCGGCGTGGGCTTCTCTGCCGAGGTCAAGACGCGCGACGAGCAGCGCAACATCGGTGAGGTAATCCAGGACGTCGAGCCCGAGGATCTGATCTCGTACGGGCTGATCCCCGAGTTCGTCGGCCGGCTGCCGGTGGTGGCGACGCTCGAGGAGCTCGACGCCGACGCCCTGGTGCGCATCCTCACCGAGCCCAAAAACGCCATCGTCAAGCAATACGCCAAGCTCTTCGAGATGGAGGGCTGCGAGCTCGAGATGCGCGAGTCGGCGCTCTACGAGGTCGCGCGCATGGCGATGGCGCGTAACACGGGCGCTCGCGGGTTGCGTACCATCATCGAGAGCGTGCTGCTCGACACCATGTACGAGCTGCCATCGAAGGAGCAAGTTAGCCGCGTGATCATCGACGACGCGGTGGTGCGCGGGGACTCGCGTCCCTATTTGCTGCTCGAGGGCCAGGATGCGGATAGCGAGCCGGTTGCGCTCGAGCACGGCGAATACAAGCGGGCCGCTTCCGACGAGTAGGCCGGGCCCCCACGACTGGGGCGGGTCGCCCGCCGCGCGGCCCGGATCGCCCGTCAAGCGCCTCCTTCCCCGCCTCCACCCCGGCCGCGTCACCGGCGCTCACTTGAAACGATGGGCTCGGTCCCCCACTTTGAGTGTGTATGGGCGACCTGTCTAACCCACCCGATTGATCAGGAGTTTCCTTGGAACAAGACGAGAGTACGAACGCCCCGGTGCCCGCAGACGAGGACCAGAACGTGCCGGTCTTGCCGCTGCGCGACGTGGTGGTCTATCCCCACATGGTGATCCCGCTGTTCGTGGGGCGCGAGAAGTCCATCCGCGCGCTCGACGCCGCGATGTCGGGCAGCAAGCAGATCCTGCTAGCTGCGCAGAAGAGTGCGGATGTCGACGATCCCGGCCGCGATGACGTATACGAGGTCGGCACGCTCGCGACCATCCTGCAGCTGCTCAAGCTGCCCGACGGCACCATCAAGGTGCTCGTCGAGGGCGCCCACCGCGCCCGCGTCGAGGGGCTGGAACCGGCGGAGGAGGAGTACTTCACCGCCGACGTCGTCCCGCTCGAGGAGGGCGAGATCGAGGAGGAGCGCGAGGCGGAGGTGCTCGTGCGCTCGGTCACCAATGTCTTCGAGCAGTACGTCAAGCTCAACAAGAAGGTCCCGCAGGAGATCCTCAATTCCCTGTCGGGTATCGACAGCCCTTCGCGCCTGGCCGACACGATCGCCGCGCACATGTCGCTCAAGCTCGAGGAGAAGCAGCATCTTCTGGCGATGACCGACGTCCGCGAGCGCCTCGAGCGCTTGATGGCGGTCATCGAGGGTGAGATCGATCTGCTGCAGATCGAGAAGCGCCTGCGGGGGCGGGTCAAGCAGCAGATGGAGAAGAGCCAGCGCGAGTACTACCTCAACGAACAGATGAAGGCCATCCAGAAGGAGATGGGCGAGCTCGAGGAAGGCGGCGGCAACGAGGTCGAAGAGCTCGCCGAGAAGGTGCGCAAGGCGCGCATGCCCAAGGAGGCGCGCGAGAAGGCCGAGTCCGAGCTCGCCAAGATGCGCATGATGTCACCGATGTCGGCAGAGGCGTCGGTGGTGCGCAACTACATCGAGACGCTGGTGAGCGTACCCTGGGCCAAGCGCTCGCAGATCAAGCACGATCTCAAGCGTGCGGAGGAGATCCTCGAGGAGGATCACTACGGCCTCGAGCGCGTCAAAGACCGTATCCTCGAATATCTCGCGGTCCAGCAGCGCATGAAGCGCATGAAGGGGCCGATCCTTTGCTTGGTCGGCCCGCCGGGTGTGGGCAAGACCTCGATTGGCCAGTCGATGGCGCGGGCGACCAACCGCAAGTTCGGGCGCATGTCGCTCGGCGGCGTTCGCGACGAGGCCGAGATCCGCGGTCACCGGCGCACCTATATCGGCTCGATGCCGGGCAAGATCATCAATACGCTGATCCGGGTGAAGAAGAAAAACCCGCTGTTCCTGCTCGACGAGCTCGACAAGATGTCGATGGACTTCCGGGGCGATCCCTCGTCGGCTCTGTTGGAAGTGCTCGACCCTGAGCAAAACAACAAGTTCCAGGATCACTACCTGGAAGTCGACTTCGATCTGTCACAGGTGATGTTCGTCGGCACGGCCAATACGATGGCGATCCCGCCGGCGTTGCTCGATCGCCTCGAGGTCATCCGCATCCCCGGCTATACCGAGGACGAGAAAGTGGCGATCGCGCAGCGCTATCTCGTGCCCAAGCAGATGAAGAACAACGGCCTCCGCGAGGGCGAGCTCGTGCTCGACGAGCCCGTGATCCGCGAGACCGTGCGTGCCTATACCCGCGAGGCGGGCGTGCGCAACCTCGAGCGCGAGATCGCCAAGATCTGTCGCAAGGTGGTCAAGGAGGTCCAGCGGGGCGAGCGCGAGGGCCCGATCGAGCTCACCGTCGAGGGGCTCGAGGACTATCTCGGCGTGCGGCGCTATCGCCACGGCCAGGCCGACGAGGAAAACCAGGTCGGCCAGGTCACCGGCCTGGCGTGGACCGAGACAGGGGGCGAGCTGCTCAACGTCGAGGCGGCCGTGATGCCCTTCGGCAAGGGCAGGCTGACGCATACGGGCCACCTTGGTGAGGTCATGCAGGAGTCCGTGCAGGCGGCGCTGACCGTCGTTCGCAGCCGGGCGGCACGTCTCGGGCTCAAGCCGGGCTTCCACGAGAAGCGCGACATCCATATCCACGTGCCCGAGGGCGCGACGCCCAAGGATGGCCCGAGCGCGGGTGTGGCCATGGCGACATCGCTGGTGTCGACGCTCACCGATATCCCGGTGCGCTCCGATGTGGGCATGACCGGCGAGATCACGCTGCGCGGTGAGGTCCTGCCCATCGGTGGCCTCAAGGAAAAGCTCCTCGCCGCACACCGGGGCGGGCTCAAGGTGGTGTTGATCCCGGAAGAGAACCGCAAGGATCTCACCGAGATCCCCGACAACATCAAGGAGCTGCTCGACATCCGGCCCGTCCGCTGGATCGACCAGGCGCTCGAGATCGCCCTGGAGCGCATGCCGACTCCGCTTTCGCAGGAGGACCTGACCGAGGCGGAACGCGACGCCGATCAGATCGCGGCGATCGGTTCGCGTGATGAGGCCAGCGAGGATAGCGAGAAGGGACCGTTGCGTCGCCACTGAGGCGGTGAGCGGTTTGCCCCAACGGCTGGCGCCGGTATACTCAGGCCGTCGGTGGGGTCGCACCGGCTTGAGCGTCGGCGCGGCCTTCGTTTGACACCCCGAAATAGGGGCTGCTATAAACCGCGATCGTTTGGCAGGGGGTGCACCTCTGCGGCGAGCCGGGGCCGATGCGCGAGAGCATGCGTGCCTCGGTGTTTGGCCCTTCACCCAAATCGAGCACCGTGAATCGGTGTGGATGGCGACTGGCCCAGCCGATGCGGCTGGCCGTTTCCTGTCATCCGAACAACCCTGAGGGACTACTTGATGAACAAAACAGAATTCATTGAGGCCGTCGCACAGAACGCGGACATTCCCAAGTCGACCGCGTCGAAGGCGGTGGATGCCATGGTCGACGTGATCGGCGATACGTTGCGCCAGGGTGACCAAGTGTCGCTCGTCGGGTTTGGCACCTTCTTGACGCGCAAGCGCGAGGCACGGCAAGGCCGTAATCCGCAGACGGGTGAGAAGATCAATATCAAGGCTTCGCGGGTGCCGAGCTTCAAGGCTGGCAAGGCCTTGAAGGATGCCGTAAACTAGCTGGCCCGCGCGCGGGGGTGCTTAGCTCAGTTGGGAGAGCGTCGCCCTTACAAGGCGAAAGTCGGGGGTTCAAGTCCCTCAGCACCCACCAAGATACCGGAGCGGTAGTTCAGTTGGTTAGAATGCCGGCCTGTCACGCCGGAGGTCGCGGGTTCGAGTCCCGTCCGCTCCGCCAAATTCGAGCGAGATCACGGGGCGCCCCTGAGGCGCCCCGAATTCGTTGAGCCCGTATGCGGTCGTCGCGCGATCGCTTGCCCCCATCACTAAACCAAAGCGTACGGGCGTACCATGCTGCAATCGTTCAGCGATCGAATCCGGAACTCGCGATGGCTCGGCTATACCATCGTGGCCGCGATCTCGATTCCCTTCGCCCTTTGGGGCGTTCAGGCTTATTTCCAGGGAGCCGATCCGCAAGTAGCGGCGGAGGTCAACGGCGAGCCGATTCAAGAAAGCCAGGTCAGTCGCGCCGTGACCAGTCGCCGCCAGCAGCTGCAGCAGCGTCTCGACGGCCAGCTCCCCGATGCGTTCACCGATGGCATGCTGCGCCAGCAGGTCCTGGAGCAGCTCATCACGCGTGAGCTATTGCGCCAGCGCGCCCAGGAGGCCGGGCTTCGGGTGAGCGATCAGCGGGTCGCCGCGAAGATCCGCCAGCAGGAGCCCTTTCAGCGCGACGGCAGCTTCGATCGCGAAGTCTATCGCCAGCGTTTGTCCCAGGTCGGGCTGTCGCCGGAGCAGTACGAGGAGCGCGTGCGCCGCGGCGATCAGGTCGAGCAGCTGCGCAGCGGCGTCAGCCAATCGGCGCTGCTGTTCGACGCCGAGGCCCGACTGGCCGCTCGGCTCAGCGCCGAGGAGCGCCGCGTCGCTGTGCTCGAGCGCGCTCGCGACGGGATCGCCGAGACGGTCGAGATCAGCGACGAGGCCATTCGCAGCTACTACGAGTCCAATCAGCAGCGTTTCCAGACTCCGCGGCGCGTCCGGGCGCGCTATATCGAGCTTACGCTCGACGATCTGGGCCAGCAGATCGAGATCCCCGAGGAAGAGCTGCGTGCGCAGTACGAATCGAACAAGAAGCAGTATCGCCAGGCCGCCGAGCGCAAGGCGTCGCACATCCTGATCCAGGTTCCCGATGATGCCGGCGATGAGGCCCAGCGCGAGGCGCGCCAGCAGGCCGAGCGTCTGGCCGAGCGCGTGCGCGAGGGGGGTGATTTCGACGCCCTCGCCAAGCAATACTCCGACGATCCCGGCTCGGCCACGGACGGCGGCGACCTCGGTTACGTTGGCCGCGGGGACATGGTGGGGTCGTTCGAAGAAGCGCTTTTCGACCTCGACGAGCCGGGCGCCATCGCAGGGCCGGTAAAAACGAGCTTCGGCTACCACGTGATCAAGCTCGAGGACGTGCGCGAGCCGGAGCCGCAGCCGTTCGAGGCCGTGCGCGATCAGATCCGGGACAAGCTGGCCAAGCAGCGCGCCGAGCGACTGTTTTACGACCGCGTCGAGGTGCTCAAGAACGAGGCCTACGAGAATCCCGGGACGCTGGCCCCGGCGGCCGAGGCGGTCGGCTTGGAAATCGAGGAGAGCGATTGGTTCTCGCGCCAGCAGGGCGAGGGGATCGCCGGCAATGAGGCGGTGCGCCGAAAAGCGTTCAGCGAGTCCGTGTTGGCCGAGGGTCGCAACAGCGAGATCGTCGAGCTGGGCGAGCGCCATGTCGCGGTGCTGCGGGTCAACGGCGAACGACCGCCGAAGGCCAAGCCGCTCGAGGCCGTGCGCGAGCAGGTGCGCCAAGACCTCGTCCAGCAAAAGGTCGAGCAAGAGCTCGAGACGTGGGCGAGTGAGACGTTGGCCCAGCTGCGCAACGGGACCGACGCCCAGGCGCTCGCGCAGGCCGAGGGGGTGAGCTTCAACGATGCCGGCTGGATCGCTCGCGAGGGCGGCGATCTCGGGCGTCGACTGATCCAGACGGCGTTCAATGTGGCGCCGCCCGATGGCGAGGACGCGCGCTACAGCACGGCCGATACCAGTGGCGGGCGAGCCGTGGTGGCGGTCAGTGGCAGCCGGCTACCCGCCGTCGAGCAAGAGGCGGTCGACAACGCCCGCCAGCGGCTGCGCCAAGGTCTATCACGCGCCGAGCTGCGCGCCTGGATCGAGGGCCTGAAGAGCGATGCCGAGATCGTGCGCCACGATCCCGACGAGCGCCAGGGCCAGGGCGGCACGCGTCAGCAGTAGCCCGTCGGCGCGGCCAAGTGGGGCTCCGCGTGGCGCGGCTAGCGCGCCGGCAGTAACTCCCGCTCAGTGATCGCGTGCGCGGGGCGGCTTCAGACGGGGCGCATCGCGGTGGTGCTGAAACCGCTGTCGACGTGGATGACCTCGCCGGTGATGCCCGCGGCGAGATCGGAGCCGAGGAAGGCGGCCGTGTTGCCCACGTCGTCGATGGTCACGTTGCGCCGCAGCGGTGCGCAGGCCTCGACCTCGTCGAGGAGCTTGCGGAAGTCGCCGATGCCGGAGGCCGCGAGCGTGCGGATGGGACCGGCCGAGATCGCATTAACACGCATCCCCTGCGGGCCGAGCGAATACGCCATGTAGCGCATGTTCGCCTCGAGGCTGGCCTTCGCCACTCCCATGACGTTGTAGTTGGGCAGCGCCCGCTCGGCCCCCAGGTAGGTCAGCGTGATCAGGCTGGCGTTGCGGCCGGTCATGAGCGGTCGGAACGCCTGGCCCATGGCGGCGAAGCTGTAGGAACTGATGTCGTGCGACTGGCTGAAGCCCTCGCGCGTGAGATGGGCGAGGTAATCGCCGTCGAGATGGTCGCGCGGGGCGTAGGCGATGGCGTGCACCACGATGTCGACGTGCCCCCATTGCTCGGCGAGGGTGTCGGCGACCTGCTGGATCTGCTCGTCCGAGCTCACATCCAGCGGCATCAGGAAATCCGAGTCGACTTGATTGGCGAGCTCGCGCACGCGTGACTCCAGCTTGTCGGTCTGGTAGGTGAAAGCGAGCTCGGCGCCTTGCGCGTGCATCGCCCGCGCGATGCCCCAGGAGATGGACCGCTTGCTGGCGACGCCAGTGATCAACGCACGCTTGCCTTCGAGAAAGCCCATGGCGCAACGCTCTCCGCTTGGTGTGAGTTGACGCGATCATAGTTCACCCGCTGCACCGCCGACAAATCCGATTGCCGGGCGCTGTCGGCGCGGGCGGGCCGCGTTACTTGATCTTGTGGGTGAACACGCCGTCCCAGTCGGGCTGGGGCGGCTCTTGGCGGAAGTGCCCGATTCGGTCGAGGTACATCGGCGGCAGCGGGTCTTCGGGGTATTCCCGCGATAGCGAGAAGAACTCGCGCTCGGCGGCATCCCACTCTTGGCGCCAGTACTGCTCCAGCGCGGCGTGGTAGCGCTTGAGATCCTTGCGGCGCTGGCGCTCCATCTCCTCGATCGGGGCAAGCGGCTCGAATATGGCCACGGGGCGATCCTTGCCTTTCACCCGCACGACGTCGAGCTGGCGGTATTCGAACTCGGGGACCGCATCCTTGGTGGTCTCGCTGACGATCAACGACACGCCGTAGGTACGCGTCAGCCCCTCCAGGCGCGAGCCCAGGTTCACCGCATCGCCCATCACCGTGTAGGCCATGCGGAACTCCGAGCCCATGTTGCCGACGTTCATGACGCCGGTATTGAGACCGATGCCCACCTCCAGCGCGGGCAAGCCCTCGCGCTCGAAAGTGGCCTGTAACGACGCCATCGTCTGCAGCATCTCGCGCGCGGCGAAGACGGCGTGCTTGGCGTGGTCGGGATCGTTCAGTGGTGCGCCCCAGAACGCCATGATGGCGTCGCCCATGTACTTGTCGATGGTGCCGCGATGATTGTGGATGACCCGCGTCATGGGCGTGAGGAAGGTGTTCATGAGCCGCGTGAGCTCTTCAGGGCTCAAGGTCTCGGAAATACTCGTGAAGCCACGGACGTCGGAGAACAGCACGGTCATCTCGCGGCTCTCGCCCGCGAGCGTAACCTCGCTCGGGTCGCGGTCCATTTCCTCGACGAGCTCGGGCGGGATGTATTGGCCGAAGAGCTTGGCCAGCTGGCGCTTGCCGCGCGTCTCGACAAAGAAGCCCCAGGCGACATGGAACACGAACAACACGAGGATCAGCGCGAGCGGCGACGCCAGCGGGAGCACTAGGTTGCCCGCACTCCAAGCGGCCATGTTGGCGGCGATGGTGAGCACTGTGAGCCCGCCCGTCGCCGCGGATAGCCACAGCGGCGACAGGAATGGCAAACCCGCGGTCATGATCAGGCCGATCAAGGCCAACAGGATGAACTCGTAGCCGAGCAGGTAGGCCGGGCGCTGCTTGATGCGTTGATCGAGGATCCCCGAGATGACGCTGGCGTGGACCTCGACACCGGGATAGACGTTCTGCACCGGCGTGGTACGCAGGTCGAGCAGGCCGGCGGCCGTCGCCCCGAGCAGCACGATCTTGTCCTCGAGCAACGACGGATCCGCCGAGCCGTCGAGCACATCCTTGGCCGAGACGTAGGGGAAGCTGCCCTGGGGCCCGCGATAGGGCACCAGCACGGCGCCTTGCCGGTCGAGCGGGATACGGTGATCGCCCACGCGGGCGGCCTCGAGCGCGCGATAGTTGCGACCATCGCGCACGACCTCGAGCTCGACCGGCGGCCAGTCCATGGCGGCGCGCAGCGTCGCCAGCGCAAGCAGCTCGTAGAGCGCACCGTCGTACTGCTGGATGAGGGGGACGCGGCGGAACACGCCGTCGCTGCCGACCAACGGGTTGTCGAAGAAGCCACCGCCGGCGGCGCTGTCCTGGAGGATCGCGAGATTGCCACCGAAGCCCTCGGGCTGGGGGATGGGCAGGTCCTCGGCGCCCGTCGCATCCACGGTGCCGATGGGCTCGGGCAGCGTGCCACTGGTCGCATTGCCCTGCTCGACCGAGCTGCGGAAGAAGTAGCCGAGGGCGACGCTGCGCCCCTCGAGAGCGCGGGCGAAGACCCGGTCGCGATCCAGTCGCGCGCCGAGCTCCTCGACGGTGCGCTGGAAGGCCTCGTTGTCGGAGAGGCGCCCCCGGGCGAGCTCGCGCAGGGTCGCGAGGCCACGGTTGCGGTCTTTCTCGGCGAATACGATATCGAAGCCGAGCGCGTCGACGTCATAGCGCTCGTAGAGCTGGTCGACCAACTGCGCGAGCTCGTCACGCGGCCAGGGCCAGCGACCGACTTCCTTGAGACTGGCCTCGTCGAGCTCGACGATGGTGATGCGTTTGTCCTGGGTGCCCGGTAGCGTTAGGTTGAGCCGCGCATCATAGGCGTAGTTCTCGAGCTGCTCGAGAATGCCGATCCGCATCGTCCCACTGGCGTGGAGAAGAAACGGCAGGATGAGCGCGATACTGATCGCGACTCGGATGAGGCGCTGGTGATGCACTTGGGCGGCTCAGGCCGTTCCGTTTGGCATTACGATCAAGGTAGCAAAATCGCGGCGCTGCCACTACCGAAAGAGCCGTCGCCCGCCGCTTCGGCTGGCGGGCCTGAAGCGGGGCTACGGGGCTTGTGCCGTCGCTAGCAACAGGGAGATTGGTCCATTGACCGAACCGATCCGATTGGGCGTGAATCTCGATCATGTCGCGACCGTGCGCCAAGCACGCGGCACACCGTATCCCGATCCCCTGCAGGCGGCATACCTCGCCTGTGATGCCGGCGCCGACGGTATCACGCTGCATCTGCGCGAGGATCGCCGCCACATCCAGGACCGTGATGTCGCCCATATTCGCGAGCACGTGCGCGCGCGGCTCAACCTGGAGATGGCAGCGACCGACGAGATGGTGGCTATCGCCCGCGACATCGGTCCGGACGATTGCTGTCTCGTGCCGGAGCGTCGGGCCGAGTTGACGACCGAGGGGGGCTTGAACGTCGTCGCCGACGAGCACCGCCTCGCCCGCGTCTGCGGCGAGCTCGCCGCGGCGGGTATCGATGTATCGCTGTTCGTCGACGCCGATCGCGGCCAAATCGAGGCGGCCGCGCGCTGTGGCGCAGCCGCCGTCGAGATCCACACCGGCGCTTACGCCGACGCGGGCGACGATGTCAGCCAGCAACGCGAGCTCGACGGGGTCGCGCGCGCACTCGAGCACGCGCGCGATTGTGAGCTGCGGGCACACGCGGGTCACGGGCTCGACTATCGCAATGTCGAGCCGGTCGCGGCGATCCCCGCGGTGCGCGAGCTCAATATCGGCCACGCCATCATCGCCCGCGCGATCATGACCGGGTTGCCGGCGGCGGTGCGGGATATGAAGCGCTTGATGCGCGACGCGCGCCGCTGAGCCCGGTGTCGGCCGGCGTCAGGCGCTATCGGGGCCGGTGCCGGGCGTGTCCAGGACGCTGACCTCGTCGATCGCGTTGAGCAACTCCTCCAGCTCGCGCCACAGCGCCTCCGAACGGCCCTCCTGGGCCGTGCGCTCGACCGACGCGACGGCTGCCTCGAGCCGGGGCACGCCACAGTACGCGACGGCGCCGCGCAGGCTGTGGGCCGATGCACGGACACTGTCGGCGTCTTGCGATGCCATCGCCTCGACCAGGCGCTCGCGCGTCTCGGGAAGGCTTCGCCGGAGCACGGTGAACAGCTCCGCGGCGACGTCCTCGCGCCCGGCGGCGCGCCGCACTGCCTCGGCGTGATCGTAGGCCGGCGGCGTTGCTGGACTGGCAGCGCCATCGCCGACGCCCGCGTCGCTCGGGCTGGGGGCATCGTCCCAGAGCGGTCCGGCACGGGCGTCGAGATACCACGTGGCCAGGGCCGCGCGCAGCTCCTCGCGCGTGACCGGCTTGATCAGCAGCTCGTTGATGCCCGCTTCCATGGCGCGTTCGTTTTGGTCCTGAAACGCATCGGCCGTGATGGCGATGATCGGGATCAAGGCGTTGGTCGTGCCGCTGGAGCGAATCGCCTCGGCCGTGGCGATGCCGTCGCGGTCGGGTAGGTGGATATCGAGCAACACGGCATCGAAATGCTGGGTCTCGATGTAGTACAGCGCCTCGTCGCTGGCGCCCACGGCGACGGCGTCGCCGCGCTCGTCCTCGAGATAGGAGACGAACAACCGGCGGTTGACGGGGTGGTCGTCGATGATGAGTATCCGCAGTCCCTCGGGCAGGGTCGGGCTGGAGTGGCCTCCGCGCGCCTCGCTGGGCTCATCGACGGTAATGCCGATCGCCGCTTGCAGCGCTCGGTTGAGCACCGCGACGTCGGGGGTCTTGGGCACGACCTCGTCGAAGCCGGCCCGGCGCAGGTGCTCCCGGATCTCGGGATTGGGTGCGTGGGCCAGGGCGCACTGCGGGCGGACCGGCCCCGTCGCGTCGGTCACGGGGGCGGGCAGGTCGGCGCGGACGATGGCGCTAGCGGGCACGTGCACCACCACTGCGTCGACCGCTTCGGTCGCGGACGGGGCGGGCGAAGCCGGGCTGGCGTCGATGTGGTAACCGGCGCGCTCGAGTACGCGCGTGTACACCGGGCGCGACTTGTCGTCCGCGTCGACGAGCAAGAGGCGCTGACGTGCGCCGGATTGCGCGGGAATCGCCACGTGGTCGGCACACTCCAGGGCGGTGGTGAACCAGAACGTGGTGCCGAAACCGGGCTCGCTGGTGAACTCGATGGAGCCGTCCATGAGGAAAACGATCTCGCTGGCGATGTGCAGACCCAGGCCGGTCCCGACGTTGGCGTCCTCGGGAGCCGGATCCCCTCGGGGTCGCCCCTGGGCAAAGGCCTGGAACAGGCGTGTCTGGGCCGACTCGGGGATGCCCGAGCCGGTGTCGGCGACGGAGAAGCGCACCTCGGCGCGCCCGTCGTCGTCGATGCGGCCGGTGGCGGCGAGCTCGATATAGCCTTCCTCGGTGAACTTGACCGCGTTGCTGACGAGATTGATCAGCACCTGTTTCAGTCGCAGGGGATCGGTGTAGACCCAGTTGACCTGCTCGGGTACGGGGTGGACGAGGAACTCGACGCCCTTGCGCATCGCGTGCGGGCCGAATAGGTGGAATACCTCGACGAGGACGGCGTTGAGATCCGTCTCCACCTGCTCGAGCTCCATGCGCCCCGACTCGATCTTGGACAGATCCAGGATGCCGTTGAGCAGCCCCAGCAGGCTGCGTGCCGACTCGCGGATGTTCTCCAGATAGTCGGCCTCGACCGCATCGAGGTCGGCGCGCTCAAGCAGCTCCGCGAAGCCCACGATCGAGTTCATCGGCGTACGAATCTCGTGGCTGATGTTGGCGAGGAAACGCGATTTGAAGTCGCTGGCGGCTTGTGCCTCGAGGTGGAGTTCTTCGAGCTCGGCGTTACGCTTTTCCAGCTCCTCGAGCGTGGATCCGAGCTCGGCCGTTTTGCGATCCACGCGTGCCTGCAGGGTCGACTGTTGGTCTTCGACGGCTCGGGCCATCTCGGTGATGCTGCGCTCGAGTGACTCGGGCTCGCCAACGGCCCACGGGAGACGAGCGAGACCGCGCTCACCGGAGCGCGCGCGGGCGATGGCGTCGTTGATCCGGTGTATGGGCTGCGTCACGCCCCGGCCGATCTGGAGAGCCACAGCGCCCACCAGTGCGAGCGCCAGAACGGATACCGCCAAGCTCCGCGCGACAACGCGCCATTGCCGCTCGTGAATCGAGCGCGTGTCGATGATGACCTCGATCTCACCGATGGGCTGCGAGGCCACGGGGCTGCCGTCCGTGCCGGTTGCTCGAGGGATGATCGGTCGCGTAACGGTACGGAAGGCGCCGGGCTGGGCCTGGAGCGCGTTGGCGTCGAAGTCGCCACGCCGCGCGCTGGCAAGCGTGGCGCCCTCGGGGCCCGTAATGGTGATCCGCGCGAGCGCGGGATCCTGGCCCAGGCTGGCCTCGGCGAGGCCGCGCAGGCCTTCGGGATCGCGCGCGGTCACGCCATCCGGGGCCAGCGCGGCGTAGTGATTCGCCACTCTGCGTGTGCGTTCCAGCAGATCGGCCTCGAGCGTGCCCACGCGGTTCCATGCGTGATACAGGGTCAGGACGGCCGCGACCAGCGCCGCCGGTAGCAGGGCGATCACGAGGACTTGGCGCTGGATCGTCCACTTGGCCATCGCCAACCTTCCGAGGGCTGTTCGCACGACCCCGGTCACCGCGGCGGGGCCCATATAGGACACGGCGCGGCGAGCGCGGGTATGTCCGGGCCGGATGGGAAATGCGCGCCGCCCGTGCGCCGGAGCACGACGTCGGGGTTGGCCATCGCCACCCCCGCGTGCGCTCGCTGCTGCGGCGTCGCTTGCCGCCGCCGGGGGCGCACTCCGGGGATGGCCGTGCTCATCTCGTCGAGCGAACGGGCGCGAGGCAGCGCCGATGCCGCCGGCGCCCGTCGATTCGACGTTCGACCCATCCGGGCCAACACACCGGGATGCGACCGGGCGAGCCAACCCGGCGCCGGGGCGGCGCGCATGGGCGATGGCTAGGTCAGCACGAACTCCATCTTGACACCCGCGACGTCGATGACCGATTTGTCCTCGAGCTTGACCGCTTCCGTGCCCACGGCTTGGCCATCGACAGTGGGATGCGAGGTTTCCGCTCCCTCGACCTGGATCAGGTAATAGCCGTCCGCGCGCCGGGTGACGGCGGCGACCTGGACACCGGGCTTGCCGAGTGTGGTCAACGCCTTGGTGAGTTTCAGCTCTTGGCCGGCATTGGCACCGCTTACGACGCGCAACAACGCGTTCTGCTTGGCCGCTTGCGACTGCTGCTTCTCGGACTCGGCGACCAAGTCGGCGCCGATCTGATTCACGGAACGGTCCAGTGAATCGTTATCGGTGTTCTCCTTGGCTGGCATGCCCGCCGCATCGGGGCGGATGATCATGGTGCTTTCGTGCTCGCCTTCGTCGTCGGCGTCGTCGTTGCTGAAGGTGAGCATGTGCTTGCCCACCGCGATGACGTCGCCGTCCTGCAACGCATGTTTCTTGACCAGCGACCCGTTGACGTAAGTGCCGTTCGTGCTGTTCTGATCTTCCAGAAACGAGTCGTTGAGGATCGTCAGGATGCGCGCGTGGTGTCCGCTCACAGCGGGGTCGTCGACCTGGATGTCGTTATCCGATTTGCGCCCGAGCGTCATCTCCTCTTTCTCGAGCTCATGCTCGGCGATCGTCTTCCCGTTGGAGCGCACGGTTAGTTTGGCCATGGGGATTCCGCGTAGGGTCTCGGGTTCACTGGAACCAGTCGACGAAGCGTCTGAGCCAGCTTCGGCGCTTGGCAAGCGGCTTGAGCACCTTGACGAGCACGACCGATACGTTGTCCTGTCCGCCTTGCTCGTTGGCCTGCTCGATCAGCCTGTTTGCCCCTTGCTGGAGGTTATCACCCAAGTCGGTCAAAGTTAACCGGATGGTGTCGTCGTCGAGCATGTCGTTGAGCCCGTCGGAGCACAGCAGGTACAGATCGCCGGGCAGGGCGACCTCCTCCTGCACGTCCACCTGCACCTCGGGCTCGATCCCGAGAGCGCGTGTGACGACGTTGCGATTGAGAGACTTACGGGCCTCCTCGGGCGTGTAGAAGCCGCGTTCGATGAGCTCCTGCATGAGGGTGTGATCGCGGGTGAGCTGCTCCAGGTGGCCGTCGCGCAGGCGGTAGGCGCGCGAGTCGCCCACGTGGGCGAGGGTGAGCTGGTCCTCGTAGAAAACGGCCGCCACGAGGGTGGTGCCCATCCCCTCGTATTGTGGGTGGTGGGCGGCCGTGTCGTGGATGACCCGGTTCGACTGCTCGAGCGCCTCGCGCGCGAGCACGCTCTCGCCGGTGAAGCCCGCGCCGTCACCGTCGCCGACGCCCGTATCGAGCCCGTCGGTGAGACGTTTGAGGGTGGTGTCGACGGCGAGCTGGCTGGCGGTGGCGCCGCCCTTGTGACCGCCCATGCCGTCAGCGACGACCGCGATGCCGCGGTCGATGTCGTTGCCGACGTTGTCCTCATTGTGGCTGCGCTTGCGCCCCGTATCCGTGGTCGCGGCAATGGCGATGCGGTTCTGGTGATCCGCTCGAGACAACGCGTCCCTACCCCTCGCCTTGCAGCATACCGGCGCACTCGCGGATCGCGCGGGCCATCTCGTGGCCATCGCCGTAGCGCTTGTCGGGGTCCTTGTCGAGTGCGCGGTCGATAACGCGGCCCGCGCACTCGGGCAGATCGGAGCGTAGCTCCTGGACGGGCGTATGGGCCTCGTTGGCGATGCGATACATCAACGTGGCCATGCTGTCCGCGCTGAATGGGAGCTTGCCCGTCAGTAATTGATAGAACATCACGCCCAGCGAGAACAGATCCGAGCGCCCGTCGACCTTCTTGCCGGCCAACTGCTCGGGTGACATGTACGAGGGGGTACCGAGCACCATGCCGGTCTTGGTCTTGCTCGAGTCGGTGATACGGGCGATACCGAAATCGGTGATCTTGAGCGTGCCCGATTCGGGGTCGTACATGATGTTGCCGGGCTTGACGTCGCGATGGACGACGTTGTGCTCGTGACCATAGCCCAGCGCATCCGCGCATTGCGCGATGACCTCGAAGGCCTTGTCCGGCGGCAGCAGGTTGCCCGGCTTGGTGTAGGGGCTGAGATCCTTGCCCTGGAGATACTCCATGGCGATGTAGGCGAGATCGTGCTCCTCGCCGGCGTCGTAGATGGTGACGATGTTGGGGTGGTTGAGCCGCCCTGCGGTCTCGGCCTCACGGAAGAAGCGGTTCTTGACGTCCTCGACCTCGTCCTCCTCGAATTCCTCGGAAAGCGCGAGGGTCTTGATGGCGACGACGCGATTGATCTTGGGATCGCGGCCTTGATAGACGGTACCCATCGCACCCTTGCCGAGCTCTTTCTCGACGTCGTAACGCCCGAGCTTCGGCTTTTCCACGCCTTCGCTGCCGTCGAGCGCCATCGTGCCGGAGCCACCGCCTTGGCTGCCGCCGAGCACGACGGTCTCCTCCATCTGCTTGGAGCGCTTGCGCCGCGTCGGCACATCGCGATAGTTCGGGTCGTGCTTTGCCATGTAGTCGTAGACATTGCCCGCCTTGTTGAATTGGCGCTTGCGCTCGTAATCGAGCGCCAGGTTGTAGAGCACCTCCATCATGTTGTCGTCGAGCGGGCACTTGCGGTACTTCTCGAACGCCATGTCGAGCTGGCCCTGGCTCTGGAACGATAGCCCCAGCATGCGGTTGCTCTCGGCCGACTCGGCGTCCGAGGCCATCTTGCCGCGCTCGGTGGCGAGGAAACGCTTGGTCATCATCAGGGTATAGCCGACCACGACGAGCGCGGCGGGCGAGGCCAGCTCGAGCCACATCTGCTCCGTGATCAACAAGGCGTACTCGGCGCTCAGCAGGCCGATGAACAAAACGACGGCGATCGCGGCCGAGATGCCGCCGCGCAGACGCGGCACCAATAGTGCGAGATAGAGCAGCACCGCCAGGAAAGCCCCCCACTGCGCCCACTGGCTCCACTGCGGCTGAGTGAAGAAGTCCTCCTCGAGGATGCTCGAGACCGCGTGAGCCAGGGTGATCACCGGGGGCGTGGCGGCATTGACCGGGGTGACCTGGGCATCGCCCACCCCCGTGGCGGTGGCGCCGACCAGGACGATCTTGTCCTTGTACTTCTCGGCGGGTATCCGGCCCGACTGCACCGCATGGAATGAATCGACCGCGAAGGGTCGTTCGCCGCTGGCCGACTCGTCATAGAAGAAGGTCTTCATCTCGAAAACGGAATTGGTCCCGATGTCGAGATTACCCAGCGCGACGCCTTGACCGGGCCGGAGCAGGATGTCCTCGGTCGAGAGATTGAGCCCTTTCGCCGCGAGCATCAGCGACATCGACGGATAGTAATCGCCGAAATAGTCGAGCACGAGCGCCTCCGAGCGCACGCTGCCGTCGATGTCGGGATTGAAATTGAGGTGGCCGATGGCACTCGCCGCCTCGCCCAGCGGCGCGATCGGCGGGGTCGCCGCCTTGGCCGGCAGGCCCAGGTACTGCTGGCGTGGCCCGCTCGCGCGGGCAACGTTGCTCAGGCGGTTGGCTTGCACGAATCCGGGCAACGGGCTGTCGGGCTTGCCGCGCGGCACGCCCAGACGGAACGGCATGCCGAGGACGACGTTGTCGGCTTTCGATAGCGCGCGCGCCAGTTGGCGATCGGTGTTGAGCTCGCGCTCGGCCTGGGCGAGGCGTTCGCGCAACGCGCCCAGCTGCTCGCTTGCGCGCTGGGCGACACCCTCGTCGCCGATGGCCTGTGGCAGCCTCCCGAGATCGCTCTCGCTGTAGTAGTCGAGCGCGTCGCGGATGTAGCGCAGCCCCGGATCGGTTTGGGGCTCGAGGAACAGCACGGTGTAGCCGATGGCGTCGGCGCCGGCACTGGCGAGCTTGTCGATGAGCGCTGCATGGCGGTCACGCGGCCACGGCCAGCGGCCGATGTTGCCGATGCTCTCGTCGTCGATGGCGATCACCGCGACGCGCTCGCTGGGCTCGGCTTCGGCTGCTTGTA
Source organism: uncultured Ectothiorhodospiraceae bacterium (assembly GCA_964445325.1). Taxonomy (GTDB): domain Bacteria; phylum Pseudomonadota; class Gammaproteobacteria; order XJ16; family Halofilaceae; genus Halofilum. The sequence goes on from CAYUKN010000005.1 coordinate 40,908, forward strand.
CGCCCCAGTCGTAGACGCTGCGCTCGAGGCTCTGCAGCAGCGCGGTGCCCGACAGGACGATGAACACGAGGCTGATGGCGAGACCCAGGAACCAGTCGGATCTCCAGAAGCTGCGCTTCATCGGTGCTCCGAAGCCGCCCTTGTGGCGTCGATGATACTCAAAACATCGACACGCGGAAGGGGTGGCAATCGGTGCGGTGCCTCGCTCGTGCTATTGTCACTGTGTCGTCGATCGACACGGGCCCAGCCTATGACCGAGTCGAATGAGGACGCGCGCATCCTGCTCGAGCGCATCGAGCGCCTCAACGCGATCGGCGTGGCCCTGTCGGCCGAAGCTGACACCACCCGCTTGCTCGAGCGTATCCTGCGCAGCGCGAAAGAGCTCACCCAAGCCGACGGCGGCAGCCTGTACCTGGTGCGCGATGACGGCTACGTGGAGTTCGAGATCATGAGCACGGATTCGCTCGGTATCGAATTCGGCGGCGCCAGCGGCGAGCCCGTGCCGCTCGAGCCGGTCCCGCTCGCCCTCGATGGCGAGCCCAACCGCAGCCTCGTGGTCACGAGCTGCGTGCTCCGCGAGGCGACGATCAACATCCCCGACGTCTACGCGGAGGCGAGCTCGTACGATTTCTCGGGGACGCAAGCGTTCGATCGCCGCACCGGCTATCGCACGCGGTCGCTGCTCACGGTGCCGATGCGCGATCACCAGGGGGCGGTCATCGGCGTGCTGCAGTTGATCAACGCCCTCGACGGCGGTGAAACGGTGGCCTTCTCGAGCGCGGCGCAGCAATTGGCGGAGTCGCTGGCCTCGCAGGCGGCGATCGCGCTCACCAACAAGCGCCTGCTCGACAATATGCGCGAGCTGTTCGAGGCCTTCGTCCAGATGATCGCGCAGGCCATCGACGAGAAGTCGCCGTACACCGGTGCCCACTGCCGGCGTGTGCCGGAGCTCACCATGATGCTCGCCGACGCCGCCCATGCGACCGAGCAGGGGCCGATGGGCTCATTCCGCATGGATGCCGACGATCGCTACACGCTGCATCTGGCGGGCTGGCTGCACGATTGCGGCAAGATCACCACGCCCGAGCACGTCATGGACAAGGCGACCAAGCTGGAGACGGTGCACGACCGTATCGAGGAGATCGCCGCGCGCTTCGCCTGCCTGCGGGCCCAGACACGGGCCGCGTATGCCGAGTCCGTCGGGCGCGCCCATGGCGCCGGCGACGACGACGAGGCCGAGCGCCTGGAGGCCGAACGCGATCGGACCGTGGCGCGCTACGACGACGAGTTGGCCTTCTTGCGACGGGTCAATGTCGGGGGTGAGCGCATGACCGAGGCGGAGCGCGCGCGGGTCGAGGCGATCGCCGAGCGCCGCTGGCACGATGCCGGCGGTGTCGAGCAGCCCCTGCTCACCGCCGAGGAGGTCGACAACCTCACGGTCCAGCGCGGCACGCTCAACGACCGCGAGGTGGCGATCATGCGGGATCACGTCTCGGCCAGCATCCGCATGCTCGAGCGCTTGCCGTTCCCGCGCCACCTGGCCCGGGTGCCGGAGTACGCGGCCTATCACCACGAGCGCGTCGACGGGCGGGGCTATCCCTATGGCCTCAGCCGCGATGAGATGCCGGTGCCGGCCCGCGTCATGGCGATCGCCGATGTCTTCGAGGCCCTGAGCGCCGGCGATCGGCCCTACAAGCCGGCGAAGCCGCTATCGGAGTGCCTCCACATCATGGGCCGGATGTGCCAGGAGGGGCACATCGATCCGGATCTGTTCGATGTGTTCGTCGACAGCGGGGTCTATCGCCAATACGCCCAGCGATTCCTGCGAAGCGACCAGATCGACGACATCGACCCGCAGCAACTGCCGGGCTATCGCGGCACACAGGGGCCTGAGCGGCCCGTGCCCCCGGTCGACGCCGATGCCTGAGGGCCGGCCTAGCCCTGCTCGGTTGCGCTTTTCTCGACGGCCTCGGAGGGCGCTTGCGCGATACCGCCGCGCAGGATCCGGGCCTCGAAGCCGCGCTCGCTGAGCAGGAACGCGCCGGCCGAGCTACGCCGCCCCGAGTCGCAGTAGACGATGTAGGTGCGATCGCGCTCGAGCTTTTCCGCCTTCTTGCGCAGGAAGAACAGCGGGATGTTGACCGCGCCCGCGACATGTCCGTCGTCGAACTCACCCGGCAGGCGGACGTCGATCCACTGGGCGCCGGCGGTGGCCAGCTCCGCCGCCTCGTCGTAGTCGATGTATTGCAGCAACGGCTCGTTGAGTAGCTGCTTGAAGTCCGCCTTGGACATGCGCATCAGCGTGCCGCGCGACACCATGGTCACGGTGGCGTTGCGCTCTTTGTCGGAGATGAGCGCCTCCTCGCCGAAGCTGTCGCCCGGGCCCAGCTCGGCCAGACGCACGCCCTGGGGCTTCGCCTTGGTCGCGCGCGTGACCAGGCACCGCCCCTCGCGGATGATGTAGAAGTACTCGCCGGCCTCGCCCTGGCGGATCACTTCCTGGCCCGGTTTGAATTGCACCGGCTCCATGCGCTGAAAGATCGCCTGGATGTTGGCGGGCGGGATGCGCCGGAAGCACTCGGTTTGCAGCAGCCGCGTCATCCAGTCGTCCTCGCCGGCTGGGTGGTCCGCCTCGCTCAAGTCCTCGACGTTGTAGCTGCCCGTCTGATCCCAGGTCAGCATCAAATCGAGCATGTCGCGGTCAACGGCGAGGGCGGTGACCTGTGTCTTCGCGCGCGCGGCGCGTGCCTGGGGGCCGGCGTTGTCCAGCGAACCCTGCGCTTCCTCCATGGTGGCGTCGATGGTCTGCTCGACCCCCTCATAGCCGACGAACTCGACCGTGCCCTCGAGCAGGAACAATTGCTCGCTCGGGCGCTCGCCGTCGCGGAAGAGATAGCGCCCGGTGGGCACGCTGATGCGGCGCGCCTTCTTGGCGACTTCCTTGAGGTTGTCCGGGCTCAGCGCGTTGAGCGGGACGAACCGGCCCAGCTCTTTCGTGGTCACGGCTTCGGACATGATCTCTCGCTGCGCATCGTGGCGTGGCGCGTGGTGGTGGCCATGCAGGAAACGTACCGGCTCCCCTCGGTATGCGCAAGACAGCGAAGGACACTGCGGGCGACGTCGGCAACGGGGTACAATAGCGCGGCCGCAGACGCGCCGCCATCGGGGACATTGCGAGACCGTGGATCGACCCCGCGCACTCTCCTGGGATCAAGCGCAGACCGCGCTGCGTGAGTGGTACGCCTCGGGCCTGGGCGAGGCCCTGCACGAGCGCATCGCGGCGCGAACGGGCTCGATCCTGCGTGATCTGTATTCGCTGCACTGCGTCCAGATCGGCGGCACCCAGTACGGTGTCGATTTGCTCACGGGGCGCGGGCTGATCCACCGCGTCCATCTCACCGGCGACGGCTGTGACGGTATCCGCGCCGACCCCGCGCAGTTGCCGCTAGCGACGCGGTCGGCGGATCTGGTGGTGCTCGCGCACGCGCTGGAATTCTGTGACGACCCCCACCGCCTGTTGCGCGAGGTCGATCGGGTGCTCAGGCTCGACGGCCACGTCCTCGTCATCGGGTTCAACCCGTGGAGCCTGTTCGGGGTCCGCCGCGCCCTGGCGGGCAACTGGGTCCCCTGGTCCGGGTATTTCTACAGTCCCGGTCGCGTCAGCGACTGGCTGACGCTACTCGGAATCCGCCTGCGCGAGCGCGAGACGGTGTGGCACACCCCGCCGCTCCAGCGGGGGTGGTTGCGTCGACGACTCGCCCCGATGGAGCACCTCGGGCGGCTGCTGCCCGGCGCGGGCGGGGTCTATCTGCTATTGGCGCGCAAGCACTCGGTGCCGGTGACGCCGATCCCCCTGGGCCGCGAGTGGGCGCCCGCCGGGGTCCGCGTACGGGGGCCGGTGAGACCGATGGGGTATGGCGAGCACCGCCGCGCTCGGGCCGCCGGCGCCGGATAGGGCTTGGGCGAGACATATGGCGGAGACCGTGGTCATCTATACCGACGGCGCGTGCCGGGGCAATCCGGGGCCGGGTGGCTGGGGGGCGCTTCTCAGCGCCGCCCGCAAGCAGCGCGAGCTCTACGGCTTCGAGCCCGACACGACCAACAACCGCATGGAGCTCATGGCCGTGATCCAGGCGTTGGAAACGCTCGAGCGCCCCTGCAGCGTGCGGATCGTGACCGATTCGCAATACGTGATGAAGGGCGTAACCGAATGGATGCGGGCGTGGAAGCGTCGCGGCTGGCGCACAGCCGATCGCAAGCCGGTGCGCAACGTCGATCTGTGGCAGCGCCTCGACGCAGCCCTGGCGCGCCACAGCGTCGACTGGGAATGGGTACGCGGCCACACCGGGCGCGAAGGCAACGAGCGCGCCGATGCGCTCGCCAATCGCGCCATCGACGAACAGGGGGCGCAATGAGCCATCGCCAGATCGTGCTCGACACGGAGACGACCGGCCTCGAGCCGCAGCAAGGCCACCGCATCATCGAGATCGGGGCCATCGAGCTCGTTCATCGCCGTGTCACGGGCAACCGCTATCACCGGTACATCAATCCCGAGCGCGCCATCGAGGAGGGCGCCGAGGAGGTCCACGGGATCACCAACGATTCGCTTGCGGACAAGCCCGCCTATCGCGACGTTGCCGCGCCGTTCCTCGAGTTCGTCCGCGGTGCCGAGCTCATCATCCACAACGCCCCGTTCGATGTGGCCTTCCTCAACGCCGAGCTCGCGTGGCTCGGCCCGGAATGGGGCCAGATCGAGGAGTACTGCAGCGTCCACGACTCGCTGGTGCAGGCGCGCGAGCTCCACCCGGGCCAGCGCAACAGCCTGGATGCCCTGTGCAAGCGCTACGAGATCGACAACTCGGGGCGCGACCTCCACGGCGCGTTGCTCGACGCCGAGCTCCTCGCCGAGGTCTATCTGGCGATGACGGGCGGCCAGACCGCCCTCGGACTGCAAGTGAACGCGGGCGGCGATGGCACTCGCGCAGGGGCATCGCAGGCGCGCCGGCGCGACGCCCGGATTCCGGTGCTACGCGCGACCGAGGACGAGACGGCGGCCCACGAGGCACGCCTTGCCGAGATCGCCGACGCGAGCGGGGGCGCGTGCCTGTGGTCCGTGGAGGGGGAATCGGCCGAGGAGGTGCCGGCGGGCTCGGGATGAGCCCGGCGCCGGGCGTTTTCCGGTCTTGGGGAGTTCGAGCGCTGTCGGGGTCGGACCGAGAGTCCGACCCACCGGTGACGTGCGAATGTTGCGCTGACACCCGGCTCGCGCTGGGCGGGTTATCCGAGATGCCCCAGATGAGGGACCGACTGAGGGGGATCCCCCAGGATTGCATGACGCGCTAGCGCAGGCCTCGACACCACCGGGTGCGATCCGGGGGAACTCGGCTTCGGACCGGATGCGGGTGGCATAACATCCTGTGGGTCGGACTTTGAG
>CAYUKN010000005.1:46441-54930 GCA_964445325.1 uncultured Ectothiorhodospiraceae bacterium
GTGTTCGGCTCGCGAGGTTCGAAGAGGACGAGCTGACACGAGCCCAACCAATGGGCTGGCCCGCATTCCCCCTAGACCACGTGGCGCATCAGGCGCTGCTTCTGGCGCTCCCAGTCGCGCTGTTTCTCGTCCTCGCGCTTGTCGTGCTTGCGCTTGCCCTTGGCCAGGCCGATCTCGAGCTTGGCCCGCCCGCGCTTCCAATACAGCTGCAGCGGGATGAGCGTATACCCGCGACGCTCGGTCGCGCCGATCAATCGATCGATCTCGCGGCGATGCAGCAGCAGCCGCCGCGTGCGGGTGGGATCGGGCAGGATGTGGGTCGATGCCGACGGCAGCGGCGGGATGTGCGCGCCCAGTAGCCAGGCCTCGCCCTTTTTGAGCACGACGTAGGCCTCGGCGATCTGGGCGCGGCCGTTGCGCAGGCTCGAGACCTCCCAACCGCGCAGTTCCAGGCCCGCCTCGTAGCGTTCCTCGATGTGGTAGTCGTGCCGGGCGCGGCGATTGACCGCGATGACATTGCCGCCGACGTGCTTGTTGCGCTTTTTGGTCTTGCTCATGCCGCTCCCTCGAGCCGGCGCACCCACCCCATGCGGCATGCCCCGGTGACGCTGGCACGGCAGTATACGCGAGTTGTCGAGGCGACAAGCGCTTGAGCGGGGTGCGGCGTTCCGCGACAATCGGCATCGCGCTTCACCACCCCTGCCATCCGGGACCCAACCTTGCCGCGCATCCAGCGATCCGCCGAGATACCGTATTCACCCGAGCAGATGTTCGAGCTGGTCAACGACGTCGCCTCCTATCCCAAGTTCCTGCCTTGGTGCCGGTCGGCCAAGGTCCTGGACAGCGGCGATGGCTGGGTGCGCGCGCGCGTGAGCATGGCCAAGGGTGCGCTGCAGCACGCATTCACCACCCGCAACGAGCTCGAATGGGGTCGCCGCATCCGCATCCGTCTCGAGGATGGTCCGTTCAAGCGTCTGGAAGGGGATTGGCGCTTCGAGCCTACCAACAAGGGCTCGCGGGTCTCACTCGATCTCGAATTCGAGTTCGCCGGGCGGATGTTCAGCGCCGTGCTCGGCCCCATCTTCAACCAGATCGCCTCGACCCTGGTCGACTCGTTTGTCCAGCGCGCCCACCAGGTCTACGGCCGTCCCCGTTGAGAGTCGAGGTCGCCTACGCGCGCCCCGATGACCAGCGCCTGATCGTGCTGGAGATCGCGCCGGGCAGCACCGCCGCGGATGCGGTGCACGCCTCCGGCCTGGCCGAGCTCTTCACGGAGATCGATCCGGACAACGCCCGCCTCGGCATATTCAGCCAGCCCTGCGGCCACGATCGCGTGTTGCGCCCGGGCGACCGCGTCGAGATCTATCGCCCGTTGCAGGTGGATCCGAAGGAGGCGCGCCGCCTGCGCGCCCGGCGTTAGCGGCCGGGCCCCGGGGTGGGCGAGGGCGACGGGCCGCCGCCGGGCCCTTGCTGACCCGTCTGTGCCGGTCGCTCGGCGTCGGGCAGCGGGCCGGTCGGGACGTCGGGGAGGGGATCGTCGGGCACGCTGTACTGGTCGTCGATGGATTCGAGGCCTTGCGGGCCGAACACCAGGGTCAGGCGTTGGGCATCGGCGTCGCGGCCCTGCGTGGTGAGGAAATACACGTAGTCCCAGCGGTCGGCGTGGAAGGGTGTGTCGAGCACGGGCTCGCCCACAAGCTCGCGGACGCGCTCGCGCGACTGGCCCGGCTCGAGCTCGGCGATGGCCTCGGGATCGAGGACGTTGCCCTGCTGGACGTCGATGCGCTGGCCGTCGGGCAGCAGCGCGGCGCAGCCGGGCAGCGCGAGCACGAGGCCCGCGAGGCCGATGCGGCGGATTCGGCGACTATGGATCGTCAACGGGGATGCTATCCTTTAGAATGAGTCTAAATCACGTTGGCCGCCGAGCGCGACGGGGCCCAGGGGCGCGAATTTGCAACATCAGGAACTACGCCAAGCGGGACTCAAGGTAACCTTGCCGCGTATCAAGGTCCTGGAGATCCTCCAGCAAACCCATGACCAGACGGACCAGCACCATCTCACGGCGGAGGATATCTACCGTCAACTGCTCGACCAGGGCTCCGAGATCGGCCTCGCCACGGTCTACCGGGTGCTGTCGCAGTTCGAGACCGCCGGCATCGTCCATCGCCACCACTTCGAGGGCGGTCAGGCGCAATTCGAGCTCAACCGCGGTCGGCATCACGATCATATCGTCTGCGTCCAGTGTGGCAAGGTCGAGGAGTTCGTCGACGACGTCATCGAGGACCGTCAGGCGCGGATCGCCCGCCAGCATCAATTCGACCTGCGCGACCACAGCCTCGTTCTCTACGCCAACTGCCTCAGCTGCGACGACGAGGAGGGCGAGCGGACCGCCGACGAGGGCGACGGCAGCGCCTAGGCGGCCTCAGCCCGTGGCCGGCGGGCGCCCCTAGGCCGCGCCCAGCAGCTCGCGCGCGTGGGCCCGGCTCTGCTCGGTGATCTCGCGCCCGCCGAGCATGCGCGCGATCTCGTCGACCCGCTCGGCCGCATCCAGCGGGTGTAGCTGCGTCGTCGTCGCGTCCGCCTCGGTGGCCTTGCTCACCTGGATATGGTGCTGAGCGCTCGCCGCCACTTGAGGTAGATGGGTCACGCACAGCACCTGGTGGTGCGCGCCCAGGCGCCCCAGATGATCGCCCACGACGGCGGCCACGCGCCCGCCGATGCCCGCGTCGACCTCGTCGAAGATCTGCGTCGGGATGCCCGCCTCCACAGAGCCGATCATCTGGATCGCCAGGCTGATGCGCGAGAGCTCGCCGCCCGAGGCGACTCGCCGTAGCGGTGCTGGCGGCTGGCCCGGGTTCGCCGTAACGCGGAATTCCACGTCGTCGACGCCCCGGCGCCCCGGTCGGGTGTCGTCGCCCTGGCTCACCCGCACCTCGAAACGGCCGCCTTCCATCCCGAGCTCCTGCATCGCCGCGGTGACCTCCTCGCCCAGGCGCGTGGCCGTCTCGGCCCGTGCCCGGCTCAGGCGCGCGGCGGCGTCGCGATAACCGCGCTCAAGCTCGGTGATCTCGCGCTCGAGGGCGTCGGCGCGTTCGTCGGCGTGTGTGAGCTCATCGAGCTCGCCCCGCAAGGCCTCGGTGCGCCCGGGGAGCTCGTGGGGCTCGACCCGGTGCTTGCGCGCGAGGTCGTGGATCGCCGAGAGGCGCTGCTCCACCGTCTCCAGGCGCTGCGGGTCCACGTCGGTGCGTTCGATGTGCGCGCGCACGGTGCTGGCGGCCTCGTCGCACTGAATGAGCGCCTGCGAGACCATCTCCTCGATCGAGGCAACGTCGTCGTCGAGCTCGCGCAAGCGCTCGATGTCGGCGGCGGCCGCGCTGAGGCGCCCGTGCGCCGAGACCTCGTCGTCGTAGAGCGCGCCGAGCGCGCGCTGGGCGGTGGTGATGAGCTCACCCGCATTCGCGAGACGCCGATGCTCGGCGGCGAGCTCGTCGGGCTCCTCGGCGGAGACCGCCAGTGACTCGAGCTCCTGGAGCTGGTAGCGCAACCGGTCCATGCGCTCGGCGCGCTCGTCCGGATCCCCCACCAGGCGCTGGCGGCGCTGGTGGGCCTCGGCCCACGCGTCGAAGCGCTCCGCCACCGCGTCGAGCTCGCCTCGCAGGCCGCCGAAGTGGTCGAGCAGGGCGCGTTGGGCATCGCGGCGCAGCAATGACTGGTGCTCGTGCTGGCCGTGGATATCGACGAGCTGCTCGCCCAGCTGGCGCAGCGTGGCCATCGGCGCCGGGCGGCCGTTGACATAGCCGCGCGAGCGTCCATCGCCGGCCACCGTGCGCCGCACCAGACACTCGCCCTCGTCGTCGAGCTCGTTCTCGGCGAGCCAGTCGTGCACCGCTTGCTGGCCCGTGAGGTCGAACTCGGCCGAGATCTCGGCGCGCTTGGCGCCCGAGCGCACCGCCTGGGCGTCCGCGCGGTCGCCGAGGACCAGGCCCAGGGCATCCAGGAGGATCGACTTGCCCGCCCCCGTCTCACCGGTGAGCGCGGTCATGCCCGCACCGAGCTCGAGTTCGAGGGCATCGATGATCGCGAAGTTGCGGATGGCGATCCGGGTCAGCATGACGCTCGGTTCCCTCGTTGGCGGCCGTACGAGGCACTAGGAGGCTGCCAGAATAACCTGCGCCGTGGGTGCCGGGTTAGTCGGACGCCCTCCGAGGCCGCGCGGCGATCCCGGCCGCTGTGGCGTGGCGGCGGTCAGCCCCAGTGCAGCTTCGCCCGCAGGATGTGGTAGTAGTCGTAATCCGCGGGATGGAGTAGCCGGATCTTACGCTCCTTGCGGCGGATGCGCAGCCGGTCGCCCGCGGCGACGTCGATGTTGCTCTGGCCGTCGCTGACCACCTGGCCAGTCTCGCGGATGTCGGCGCAGATGCGGATCTCGATGTCGCTGCCGGCGTCGACCACGATCGGCCGTGACGACAGGGTGTGGGGACAGATGGGCAGCAGCAGCATGGCCTCGAGCGAGGGATGCAGGATGGGCCCGCCACCGGAAAGCGCATAGGCGGTCGAGCCCGTCGGGGTCGAGATCACCATGCCGTCGGCACGCTGGAAGTTCACGAACTGCCCGTTGACCCAGGTCTCGAACTCGATCATGCGCACGACGTTCTTGATGCGCAGCACCACGTCGTTGAGCGCGACCGTGCGCTGAAGCACCTCGCCACCGCGCAGGATCTCAGCCTGCACCAGGAACCGGTGCTCCTCGGTGTAGTGACCCCGCAGGATCTCGTCGAGCCGGTCGAGCATGGTGTCGGGCGAGACATCGACGAGGAAACCCAACCGGCCCAGGTTGACGCCGACGATGGGCACGGCCGCGTCGACCAGCGAGCGCGCAGCCGTCAGCAGCGTACCGTCACCGCCGACGACCACGGCGAGATCGCAGTGCTCGGCGATCTCGCGGCGGGGCACGCTCTCGCCCATGTCGAGGAAGGCGTCGGTGGAGCGGTCCAGGCTGACGTCGAGGCCGCGCTCGAGCAGGAAGCGGTGGATGGTGTCGAGCGTCCGGGCGACCTCGCCATCCTGGTCGCTCTTGGTGATCAGGCCGATGGAGCGGAACCGGTACATCAGCGGGAAGGTAGCACGGCCCTCGGGTGGCGTCATCGACGCCGCAATGGGGCCCAGCGCGGGCCTCAGTCGTCGCCGCTGGCCTCGCGCTTCAAGCGATAGACGAGATCGAGGGCGGCCCGCGGGCTGAGCTCGTCGGGGTCGGTGGCCGCTAGCGTCTGGTGGACCGGGTCGGGCTCCGCCTCGGCCTCGGGGTCGGATTCCGGAGCCGCCTCCTCGAACAGCCCGAGCTGGGGCCGGTCGCGCTCGCGGGCCTCGGCTGCGCGCTCCTCAAGCTCGCGCAGGCGCCGGCGTGCGCGGCGGATCACACGCCGCGGCACGCCCGCGAGCTGCGCGACCTGGAGCCCGTAGCTCTGGCTGGCCGGCCCGGGCGCGACCCGGTGCAGGAACACGATGCGCTCGTTATGCTCGGTCGCCTCCAGGTGCACGTTGGCGATCGGCTCGTGGCGCTCGGCCAGGCTCGTGAGCTCGAAGTAGTGGGTGGCGAACAGCGTGAACGCGCCCACGCGCGTGGCCAGATCCTCGGCCACGGCCCACGCGAGCGCCATGCCGTCGAAGGTCGATGTGCCGCGGCCGACCTCGTCGACGAGCACCAGCGAGTTTGGGGTGGCGTTGTGCAGGATGTTGGCGGTCTCGGTCATCTCGACCATGAAGGTCGAGCGCCCGCTGGCGAGATCGTCGGCGGCACCCACACGCGTGAAGATGCGGTCGATCGGGCCGATGCGCGCCGTTTGGGCCGGGACGAAGCTGCCCGCCAGCCCCAGCAGCGCGATCAGCGCCGTCTGGCGCATGTAGGTCGACTTGCCGCCCATGTTGGGCCCGGTGATCACCAGCATGCGCTGGTCCGGATCAAGGCGGGTGTCGTTGGCGGTGAAGGGCTCGTCGAGCTGGGCCTCGACCACGGGGTGGCGGCCCGCGGCGATGTCGACGCCGGGCGCTTCCGACAGGCTCGGCCGGGCCCAGTCGAGGCGCTCGGCGCGCTCGGCGAAGGCGGTGAGCGCATCGAGCCGGGCCAGGGCGTCGGTGGCGGCGCGCAGCGGCTCGATGCCCGCGATCAGCCGGTCGAGGAGCTGGTCGAAGAGCGCCTTCTCGCGCGCCAGGGCCCGCTCGCGCGCCGAGAGCACGCGATCCTCGAACGACTTGAGCTCGGGCGTGATGTAGCGCTCGACCTGCTTGAGGGTCTGGCGGCGGATGTAGTCGTCGGGCAGGTGGTCGGCGTGGGTGCGCCCGACCTCGATGTAGTAGCCGTGGACGCGGTTGTAGGCGACCTTGAGCGTGGCGATGCCGCTTCGCTCGCGCTCGCGCGCCTCCAGGTCGGTGAGGAATTGGTCGGCGTTCTCGGACAGATCGCGCAGCTCGTCGAAGTCGGTGTCGTAGCCACGGGCGATAACGCCGCCGTCGCGCAGCACCGCGGGAGGCTCGTCGACGATGGCGGCGGCCAGCAGCGCGTGGGTGTCGGTGTGATCGCCCAGGGCGCCGGCTAGCTCGGCGAAACCGGCCTCCGCGAGCGACGCGACGGCCTCGCGCAGCGCGGGCAGGCCCGCCAGGGCGGCCCGAAGGGCGGCGAGATCGCGCGGGCGCGCCGACTTGAGTGCGATGCGCGCGAGGATGCGCTCGACGTCGCCCAGCCCCGCGAGGCGCTCGCGCAGGGTGCGCCAATGGCCGCCGGTGACGAGCTCGGCCACACAGGCGTGGCGCGTAGCCACGGTGGCGTGGTCGCGCAGGGGGCGGTTGAGCCAGCGCCGCAGCAGGCGCGAGCCCATCGGGGTGACCGCCGTGTCGACGACCGCGGCCAGGGTGCGGTCGCTGCGGCCGTCCAGGCCGCGCTCGATCTCGAGGTTGCGCCGGCTCGCGGCGTCCATGGTCACGGCGGCGTCGCGCACCTCGGTGCGCAGCCCGCGCAGATGGGGCAGAGCCGTGCGCTGGGTCTCGCGCACGTACTCCAGCGCCGCGCCCGCCGCGCCGACGGCGAGACCCATCTCGGCGCAGCCGTAGCCCGACAGATCCGCCACGCCGAATTGCTCGGTCAGGGCGTCGCGCGCCGCGCCCGTGTCGAAGTGCCACGGCGGGCGCCGCCGCGCGCCGGTGCGCTCGAGCAGGCGGTCGGCCACGGGCGCGTCCTCGTCGACGAGCAGCTCGGCCGGCTCGAGGCGACCGAGCTCGCTGTCGAGGCCCTCCTCGCCGTCGATCTCGGTGACGGCGAAGTCGCCCGCGCTCAGGTTGATGCTGGCGACGCCGAAGCGCTCGCGCCGCTGGGTGACCGAGACCAATAGATTGTCGCTGCGCTCGGGCAGCAGGGCCTCATCGGTGAGCGTGCCCGGGGTGACGATGCGCGTGACCTGGCGCTCGACCGGTCCCTTGCTGGTGTTGGGGTCGCCGATCTGCTCGACGATGACCACCGACTCGCCGTGGCGCACCAGCCGGGCGAGGTAGTTCTCGCAGGCGTGGACGGGCACGCCCGCCATGGGCAGGTCCTCGCCGGCCGACTGGCCGCGCTTGGTCAGCGTGATGTCGAGCAGCTCGGCGGCGCGGCGGGCGTCGTCGTAGAACAGCTCGTAGAAATCGCCCATGCGGTAGAACACGAGCGTGTCCGGGTACTCCGCCTTGAAGGCCAAGTATTGGCGCATCATGGGCGTATGCTGGGGGCGGGTCGGGGCGCTGGCCTGGCTCATCCGCGCAATGGTACGGCATGCGTCCACGCCCTTGCAGACAGCGTGCTGGCAATACCGCTGGCAGGATTAGTACATTGCGCCCGCATTACCGATCTTGCCAGCGCTATTGCCGGTTCTCACGAGATTGGTAAGGGGGAGGTCGCGATGACCGAGGAGACACTCGAGGCGCTGGCGCGTCGCCTGGGCGCCGTGCTGGCCGCGGGCGACTGGCGCATGGCCGTGGCCGAGTCGTGCACGGGCGGTGGCGTCGCCAAGACCGTCACCGACGTCGCCGGCAGCTCGGCGTGGTTCGATCGCGGCTTCGTGACCTATACCAACGACGCCAAGCACCAGATGCTGGGTGTGTCCGAGGAGACGCTCGACACCCATGGGGCGGTGAGCTCGGCGACGGTCGAGGCGATGGTCACGGGCGCGCTGACGCAGAGTGCGGCGAACATCGCGGTGGCGGTCAGCGGCATTGCGGGGCCCGGCGGGGGCACCGACGACAAGCCGGTCGGCTTGGTCTGGTTCGCCTGGGCCCGGCGCGGTTACCCGCCCGAGGCGCAGGTCAAGCAGCTCGCCGGCGACCGGGCAGAGGTGCGCGACGCCGCTGTGCGGATCGCGCTGGACGGTATCATCGAGCTGGCGGAGGAGGCCGAGATCCGATGACAGTAATGCGCGCAATCAGCTCGACGCGGCGGCTGCGGCCGGTGCTCGCTGCGGTGCTCG
>CAYUKN010000005.1:55030-57859 GCA_964445325.1 uncultured Ectothiorhodospiraceae bacterium
TGGCGGTACCAGCGGTGACCGCGGCCGCGGAGGAGGGCGGCGACGGCGATGGCAAGGGCAAGAGCCGCAGCGAGCGCATCGACGCGCTCGAGGCCGCGATCGAGAAGCAGCGCGCCGCGCTCGAGTCGGCGCGCGAGCGCCGCGAGACCACCGCCGAGGAGCTGGACAAGCTGCGTGAGGATCTGGCGTCGCTGCGCGCCGAGATCGATGCCATCGAGGAAGAGATCCAGCGGGCCGAGGCGGGGCAGAACGATTCGAGGGAGGCCTCGGGCGGGGGCGAGTGACATCCGGGCCCGCCGGCGCCCGCTTGGCGCGGGGGGAGGGGGGAGGGGCACTCGCCCACGCGCCATGTGTCGGCGGCCGCCGGAAGGGGTTACAAGCCCTAGGGCGGCGTTCACAAACCCCTCGCTGGTCGGACTGAAAGTCCGACCCACAGGATGCGATGAGACGCAGCCGCTTTTGCTAGGTGTCGCCGCCGATCTCGGATGGGCTCATCTCGCGCGGCTGGACGATGACGAGCATGCCGAGCACAGGGTGATCGAGGTAGTGTAGCTCGCCGCTTCGCATGCGGCGGCGCTGCTCGAACGGGTAGGACAGCACGGCGCGGCCCTTGCCGTCGCGGGCCATGGCCACGCGGCGCCGCTCGACCGATGCATCATCTTGCGCGTCCGCGCCATCGCTTTCTTCGCTCCGACGGGGTGCCGAGCGGGTGGCGCCCACCTCGGCGCGCCAATCCACCGGCTTGGTGTAGTGCAGGTCCGCGTGTACGTGGAGATAGCGGCTCACGACGACGGTGACGGTGCCGTCGAGCGCCTGCACGGTGACGTCCCGACGGCGCGGAGCGAACATGCCCGAGCCGAACGGCGTGCGGGGCGAGGCGGCGCGGTCGGCTTCGTCGTCGCCCCCGGGGCCTGCTTGCTCGCCCGTGGTGTCGTCCTCGTCGCTCAGCGTGGCCGCCGCCGCAGCCGCATCGTCGCTGTCCTCGGCGTCGGCGACGGGCGCGAGCGCCTCCTCGACCACCGGCATGGCGCTCGGCCGGCGATAGCCACGTTCGGGGACGCTCAGTGATAGCCGCTCGCCCGCGTTCACGCGCAGCGGGCGGGCATCGCTCGGGGCGGTGGGCGGCTGGCGCCAGCGCAGATGGCGCAGCACCTCGTAGCCGTCGGCTTGTTCGAGTTTCGTCAGCGCCTTCCCGAGCGAGCCGTCGCCCGCGTCCAATGCGCGGAATTCGGCCAGTGGGTCCTCGGCGTCGGCGCTGGCCGGTCGACTGATGACCGCATCGCCCTCGATCCCTGCGCCGGCGCCGCCCTCGAAGCGCGCCACGTCGTCGAATCGGGGAGCGATGACCGCCGGATCCCATCGTTCCTCCGTCTTGTCGCGGTCTTCGCCGCCGTGCTCGAAGATCACGACCTCGACCTCGTAGAAGGTGCGCGATTGCTCGCCGTCCTCGGCGACGGCGGTGACCGGCAGCAGGGAGGCGAGCGCGAAAGCGGCTAGCGGTCGGCACATGATCATTCCTCGGTCTCTCGCAATGGTCCGGGCCCGTCGCGGTGCGTCACCCCTGGCCCTGGAGCCGGTCCAGCAGGGACTCGACGAACTCGAGGCGCTCGTCGGCGTCTTCCAACGCGATGGCGAAGCGTAGCCCACTCGTGCCGTCGAAGCGATAGCGCTGGGGCGCCGATTGCACGATCGCGATCAGCGACTCCATGTCGACTTGCGGTTGATCCCGGAACGCCATCTGGCCGCCCTCGGTGCCCACATCCAGCCGGGCGATGCCGAGCGCATCGCAGACGAGGCGGATGCCCGTCACGCGGAACAGGTTGCGCCCGGCGTTCGGCAGACGCCCGAAGCGGTCGACGATCTCGACACGGAGCTCGTCGAGCGCGTGCTGCGTGGCCGCCCCGGCGATGCGCTTGTACAGGATCAGGCGCTCGTGGACGTCCGGCACGTAGTCGGCCGGCAACAGCGCGGGCAGATGCAGATCGACGTCGGGTACCGTGTGCAGCGCCTGGTCGGGGTCGGGTGTCTCACCCGCCTTGAGCGCCTCGGTCGCGCGATCCAGGAGCTCGCTGTAGAGGGAAAAGCCGACCTCTTGGATCTGACCGCTTTGGTCCTCGCCCAATAGCTCGCCCGCCCCGCGGATCTCGAGGTCGTGCGAGGCCAACGTGAAGCCCACACCCAAATCCTCGAACGACTCGATCGCCTCCAGGCGCTTGGCCGCGTCGCCCGTCATCATCGAGCGCGGCGGCGACAGCAGGTAGGCGTAGGCACGGTGGTGGGATCGGCCCACGCGCCCGCGCAGCTGGTGCAGCTGGGCCATGCCCATGCGGTCGGCCCGGTTGATCACGATGGTGTTGGCGGTGGGCACGTCGATGCCCGACTCGATGATGGTGGTGCAAACGAGCACATTGAAGCGCTGGTGATAGAAATCGAGCATCACCGCTTCGAGGTCTTGCTCGCGCATCTGGCCGTGCGCCAAACGCACGGCGGCGCCCGGCACGATCTCCTGGACGAGCGCGGCGATGCGCTCGATCGAGCGCACCTCGTTGTGCACGAAATACACCTGGCCGCCGCGCGCGAGCTCGCGCTCGCAGGCCTCGCGGATCAGGCTGTCGTCCCACTCGCTCACAAGCGTCTTGATCGCATGGCGCTGTGCCGGCGGGGTGGCGATGATCGACAGGTCGCGCAGCCCGGCCAGGCTCATGTTGAGCGTGCGCGGGATGGGCGTGGCCGTCAGCGTGAGCATGTCGACCTCGGCGCGCAGGCGCTTGAGGCGCTCCTTGTCGCGCACGCCGAAGCGGTGCTCCTCGTCGACGATGAGCAGGCGCA
>CAYUKN010000006.1:0-52391 GCA_964445325.1 uncultured Ectothiorhodospiraceae bacterium
GCCCTTGCGGGCCTGGCCTTCGGCCAGTCCCCATCCGCTCCCGGCGGATGGGTGGCGATTGTGAAACGAGCATGGTGGTTGCCATGTGAGTTGAGCAATCGCCAAAAGATGCCGCTGTGGGACGCGCGCAGTAGGCGACGAGTTTCTTGGACAGGCTCCTAGCTGCCATAGACCTCGGGGGAGAAGTTCTCGAAGCGGGTGTATTGGCCCAGAAAGGTCACGCGCACGGTCCCGGTGGGCCCGTTGCGCTGTTTGCGGATCAGGATCTCCGCGGTGCCCTTCTGCGGGCTGTCCTCGTCGTAGACCTCGTCACGATAGATGAACACGATCACGTCGGCATCCTGCTCGATCGCGCCCGATTCGCGCAGATCGGACATGACGGGGCGCTTGTCGCCGCGCTGCTCGAGCGATCGGTTGAGCTGCGACAGGCATACCACCGGGACGTCGAGCTCCTTGGCCAGACCCTTGAGCGAGCGCGAGATCTCGGACAGTTCCGTGGCGCGGTTCTCCGCGGTCGTGCCCATCTGCATGAGCTGGATATAGTCGATCAGGATGAGCGAGAGCCCGTGCTCGCGCTTGAGGCGCCGGGCCCGTGCGCGCAGCTCCGACGGGGTGAGCCCCGGTGTATCGTCGATGAACAGCTTCGACTGTTGTGACAGCAGCGACACGGCCGAATTGATCCGCGGCCAGTCGGCGTCGTCGAGCTTACCGCTGCGCAGCTTCTGCAGCTCGATCCGCCCCAGCGACGAGATCATGCGCGTGGCGATCTGCTCGGCGGGCATCTCCATACTGAACACCGCCACGGGCTCGTCGCCCGTCATCGCGACGTGCTCGGCGAGGTTCATGGCGAAGGCCGTCTTGCCCATCGAGGGCCGGCCCGCGATGATGATCAAATCGGAGCGTTGCAGCCCCGAGGTCATCTCGTCGAACTCGTTGAAGCCGGTCGCCAGACCGGTGATATCGGAGTCGCTGTTGAGCAGCGTATCGATGTGATCGAGCGTGGTCGTCAGGACGCGGTTGATGGGCTGGAAACCCCGCTGATGGCGGGTGCCCTGGTCGGCGATCGCGAACACCTGGGCCTCGGCGTAGTCCAGCAGCTCCTTGCTGTCACGCCCCTGCGGATTGTAGGCCGCGGTGGCGATGTCCTCGCCTACGCCGGAGAGCTGGCGCAATACCGAACGCTCGCGCACGATGTCGGCGTAGGCGGTGATATTGGCGGCGCTCGGGGTCTCCTCGGCCAGGCGCGCCAGATAGGCGAGGTTGCCCACGCTGTCGAGCTCGCCGCGCTGGCCCAGCCACTCGGATACTGTGACGACGTCGCGCGGCTGATCGCGGTCGGCGAGTTCACCGATGGCGCGATACAGGAGCCGATGCTCGCGCCGGTAGAAGTCCTCCTCGTGGACCCGGTCGGCCACCCGATCCCAGGCGTCGTTGGCGAGCATGAGCCCGCCCAGCACCGCCTGCTCCGCCTCGACCGAGTGCGGCGGCATGCGCGGATCGGCCGGCGACGGCGACGTGTTCAGCGACGAGACGTTCTCGGACATGGCGCGGCACCGGCGACGAACAGGGCCCGTGGGCGCGGGCACGGCGGGTCATTATAGCCGGACTGGGCGACCGGCACAGCGGGTGCACGGCGCTCGCGGGAACCGAGGCCCGAACCGCCGCGCCCGCGCACCTGAGGCGGCGGCATGCCGCCAGCGGCTGTGGCTAGGACTCGGCCTCGACGGCCACGACGACGTTGGCGTGCATGTCGCCGTAAACGTGGACGTCGACATCGTACTCGCCCACTTCGCGCAATGGCCCCTCGGGCATATTGAGCTCGCGCTTCTCGACCTGCACACCGTCGCTGGTCAGGGCCTCGGCGATGTCGCCAGCGCTCACCGAGCCGAACAGTTTGTTCTCCGGCCCGACCTTCGCCTGGATCACCACGCGACGCCCCTCGAGCTGGCTCTGGCGCTGTCGTGCGGCCTCGTACTTCTCGTGCTCGATGCGCTCGAGCTCGGCGCGCCGGGCCTGGATCTCCTGGAGATTCTCCGGCGTCGCGCGCCGGGCAATGCCCTGGGGCAACAAGTAGTTACGAGCGTAGCCGGGCTTGACGTTGACCGTGTCGCCCAGCCTGCCCAGATTGCTCATGTTCTGAACCAATACGACCTGCATTGTCTCGCTCCTCTTACGGGGCCCAAAGGGTCCGCGTCGATTTCACGCCGCGCCACCGCCCGCTTGCCGGCGGAAATCCGCCCACGCGTCGACGACACCGACGAGCACGAGGGCGAACATCATCTGCAGCGGCAGCATAACCGTCAGTATGTAGATGCCGACCAGCCACCCCCGGCCCAGACCGCGGCGCGCGATCACGCCATGCACCACGGCCAGGCCCTGGAACACGAACACCACGGCCGCCGCCGCGGCGAAGCCCTTGATCGGCGTCGCGGGCGCGGCCAGCGCGCCCCCGACGAGCACGGCCGTGATCACGGCCGCCACCTGCCCCACGCGCAGCCCATGAAACGCCGGCTGGAATGTCCCCGGCGCATCCAGCACCGTCTGCCACCACCGCCCGATGAGCACACTGGCGATAGCGCCCAAGGTCAAACTCGCTCCCAGCGCCGCCGTCATCAGCGGCGCCAGCGCGTCGAGCATGTCGTCGATCTGCTCCGGCGTCAGCGCGGTCCCGGAAGCGCTCTGCTCGGGCGGCAACACCCGGGTGAGCAGGTCGCGCCATTCGGCCGTCAACTCGGGCACCAGCAAGTGCAGCGCGGCCACCGCGGCCCAACCCAGCGCGCAAGCGACCAGCAGCGGATCGTCCAAGCGCCCGCGCTGGCGCAACACCCGCGCTCCCAGGTAGGCCGGCACCCAGGCGATCAGTCCCGCCAGCACCAGCGCGCCCGGGCGACCCCATGAGAGCGCACCCACCAGCGCCAGCGCGGCCAGCGCGGCGACGATCACCCGCGGCAGCGCTGCCTCGCCCAGGCGCAGCGTGATCAGCGCGATGACGGCGCCGCTGATCCAGGCCACCGGCGGCAGCAGCAATCCCAGCAGGACACCAGCCGTCACCACGGCGGCGGCCTGCCAGGGGCCGCGCATGACGAATTGGGCGATCCCGCTCATGCCGCGACTCGCGGCCGCCGGCGGCCGCGAGGGCCGCCCTCAGCGGTGGCCGTCGGTATACGGCAGCAGCGCCAGATAGCGCGCGCGCTTGATAGCACGGGATAGCTGGCGCTGATAACGGGCATTCGTCCCCGTGATCCGGCTGGGCACGATCTTGCCCGTCTCGGTGATGTAGTTCTTGAGCGTCTCGACGTCTTTGTAGTCGATCTCGCGGACGCCCTCGGCGGTGAACCGGCAGTACTTACGCCGGCGGAAGAATCGAGCCATGGAACCTAGCCTCCAGTTCGGTGTGCAATCGCGTCGGGATTACTCGCTGGCCTCGGCCTGCGTTTCTTGCTCGCCCTCGGGCTCGCTCTGGCGGGCGCTCTTCTTGTCCTCGCGCTTGTCATCCTTCTTCGCCAGCGGCGAGGGCTCGGTCACCGCCTCATTGCGAGCCAGCACCATGTGCCGCAGGACAGCGTCGTTGAAGCGGAAGGCGCTGACGAGCTCGTCGCGCGTGTCGCCGTCGCACTCGACATTCAACAGCACGTAGTGCGCCTTGTGGACGCGATTGATGGAGTAGGCCAGCTGACGGCGGCCCCAGTCCTCGTAGCGATGGACCTGGCCGCCGGCGCCCTCGATGATCGAGCGATAGCGCTCGACCATGGCCGGAACCTGCTCGCTCTGGTCCGGATGGACCAGGAAGACGATCTCGTAGTGTCGCAAAACGACCCCCTTGTGGTTTCGAGCCACCCGGTCACGCCGGTGCGGCAAGGAGTACGAACCGCGGCGCACGGCCGCGGGAAGCGCAGGAGTGTACCCGCCGGGCTCGCTGCGATGCAAATCGCGTCAAGCCCCACAGCGCCGCCGCGTGCACGCTCAGGCAATGGGCGATTCACCGCGCTCATCCTGGCGCGGGTCTCGCTGGGCCGTTTGCCCATCACGGGCCGCTCGGACTCAGTCGCCGACCCACGAGTTGTTCGTCCG
Organism: uncultured Ectothiorhodospiraceae bacterium; assembly: GCA_964445325.1. Taxonomy (GTDB): domain Bacteria; phylum Pseudomonadota; class Gammaproteobacteria; order XJ16; family Halofilaceae; genus Halofilum. The sequence continues at coordinate 4,072 of CAYUKN010000006.1, forward strand.
CCATGGATCATCTCTTGCTCAGGACGCCCCCGAACTGCCGCCCTTGGCCGGACCGGCGCCGCCGTTCTGACGCATCGCCTCGAACAGGCAGATCCCCGTGGCGACGGAAACATTGAGACTGGCCACACGCCCGGCCAGCGGGATGGCGACGAGCTGGTCGCACGCCGCGCGGGTGCGGCTGCGCATGCCCTCGCCCTCGCCGCCCATCACCAGCGCGAGCGCCCCCGTGAGATCCGCGGCGAACACGCTTGCGGCGGCCTCGTCGTCGGTGCCCACGACCCAGCAGCCGAGCTCGCGCAGGCGCGCGAGCGCTCGTGCGAGATTGGTCACCGCGGCCGTCGGGATGCGGCCACTGGCCCCGGCCGAGCTGCGCTCGACAGCGGCCGTGATGCGCGCCGCCCGGTTGCGCGGGATCACCACGGCATCGGCCCCCGCGGCCTCGGCCGAGCGCAGACACGCCCCCAGGTTGTGCGGATCCTGGACGCCATCGAGGACGAGCACGAGCGGCGCGCCGACGGGCTCGAGTGCCTCGAGCAAGGCCTTCTCGTCGAGCACGGGGGTGCCCTCGACCTGGGCGCAAACGCCCTGGTGCCGGGCATTGGGCGCGCGTGCGTCGAGCGTCGACCGGTCGACGCGCTCGACGGGGATCCCGCTTCGCTCGGCGCGCTCGATCAGGCGCTGGACGCGGCGGTCGCGGCGGCGATGGTCGACGAGCAAGCGCTGGATCTGCCCCGCGCCACCGGCGAGCGCTGTCTCGACCGCGTGGATGCCCGCACTCCAATGCATAGCGGCCCCGACCGGTTAGTACCCTAGCCGCGCGCGGGCGTTTTCTTGCCAGGCGCTGACTTTCCTCCGCGCGCCGCCGTTTTCTTGGCGGCCGTCTTGCCGCCTGGCGCTTTTTCCTTGCTCGCGGCCTTCTTGGCGGAGGTCTTCTTGGGGACACCCGCCTTTTTCTTGCCCGAGCCCTTGCCGCGCTTGCCGTCACCGCCGGAGACCGGCTCGGAGACGGGCTCGAAATCGATCTTGCGATCCTCGACATTGACGCGCGTGACCCGCACCTGGAGGGGATCGCCAAGGCGATAGACGCGGCCCGAGCGCTCGCCGGCCAAGGAGTGCCCGACCGGATCGAAGTTGTAGTAATCGCGCGGCAGGGTCGTCACGTGCGCGAGCCCCTCCGCGAAGGTCTCGTCCAAGCAGACGAACAGGCCGAACGAGGTCACCCCGGTGATGAGCCCGTCGAAGACCTCGCCTACACGGTCCTCCATGTACTCGCACTTGAGCACACCCTCGACATCGCGCGTGGCCTCATCGGCACGGCGTTCCGTCATCGAGCAGTGGTCACCGAAGCGCACCATGTCCTCGTGCTCGTATTGATAGTTCTTCGCCTTGCCGCCCTGCAGCTTGTGGCGGATCGCACGATGCACCAGTAGATCGGGATAGCGTCGAATGGGCGAGGTAAAGTGGGCGTATTCGTCCAGCGCCAGGCCGAAGTGGCCGCTGCACTCGGGCTGATAGACCGCGCGCTGCATCGAGCGCAGCAGCACCGTCTGTATGAGATACGCGTCGGGGCGGTCCTGTGCCTGGCGCAGCACATTCGAGAAGTGGTCGGGCTGGGGATCGTCGCCGCCACCGAGCTTGAGGCCGCGCTCCCCGAGGAACGCGCGCAGCTCCTCGATACGATCCGCGTCGGGCCCATTGTGGACACGGTACAGGGCGGGCAGCCGATGGCGGCGCAGATAGCGCGCCGTGGCCACATTGGCGGCGATCATGCACTCCTCGATCAGCCGGTGGGCGTCGTTGCGCTCGACCGGGGCGATGTTGGCGATGCGGCCATCGTCACCGAACTGGATCTCCGTCTCGGTGGTGTCGAAATCGATCGCCCCGCGGCGCTTGCGCGCGCGGCGCAGCACGTCGAACAACCCGTAGAGATTCTCCAGGTGCGGCACCAGCTCGGCGCGCTGTTCGCGCGCCCGCTGGGAGCGATCGAGCAGGATCTGCGCCACCTCGGTATAGGTCAGGCGCCCGTGACTGCGCATCACCGCCTCATGGAACCGTGTGCGCCGGATCTCGCCGTCCTCGTTGATGCGCATATCGCAGGCGAGGCAGAGGCGATCGACATCCGGATTGAGCGAGCACAATCCGTTGGAGAGCTTCTCCGGCAGCATCGGCACCACGCGCCCGGGGAAATACACGGAGGTGCCCCGGCGAGCGGCCTCCTCATCGAGCGCGCTCTCGGGCTCGACATAGGCCGAGACATCGGCGATGGCGACGATCAAGCGCCACTCCTTGCCGCGGCGCTCACAGTAAACGGCGTCGTCGAAGTCCTTGGAATCCTCGCCATCGATGGTTACAAGCGGCAGGCTGCGCAAGTCCTTGCGCCGCTTCTTGTCGCGCTCGGCCACGGCATCGGGTAGCTCGGCCGTTTCCTGCTCGACCGTGTCGGGCCACTCCGCGGGGATGCCGTGCGAATTGATCGCGATATCGGTCTCCATGCCGACCTGGCGGCGCTCGCCCAGGACCTCGACGATGCGGCCGATGGGCTGGCGCCGTGGCGTGGGCTGCTCGATGATCTCGGCGACCACGATCTGGCCGCTGGCGACCTCGCTCGTGTGCTCGGGCGGGATCAGGATATCCTGCGTGATGCGACTATTGTCCGGCACCACCAACACGACCCCGCTCTCGACGGTGACGTGACCGACGACGCGGGTATTGGCGCGTTTGAGGATCTCGGCGACGGCCCCCTCGCGGCGGCCGCGGCGGTCGATGCCCGTGACCTGCACCACGATCCGGTCACCGTGCAGGACCTGGCGCATCTCGCGCGGGCTGAGGAACACATCCGCGCCGCCCTCATCGGGCACGAGGAAGCCGAATCCGTCGGCGTGGGCGATGACGCGGCCACGAACCAGGTTGTTCGAATCGACCGGAACATAGCCTTGACGCCGATTGAGCAAAAGCTGGCCGTCGCGAACCATCGCGTTGAGGCGCCGGCGCAAGGCCTCGAGATCGTCATCGTTGGCCAGCGTAAGATACGCCGCGATCTCGTCGAAGTTCATCGGCTCGCCCGCCCGATGGAGCTCCTTGAGGATGAGCTCGCGGCTGGGAATCGGGCGCTCGTAGCGATTGGCCTCGCGCTCTGCGGCTGGATCCTTCGGCGGGCGTCTTTTGTTCGTCGTCATCGCTTCGCTGTTCTCCTGGTGGGCGGCCAGCGGCGTTGACACGCCCGCGTGGCCTATGTACCTTTTTCCAACTTCGGGCGCGGCCCGAAACCCACCACCGTGCCGAGGTGGCGGAATTGGTAGACGCGCTAGCTTCAGGTGCTAGTGGGGGAGACCCCGTGGAGGTTCAAGTCCTCTCCTCGGCACCATTTTCCTGAGTCCCCAACTGGCAATCGCTCGGCTTGATCCAGGCCCTGCGATGCGCGCTGGTGGCCAGCTCAGCGTGCCTCCTCGCCGTAGGGATGACGCAGCACGATGTTCTCGTCGCGTTCTGCACCCGTCGAGATCATGTCGATGGGCACTTCCGCGATCTCCTCGATGCGGCGCAGATAGGCCCGCGCATTGTCCGGTAGCTCGTCCAAGCTGCGCGCGCCGACCGTCGACGCCTGCCACCCCGGCATCTCGACGTACTCCGGCTCGCAGGTCGCGAGTGAGTCCGCGCCCATGGGGATGTCACGGCGCAGCTCGCCGCCGCAGCGATAGCCCGTGCAGATCTTGAGCGTCGGCAAGCCATCGAGGACATCGAGCTTGGCGAGGCACAATCCCGACAGGCTGTTAACCTCGGCGACCCTTCGCAGCGCGACCGCGTCGAACCAGCCGCAGCGGCGCGGACGGCCGGTGGTAGAGCCGAACTCCTGACCGCGGCGCGCCAGGTACTCGCCTGTCTCGTCGGTGAGCTCAGTGGGGAACGGCCCGCCGCCGACCCGTGTGGTATAGGCCTTGGTGATGCCCAGGACGTAGTCCAGATGCAGCGGGCCGACCCCCGTGCCGCTGGAAACCCCGCCCGCGGTGGTGTTCGACGAGGTCACGAACGGATAGGTCCCGTGGTCGATATCGAGCAGCGCGCCCTGCGCGCCCTCGAACATCACGTTGGCGCCCGCGCGGCGCAGGTCGCGCAAGCGCGTCGGCACGTCGGTGATCAGGGGACGCAAGTCCTCGGCGAGCGCCAGCGCGTCATCGAGGGTGCGTCGATAATCGACCGGCTCGACACCGAAGTAGTGCTGCAGCGAGAAGTTGTGATAATCGAGCAGGGCCTCGAGCTTGGCGGCAAAACGCTCCGGCTGGAACAAATCGTTCACGCGCAGGCCCTGGCGCGAGACCTTGTCCTCGTACGCCGGGCCGATACCGCGACCGGTCGTACCGATGGCACCGGCGCCGCGATGTTTCTCGCGAGCCCCGTCGAGGGCGACGTGGACCGGCAGGATGAGCGGGCACGCCTCGGACACACACAAGCGCTCGCGAGCATCCACGCCCGCCTGCTCGAGCTTTCGGATCTCGGCGAAAAGCGCTTCGGGCGAGAGCACCACGCCATTGCCGATAATGCACTGAACGCCTTCGTGGAGAATCCCCGATGGGATCAGGTGCAGCACCGTGCGCTCGCCGCCGATGACCAGCGTATGGCCGGCGTTGTGCCCGCCCTGGAAGCGCACCACCGCGTCGGCGTGGGCGGTGAGCAGATCGACGACCTTGCCCTTGCCCTCATCGCCCCACTGCGCTCCCAGGACGACGACGTTGCGCCCCTTGGCTGTGCCCGCTTGCGTCATGACTCCAGCTCTCGCAGTACCCACTCGCCGTCGCGCTGCACCAGCTCGCGATCACAGCCCAGCGCTTCCGGACCCACGGCCTGATCCGGCAGCATCGCGACCACGCGCTCACCGGCACAGCGCAATTCCGCGATCCGCCGCACCAGCGCGGGATCACCGTCGGCGGGCGCCGCGATCGCACCGGGCCACTGGCTGCGCCCCGCCGGCGCCAGCGCGGCCAGACGGCGCAGGTCGCTGCTGAATCCGGTCGCCGGGCGGGCACGGCCGAACGCGGCACCGATACCATCGTAGCGTCCGCCGCGCGCGATCTCCTCGCCCTCGCCGCCGGTGTAGGCGGCGAACACGATCCCCGTGTGGTAGTGATAGCCGCGCAGTTCCCCCAGGTCGAAGTGGACCGCCAGGCCGTCCTCGCCGCGCGACAGCGCCTGGCCGAGCTGCTCGAGGTGGCTCAGCGCCGCGAGCACCCCCTCGCCCGCCGGCGCAAGCTGATCGCGCGCACGCGCCAGGACCTCCTCGCCGCCGTGCAGCGTCGGCATCGCCCGCCACATCGCGTCGAACGGCTCCGCCAGGCCCAACGCATCCAGTCGCGCCTCGATGTCGGGCACGCTCTTGCGCTGGAGCATCTCGAACAACGCCGACTCGTCGTCGGCGGCGAGCCCAGTGGCCGCGGCCAGCTCGCGGAAGACGCCCACGTGGCCCAGGTCCAGCGCGAAAGGCCCGGTCACCCCGGCCTCGTTGAGGGTCGCGAGCATCAGCTCGACCACCTCGCGATCGGCCGCCGGTCCCGCGTGGCCGAAGAGCTCGGCGCCGATCTGCAGGGGACTCCGACCGCCGCCGAAGGGGCTGGGTCGCGTGTGCACCACTGAGCCCGCGTAGCACAGTCGGACCGGGTGGTCGTGGCCCAGACGATGGGCATCGATGCGCGCTACCTGGGGTGTCATGTCGGCGCGCAGCCCCATCATGCGCCCCGATAACTGATCCACGAGCTTGAAGGTCTCGAGCTCGAGGTCATGACCGGCGCCGGTCAACAGGGAGTCGGTATACTCGATCAGCGGCGGGATGACGAGGTCGTAGCCCCAGCGCGACAGCAGATCGACGAGCGTGCGCCGCAGCGCCTCCAGGCGCTCCGCCTCGGCCGGCAGCGCCTCCTCGACGCCATCGGGAAGCAACCAGGGCGCGCCCGCGCTTTGGCCGGTCTCGCCCTGGCTCATCGAACCAAGTACAACACGCCGAGGCCGAGCATCATGCTGACGAAGCCCACGGTGCGCAGCTGGCCATCCGGGAGCTGACTCACACCGGCCATGGTGCGCCGAACCGACGCCGGCGCCAGGAACGGCATGACACCCTCGATGACGAGCACCAGCGCCAGCGCCGCCCAGAGGTCGTTCCACTCGAGCGTCATAGCGCGGTCTTAGTCAGTCGCTGGCATCCCGGTCGTGGCGATCGAGGGCATGCCGGGCGCGTCACTCGCCCGCATCCGTATCCTCCGATCGCCCCTCGGCGTCGCCGAAGAAGTCGAAGAACTCGGACTCGGGCTCGAGGACGAACGAATCCCGGCCACCCTGGAACGAGCCCTCGTAGGCGAGCAGGCTGCGATAGAACGAATAGAACTCGGGATCGCGCTCATAGCTCGCCGCATAGATATCGGCGGCCTTGGCATCGCCCTCACCGCGGAGTTCTTCGGCCTCGCGGTAGGCCTGCGCCAGGATCTCCTCGACCTCGCGGTCGGCCTCGGCGCGGATGCGCTGGGCCTCCTCGCGGCCCTCCGAGCGGAACCGCTGCGCCACCGCCTTGCGCTCCTGCTCCATGCGACGGTAGACGGGCTTACGTACGGCCTGGGGCAGCTCGACCTTCTTGACGCGCACGTCGACGATATTGACGCCCAGATCCTTCGACTTCTCGTCGACGACCTGCTGCACGTTGTTCATGATCTGGACGCGGTCGGCGGAGACGACCTCCTTGATGGTGCGCTTGCCGAACTCGTCGTAGAGCTGATTCTTGACGAACTGATGCAGGCGATCACGCGCGGTGGTCTCGTTGCCCCCGGTCGACTCGAAGAACCGGACCGTATCGACGATCTCCCATTTGACGAACGCGTCGACGATCAAGTTCTTCTTCTGCGCCGTGAGCACACGATCGGGCTCCGAGTCCATCGTCAGCACGCGGTTCTCGAAGCGATAGACCGACTGATACAGCGGGATCTTGAAGTGCAGCCCGGGCTCGTAGTCGGCATTGACCACCTCGCCCAGCTCCAGCTTGATCGCGCGCTCGCGCTCGTCGACGGTGAACGTCGACAGCAGGAACACCACGATCACCACCGCTAGAGCGGCAACGACGGCATAAAAGCGGTTCATTCGCTGGACTCCCTAGACCGTGTTGGCCGGTTGCCGCGGTCGCCCTGATTGTTCGATGCGGCGCCCGTAATGGCCTCGCTACTGGGCAGCTCGGTCGACTTGCCCCGGACCGTCGAAGCCGATGACTCACTGTCGCCACTCTTGCGGCCTTGGCGCAGCATGCGGTCGAGCGGCATGTAGATGAGGTTGTCACCCTCACCCTGGCGGTCGACGACCACCTTGCCGGTATCGCCGAGCACGCGCTCCATGGTGTCCATGTAGAGGCGCTTGCGCGTGACCTCGGGGGCATCCTGGTATTCGCTCAACACGGCGTCGAAGCGCGAGACATTACCCTCGGCGCGCTCGACCACGCGCGTGCGATACGCGCGGGCCTGCTCCCTCATCTGGGCCGCCTCACCGCGCGCCCCGGGGATCACCTTATTGCGCACCGCCTCGGCTTCCTGGATGAAGCGCTGCTTGTCCTCGCGCGCGGCGATCGCATCCTCGAAGGCGGCCTGCACGGCCTCGGGCGGTTGCGCGTTCTGTAAGTTCACCGACTGGATGTTGATGCCCGTGCCGTAGCCGTCGATGATCTCCTGCGATTCGGCGAGCGTCTTGTCCGCGACCTCGCCGCGGCCTTCGGTGATCACGGGAGTCATCTCGCTCTTGCCGACGACCTCGCGCAACACGCTCTCGATGACGGAATAGAGTGTCTCGTCGGGGTTTTGTACGTTGAACAGATACGCCTGTGCACTCTTGACGTCGTACTGCACCGACATATCGATCACGACGATGTTCTCGTCGCTGGTGAGCATGGCCTGCTTCGACAGCGACACCGAGCGGTTGCGCGCCACGTTGACGATCTCGGCGCGCGCGATCGGCCAGGGCAAGTGCCAGTGCGGGCCCGGCTTCTCCACCGACTGGAACGCACCAAAGCGTGTAACCACGCCGCGCTCGGGCTCCTGCACGATGTAGAAGCCCGACGCCAGCCAGCCGACGATGATGAGCGCCAGCACGCCCCAGAGGATGCGCTCGTCGACGCTACCGGGGCCGGACACGCCGCCACCCCCGCCGCCGCTGCCGGAGCCGCCTGAGCCGCCGAACATCCCCTTGATGCGTTGCTTGGCTTTGCGGAAGGCTTCGTCGAGATCGGGCGGACCACCGTCATTACCGCCGCGATTGCCCCACGGATCCTTATTATCGCCGCCGGGGTCATTCCAGGCCATGTATTAATGCTCCCTTACCGGAGAGGGCATCTCGGGATTGCTGCCTAGGAGATGCTTCGCGTGGGCATGTTGCGCAGATGCGCCCGGCTCGAGCCGAAGCGCCCAAACGCACGTATTCTATTGACCTCAAACGCGGCCCGCAACTCGCGGCGCATGGTCGAGCAAGCGCTCGGTCGGGACCGACTCGGCGGCGGCAATGCGCTCCCAGTCGATCCGATCGAGATTGAGCTCGACCCAGAGCGAGCCGTCCGTGCACGCCTGCTCAGCCACTACGGCCCCTTCGGCGAAAAGGCGGGCGCGGAGTCGCCCCTGCTCGGGTGCGACGTGCAGCCAGCCGTGGACCTGCTCACCCGAAAGCGCCTCGGCGATGGCGGTCATCAATGCATCGATGCCCTCGCCGGTCGCCGCCGAGATCCAGACGCGACTCGGGCGACCGCCACTATCGCGCTCCAACGCGGGCGCATAACCCATGCGATCGATCTTGTTGAGGACCTCGAGCCGCGGTACACCATCGGCGCCGATCGCCTCCAGCGTCTGCTCGACATCGCCCATGCGCTGATCGCGGGTTTCGTCGCTGGCGTCGATCACGTGCAACAGGAGGCTGGCGTCGCGGGTTTCGTCCAGTGTAGAGCGAAAGGCCTCGACGAGTTCGTGCGGTAGCTCACGAATGAAGCCCACCGTGTCGGCGAGCACCGCCGGATGACCGTACGGCAGGGGTAGCTGGCGCAGCGTCGGGTCGAGCGTGGCGAACACATGATCGGCGACGTGCGCCTCGGGCTCGGCCAGCGTGCGGAACAGGGTCGACTTGCCCGCGTTCGTATAGCCGACCAGCGCCACCTGAGGTGCCTCGGCGGCACGGCGCGCGCGCCGGCTCTGCTCGCGCTGGCGGTGGACCTTCTCCAGGCGCCGCTTGACCTGGTCGATCCGGCGCCCGATCAAACGCCGGTCCATCTCGAGCTGGGTCTCACCGGGGCCACGCAGGCCGATGCCACCCTTCTGGCGTTCCAGGTGGGTCCATCCCCGCACGAGGCGAGTCGATAGGTGGGTGAGCTGTGCCAGCTCGACCTGGAGCTTGCCGGCGAACGAGCGCGCCCGCTGCGCGAAGATATCGAGGATCAGGCCCGTTCGGTCGAGGACGCGGCAGCCCAGGCGGGCTTCGAGATTGCGCTCTTGGCCCGGGGTGAGGGCGTGGTCGACGACCACGAGATCGGCGCCGTGTGCGGCTATCAGCGCCTCGACCTCCTCGACCTTGCCGGGGCCCATGAAAAAACGCGGATGGGGCCGCCGCCGGCTCCCCGTGACCTGCGCCATCACCCGGGCGCCGCTGGCCCGCGCGAGCTCATGGAACTCGTCCAGCGCCTCTTGGGACCATGCGTGGCCCATCCCGATGTGGACCAGCACGGCCCGCTCATTGGAACGACGCGGCCGCTCGAACAACGCGCCAGCCTAGCCGCGGTCCGCGCGCGCGGACTGCCCCCAGGCCGAGACCATTATTCGGTCTCGGCCTCTTCCTCGCTCGCCTCGCTGGTCATCCCGGCCACGCGCACGCTCCGGGAGGGGACGATGGTCGAGATTGCGTGCTTGTAGACCATTTGGTTGACGGTGTTGCGCAGCAGGATCACGAACTGGTCGAACGACTCGATCTGCCCTTGCAGTTTGATCCCGTTGACCAGAAAGATCGACACCGAGACCCGTTCCTTGCGCAGTTGATTGAGAAAGGGTTCTTGTAGCGACTGCCCTTTTGCCATTCAGTAACTCCTCCCGCCGACGACGCATGCACGGGCCAATGGGGCGCGTGCATGCCGTTGTGTGGTCGCCATTCTAGCAATGTTGGTGCCGCGCGCCACGCCCGCACAGGCAAGGACGTACCCGGCCCGAAACATGGGGATGGCTTCTGCGCCACGACAAGGGTGGGCCCGCCCACAAGCCCCCTCAAGCCTCGTCCGGGGTGCCGCGCCAACCGCGCAACGGTCGCGCGGTCATGGCCCCCTGAACCCGCAGGCGCCCCAGCAGGCGCCGCCAGGGGCCACGGTCCAGGGCGGCGCGTGTCATGGCGTAGCGGTGCGCGCGCCCGCCGCGCTCGACCAGCACCAACACGACCAGCCAGCGGCTGACGAACGTCGGCGCGCCCAGCTCGAGGGCGCCGCGCCGCGGGTGATCGAGATCGTACCAGGGTCCATCGGCGCTCCACTGTAATCGAACCGGACGACACGCCCGCACCAGCTCGCCCGACAAACCCGCGGCCAGCGCGAGCGCGACGCCGCTTGCCCAGATCATCGGCAGCCAGGGCACGCCGATAGCGGCACAACCGTAGGCGCCGGCCACTGCCGCCGTCAGGGCGCGGCTCGGCCGGGCTTCAAGGGTCAGCGTGGCGGCGAATGGCGGTGACGACGGCACCAACGGCGGGATCCTCGGCTTCCTTGCGGCCACTGACCAGTGCGAACAGCTCGGGATCGCCGAGCTCGAGCAGCTCAGCGAGCGCACGCTGCTGCTCCGCGGGCAGCTCGTCGAACGCCTCGTCCACGAATGGACGCAGCAGCTTGTCGAGCTCACCCATGCCCCGCCGGCACAGCCAACGCAGACGCTTGCGCTCCCTATCCGCGCTCACCAGCGACACGCGTCACATACGCCGCTCGACCAAACGCTTCTTGATCTCGGCGATGGCCTTGGCGGGGTTGAGGCCCTTGGGGCACGAATCGGTGCAATTGAGGATGGTATGGCACCGATAGAGTTTCATGGGATCGTTGAGCTGATCCAGGCGTTCGCCCGTCGCCTCATCGCGCGAGTCGGCGATCCAGCGGTAGGCGTTGAGCAGTGTCGCCGGCCCGAGATACTCATCCGGGTTCCACCAGTAACTCGGGCAGCTCGTGGTGCAACAGGCACACATGATGCACTCGTATAGCCCATCGATCTCGGCGCGCTCCTCCTTGGACTGCAAGCGCTCGCGGTCGGGCGGTGTCGGCGAGCTCGTCTTGATCCAGGGCTCGACCGAGGCGTGCTGGGCATAGAAGTGGGTCATGTCGGGCACGAGATCCTTGTGGATGCTCATGCTCGGCAGCGGATAGATGTTGATATCGCCCTTGTAATCGTCGATCGCAGTGATGCACGCGAGCGTATTGCGCCCATTGATGTTCATCGCGCAGGAGCCGCATATCCCCTCGCGGCAGGAGCGGCGAAACGTCAGCGTCGGATCGACCGAATTTTTGATAGTGACCAGGGCGTCGAGCACCATGGGCCCGCAAGCCTCGAGATCGAGCTCGAACGTATCGAGGCGCGGATTCGCCGAGCTATCAGGATCCCAACGATAGATGTGGAAGCGCCGCATCCGGCTCGCGCCCTCCGCAGCCGGAAACGTCTGGCCGATCTCGATCTTGCTGTTCGCGGGTAGGCTGAACTGCGCCATTGCCTGACACCTCTTGCGATCGCACGCCGCGTGTGCCTAGTACACCCGCTGTTTGGGCGGGATCGAGGCCACTTCGTCAGTCAGCGTGTTCATGTGAACGGGCCGGTAGTCGATCCGGGTCTCGGCGTTTTCCGGATCGAGCCAGCACAGGGTATGCTTCATCCAGTTGTCGTCATCGCGCTCGCCGTAGTCCTCGCGCGCGTGACCACCGCGGCTCTCGCGCCGATTGAGGGCGGAGTCGACCGTGGTCACGGCGGAGCCGAGCAGGTTGTCCAGTTCGAGCGTCTCGACGAGGTCGGTGTTCCAGATCAGCGAGCGATCCGTGACCTTGACGTCCTGGAATGAGCGATAGATGTCGTGAATCTTGTCGCTGCCCTCACTGAGCAGCTCATGCGTGCGGAACACGGCCGCATTCGACTGCATGGTGCGCTGCATCCGATCCCGGATGGTCGCCGTCGGCGTCGACCCATCGGCGTAGCGCAGGCGATCGAAGCGCTCGACGATGGCGTCCGTTGCCCCTTCCGGTAGCGGGCGTTGCGCGGCGCCGGCCTCCACCAGCTCGGCAGCGCGGTAGGCGGCGGCACGACCGAACACCACGATGTCCAACAGCGAGTTCGATCCCAACCGGTTGGCGCCGTGCACCGACACGCACGCCGCCTCGCCGATCGCCATGAGCCCGGGAACAACCGCGTCCGGATCGTCGCCCTCGAGGGTCACGACCTCGCCGCGGTAGTTCGTCTGGATCCCGCCCATGTTGTAGTGGACGGTCGGCAGCACCGGTATGGGCTCCTTGGTGACGTCGACGCCCGCGAAAATCCGGGCGGACTCGGCGATCCCCGGCAAGCGCTCGTTGATCACCTCCGGCCCCAGGTGCTGCAGGTTGAGGTGGATATGGTCGGCCTCGGCGCCCACGCCGCGACCCTCGCGGATCTCGATGGTCATCGCGCGACTGACGACGTCGCGCGAGGCGAGATCCTTGGCGTTCGGGGCATAGCGCTCCATGAAACGCTCGCCGTCCGAGTTGGTGAGGTAGCCGCCCTCGCCGCGCACGCCCTCGGTGATCAAGCAGCCGGCGCCATAGATGCCGGTGGGGTGGAACTGCACGAACTCCATGTCCTGCAGCGGCAAGCCCGCGCGCAACACCATGCCGTTGCCGTCGCCGGTGCACGTGTGCGCCGAAGTGCAGGAGAAATAGCTGCGCCCGTAGCCGCCGGTGGCCAGCACCACCATCTGGGCCTTGAAGCGGTGCAGCGTGCCGGTCGACAGATCCCAGGCGACAATGCCGCGGCAGACACCGTCGTCCATGATCAGATCGAGCGCAAAGTACTCGATGAAGAACTCCGCCTGCTCGGCCAGCGAGCGCTGATAGAGGGTGTGCAGGATCGCGTGGCCCGTCCGGTCCGCTGCAGCACAGGTGCGTTGCGCCGTGCCCTTGCCGAAATGCGTGGTCATGCCGCCGAACGGGCGTTGGTAGATCAACCCCTCGTCGGTGCGCGAGAACGGCACGCCCGAGTGCTCGAGCTCGATCACCGCGGGCACCGCCTCGCGGCACATGTATTCGATCGCGTCCTGGTCGCCCAGCCAGTCCGAGCCCTTGACGGTGTCGTACATGTGCCACTGCCAGCTATCCGCGCCCATGTTGCCGAGGGCCGCGCTCATGCCGCCCTGAGCGGCCACTGTGTGGCTGCGCGTCGGGAACACCTTCGTCACGCAGGCGGTGGACAAGCCCATCTCGGCCATGCCCAGGGTCGCGCGCAGCCCGGCACCGCCCGCACCGACGACAACGACGTCGTAGGTGTGGTCGACGATGGTGTAGTCGTCGTTCATGCAGTCACACTCCCAAGGCGATTTGGAGGACGGCGAAGATCCCGCTGAGTGCGAGCAAGAGTGCTGCCAGCTGCACGGCCACGATCAATCCGATTTTCTTCCAAGGCATCGCGACGTAGTCCTCGATGACGACCTGGAGCCCGAGGGCGCCATGCCAGAAACCGATCGCAAGGGCCAGCACCATCAGCACGGCGTTGACCGGATGGGCAAGCCATGCGCTGACCGTGTAGTAGTCGGCCGTACCCATCAGGGCCACCGAGAAGCCGAACCAGAGCCCGAGCGGCGTCAGTGCCACAGCCGTCAGACGCTGCTTCCACCAATGGTCGACCCCCTCCTTGGCCGAGCCCAGGCCCCGCGCGGCCGATAGCGGTGTCCGCAAGCCCATATCACTGCCCTCCGACGCTGTAGGCGAGCAGCCAGGTCGCGGCCGTTAAAACCACCGAAACCGCGATGATCACCCACGACCCCAGGCGCGCGGCGCGCAAGCTGAACCCCCAGCCCGCATCCCACACGAGGTGGCGCACGCCGGCGCACAGGTGGTAATACAGCGCCAACGTGAAGCCGACGAGCACGATCTGGCCGACCCAGCTGGCGGCCCCATCGTAGGCCAGCCCGTACGTTTGCGAGCCCGCCGCGGCAGCGATCAAGTAGGCGACGACCAGGACGACACCCAACGCCAACACGATCCCGCTGATGCGGTGCGTGATCGATGTAATCGCATTCAGCGGTAGCCGGTAGATTTGCAGGTGGGGCGATAGCGGGCGCTGGCGGTCCGACGTCAAAGTCTCGTCACTCCCGTTCGTTGGCGGTCGCAGCGGCGCGCGCCGTGCGGCAGCGCGGCGCTGCCTCAGAAATCGGTGCAGCGACCGTTGCGCTCCCAGTCGCCATAGCGCGTCGGCTCCGGACCATCGGGCCCACCGGTCTCACCGGTCGGCGCATCCGGCCGGCGTACGGCTGGCTGCTGGGCGGTGCCGACGCCGGGCTGGCGGATCGGTACGGACTCATCCGGTCCAGACTCGGGATCCATCTCGCCCGCGTTGTGGGGCTTGGTCTGCGCATCACGCTCGTGATCGCTCAAGGCGCGTGCTCCGGGGATTGGTCGGGCTGATGCATTGTTGACCGCGGCCCGTGCGATGTCAAAACGGCCATAGTCCGTGCCGCATCATCGCTGGCACAGCGCTTTGCCGCCCAATGCGTATTGCCGAGTTTCGATCTGTCCATGACGCCGGCATCGGGCCATACTTACATGACGGCCACAGATTCGCCGCGCGCTCCGGCTGCGGATTCGGCGCCGGCATTGACGCGATCACCACGACACCCCATATCGCAGGCTCGCCCTTGTCCCAAGGCGGCTGGCGTGCTTTTTTGTCGTGCGGGCCGGCATGAACTCTCCAGGCAACGGGAGCCCAAGCGATGACGGACGACCGCGCATCCGACGCCGACGCCGAAGCCGATGCCATGGCGGTGCTGCATGGCAGCGCCCGGTTCGCGCTCGGTGATACCGGCTTGCTGGGCGTCGCGGGCCGCGACGCCGCGGATTTTCTGCACCGCCAGCTCAGCAGTGACATCCTCGGGATGAGGGCGGGCCAGGCCGCACTGAGCAGCTGCTCCGATCCCAAAGGCAAGGTGCTCGCAGTGCCGCGCGTGCTCACTACGCCCGAGGGCTTCATCCTGGAGCTCCCGGTCGAGCGCCTGGAGCCATTGCGCCAGCACCTCGCGAAATTCGTGTTGCGCTCGCAGGTCCAGTTGACGCCCCTCGAGGGTACCTACGCCCGTTTCGGCGTCGCCGGCCAGAGCGCCTCGGTCGCCCTCGCCGGCGCTGTCGGTGCCCTGCCGCAAGAGATCGAGCAGGGCGTGACGGGCACCGACGGCGCTACCGCCGTGCGATTGCGCGGGCCGCGGCCGCGCTGGCTCGTACACGGACAACCCGAGGCGGTCGCCGCCGTCTGGGAGGCACTCGAGGGCCAGGCGCGCGACGCCACCGCGGCGCATTGGCGCCTACTGGAGATCGAGGCTGGTATACCGACGATACGCGATGCCACGTCGGGCCAGCTCGTCGCCCAGATGCTCAATCTCGACCGCCTGGGCGGCATCGACTTCAACAAGGGCTGCTACCCGGGCCAGGAGGTGATCGCCAAGACCCACTATCTGGGGCGCCTCAAGCGCCGCATGTACCGGCTGCGTATGGGCGACGATGCAGCCCCCGAGCCCGGAACGAAGGTCTACGCGGGCGACAGCGACATCGGCACCTGTCTCGACGCCGCCGACCATCCCGAGGGCGGTCGCCTGGGGCTGGCGGTATTGCGCACCGACCAGGCCGATCAACCGCTGACGCTGGGCGAACCCGGCGGACCGTCCGCCCGCGCCGATGACCCGCCGTATGCGCTGGCCGACGTCGCCTGAATGCAGCGCGTGTACACGGGCGAGAACGTCTTCGACGCCCAGCTCGTCTGCGATCGGCTCAACGACAACGGCATCGCCGCGACCGTCCACGGCATCATGCTGGTGGGCGGCGTGGGCGAGCTGCCGGCCGACACGCGGCCTTCGGTCTGGATCGCCGACGGCACCGACTACGCCGCCGCGCGGCGCCTGATCGCGGCCTTCGAGGCCGAGACCGTCTCGGCGCCCGACTGGCTATGTGCCCACTGCGGCGAGGCCAACGGCGCCGCCTTCGAGGTGTGCTGGCACTGCGGCGAGGGTCAGCCGGATTGAACACCAGAGCGTGTTAGCACGCCGCTTGGTCACCTCGTTGCGGCCCCCGATGCAAGCCCCGCAAGGCGCGCCGAGCGAGCGTAGCGGGGCCTACGTGAGTGCCGCGTACAAAATCGTTCGCAACGATTTGGGACAGCCGGAGGCTGGCCCGTAGGGCGAAGCCCATGGATGGGCTCGTGAGGCGCCGCATGGCGCCGCAGGGGCCCTGCCGCGGCGATCAAGCGGCGTGTTAACAGGCCCTAGCAAACCGGGTCGGCGTCAGCGGCCTCGATGAATGAATGCTCGAACGCGGGCCTCGATTGCCGCCAGGGGCGCGCGCTCCGACGTATGCCATTCGACACCGTCGGTGCCCCGCAGCCAGGTGAGCTGGCGCTTGGCCAGTTGGCGCGTGGCGACAATGCCGCGCTGGCGCAGCCCGGCCCAATCGAGCTCGCCGTCGAGGTAGGCAGCGACCTGGCGGTAGCCCACCGCCCGCATCGCGGGTAACTCGCGATCCATGCCGGGCCGGCGCAACAGTGTCGCCACCTCGTCGACGAGCCCCTGGGCCAGCATGGCGTCGAAGCGCGCTGCGATGCGCTCGTGGAGGCGATCACGATCCGGTGGCGCGAGCGCCAAGCGCAGGATCGGCCCCGTGAGACCGTCGCCGCTCGGGCCCTGGTAGGCGCTGATCGGTCGCCCGGTGATCCGCCATACCTCGAGCGCGCGCTGGATCCGCTGGGGATCGTTGGGATGGATGCGCGCCGCGGCCTCGGGATCCGCGGCGGCGAGCTCGGCATGCAGCGCCGCGGGTCCGCGGGATTGCGCCTCGCGCGCCAACGCCTCGCGGACCCCCGCGTCCGCTGGCGGCATGGCGGCCAGGCCGTGAGCCAGGGCGCGGAAATACAGCATCGTCCCGCCGACGAGCAGCGGCAACCGGCCACGGGCGCGCACCGCCGCCATCGCCGCGAGCGCGTCCTCGCGGAAACGGCCGGCCGAATAGGCTTCCTCGGGGGCCACGATATCGATCAGGTGGTGGGGATAGCGCGCGCGCGTACCACGATCGGGCTTGGCCGTGCCGATGTCGAGGCCGCGATAGACCTGGGCCGAGTCGACACTGATGAGCTCGACGGGCAGGCGCGCGGCCAGATAGAGCGCGACCTCGGTCTTGCCCGAGGCCGTCGGGCCCATCAGGAAGACGGCCCGCTCGCCGGCGGCGCTCATCGCCCGCGCATGAACAGCCGGTCGAGCTCACCCATGCCGAGCTGGATCCACGTGGGCCGGCCATGATTGCACTGGTCGCTGCGCTCGGTGCGCTCCATGGCGCGCAGCAAGCCGTCCATCTCGTCGCGGGTCAGACGACGGCCGGCGCGAACCGAGCCGTGGCACGCCATCGTCGACAACACCCGGTGTCGGGCCTGCTGGATGCGTCCGCTGTCGCCCAGCTCGCCGAGATCGGCCAGCACATCGCGCACCAGGCCCGCGGCATCCGCATCGGCCAATAGCGCCGGCACCTGGCGGATGACCAAGCGCTGGCGCCCCTGTCGATCGACCTCGAAGCCCAAGGCAGCGAAGGTGGCTGCGTGCGCCTCGGCGAGCTCGGCCTCGGCCGGCGCCACGTCGAGCGGCTCGGGCACGAGCAGGGGCTGGGTCCGGATGGGGCCTTCGGCGTCGGCGGCCTTGAGGCGCTCGTAGGTGACGCGCTCGTGGGCCGCGTGCATGTCGACGAGCACCAATCCGTCGGCGTTCTCGGCGACGATGTAGACGTCCTGGATCTGGGCGCGGGCGAAGCCCAGCGGCGGCATCTGCGCCTCGGTCTCCGCCCCGGCGGCATCGGTCGCGGCGCCACTGCGCGGCGGCAAACCGGCATGGACCGCCGCGTAACCGGCCTGGGCGTCGGCGACGCCGAGCCCCATGGGCCGCTGGCGTGTGGGGGCGCCGCCGGGCCGGGACGGCGCGTCGCTAGCGGGCGGCGGGGCGGCAGTCGCCGGCATCGGCTGCTCGGGCGTGCCGGCCGGAGATGCCGCGGCCGCCGTGGGTGCGGCCAGGGCCTCCTGCAGCGTCGTGCGCAGGAATTCGTGCACCAGCCGGCTATCGCGGAAGCGCACCTCGTTCTTGGTCGGATGGACGTTGACATCCACCTGAGCGGGATCGACCGCGAGATACAGCGCGAACGCGGGCTGGCGCCCATGGTGGAGGACATCGGCATACGCCTGGCGCACCGCGTGCGTGACCACGCGGTCGCGGATCGCCCGGCCGTTGACGAAGAACTCCTGCTGGTCGGCTTGCGCGCGCGACCACGTTGGCAGACCGATCCAGCCCGCCAGATGCAGCCCCGTACCCGACTGCTCGACGCGCAGCGCGTGCTCGACGAAGGCCTCGCCGAACACGGCGGCCACGCGCTCGGTACCCGTCCCGGTCTTCGACGCCGGCAGATGGGCGACGGCGCGGCCGTTGTGGCGCAAGCGGAACTCGACGCCGAAGTGGCCCAGGGCCAACCGGCGCACCATGCGCTCGACGTGGCCGAACTCGGTGCGCTCGGTGCGCAGGAAGCGCCGCCGCGCGGGCGTGTTGTGGAACAGGTCGCGCACCTCCACCGTCGTGCCGCGCGGATGGGCGGCGGGGGCGGTGCTGCCGTCGGGCTCCAAGGCGGTGGCGTGCTCGGCGTCGGCGGTCGCCGAGACCACGCGCAGACGCGCGACCGAGGCGATGCTCGGCAAGGCCTCGCCTCGGAAGCCCAGGCTGGCGACGTGCTCGAGATCGTCGAGCGAGCCGATCTTGCTCGTCGCATGGCGCGCCAGCGCCTGCGGCAGATCGCACGGCGCCATGCCGGGGCCGTCATCGCGCACCCGGATCAAGCGCGTGCCGCCCTGCTCGATATCGATGTCGATGCGGCTAGCGCCCGCATCGAGGCTGTTCTCGATGAGCTCCTTGACGACCGAGGCGGGCCGCTCGACGACCTCGCCGGCGGCGATCTGATTGACCAGGTGCTCGGGCAGCGCGTGGATGGTCATGGGCGCCATGGTAGCCGGCCGCGCCCTCGCCGAGCGAGGGCACGGTCGCCAGCGCTTGCCTATTTGACGATGAGCTGGCGCTCGAAGTCGGCGAAGGCGCGGCCGCCCTGCGGGGTCACCCGGACGCACTCGCTGATCTCGACACCCCAGTCGTCCATCCAGATGCCCGCAATGATGTGCAGGCACATGTCTTCCTGGAGCTCGGTATGGTCACTCGGGCGCAGGCTGATCGAGCCCTCGCCCCAGTCGGGGGGATAGTTGAGCCCGGTCGAGTAGCCGATGCGCGACTCCTTCTTGATGCCGTGGCGCTCGATGGTGCTGCGCCACACGCCCTCAACCTCGGCGGCCGTCGCCCCCGGTCGGGCCGCCTCCATGGCCGCCTCGAGCCCCTCTACGACCACCTTGGAGGTATCGGCGAGGTGTTGCGGGGGCGCACCGAGGTGGACGGTGCGGGCCATGGGGCAGTGATAGCGCCGGTAGCACCCGGCGAGCTCGATGATCGTGGCCTCGCCCTGATTGAACGGCCCGTCGTGCCAGGTCAGATGCGGGGTATTGGTGCCCTCGCCCGACGGCAGCATCGGCACGATCGCGGTGTAGTCGCCGCCGAAGTCCTCGGTGCCGCTGATCTGGGCGTGGAACACATCGGCGGCGGTGTCGCACTGGCGCCGCGCCGGGGTGACGCCGTCGACCGCCGCGCGCATGGCGCGCTCGCAGATGGCGGCGGCGCGCTCCATATAGGTGATCTCGGCGGGCGATTTGATGACCTTGACCCATGGCACCAAGGTCTGGGCATCGACGAGCTCGGCGTTGGGCAGGGTGCGTTGGAGCGAGAGATAGCTGCGTGCGGGGAAATAGAACGAGTCGAGTTCGACGCCGATCCGGCTCCGACTGTGGCCGCGCTCCTGCAGTATCGAGCCGACGAACTCGAGCGGGTGCTTGGTCGCCGAATGGACGTAGTCGTCGCTGTAGGCGATGACGTGGTCGTCGGGCAGAAACGTCGTCTTGCGCGCGGCGGCCGCGTCCATCCCGCGCCCGATCCAAAGCGGATCCTTGTCGCGATCGGCCTCGACCAGCACGACTTGGTGAACGTAGAACGACCAACCATCGTAGCCCGTCAGATAGCACATATTCGCCGGATGGTTGCACAGCAGGGCGTCGAGGCCCTGCTCCGCCATCTTCTCGCGCGCGCGCTCGATGCGGCCGCGGTATTCACTCTCTTCGAAGGCGAGCATGATCGGACTCCCGTTGGATTGCATGCGCTCGGGCACCCGCCGAAGCGCGGATTCGTCGACTGTCGAGCCGGCGCACCCCCATACGCCGACCGTCCGGGGGCGCATCCGTTACTCGCTCAAGCGCACACCCAAACCGGCCGCCTCACCGGCGTCACGCGCGACATTGGCGATCGCCGTGTCCTGCACCCCGGTGCCGGTCAAATCGGCGAGCGTGACCTGCTCGGCGTTGTCGCGACCCGGATGCGCGCCGGCGACCAAGGCACCGAGCTCGGGCAGGATCCGGTCGGCCGCGATGGTCCCGGCCGCCAGCGCGCTGCGCAGCTCACCCCGCTCGGCGCACTGGGATTGCCGATCGCAAAATACCCGATCCGCAGCCGCCAGCGCATGCGGGCTGATCTCATTCTTGGTGGGCGCATCAGAGCCCATCGCCGTGAGGTGGAGTCCCGGATGCAAGGCCTCGGCCTCGACCAGCGCGCGCTGCGCCGGAGTCGTCGTCACGGCGATGTCCGCCGAGCGGATCGCGCTGGTGACGTCGTCGGCGACACTGGCGGTGACCCCGAACTGCTCGACCGCGGCGTCGGCACAACGCCGCGCCTTGCCGCGCTCGCGTCCCCAATAGATGACATGCTCGATCGGCCGCACCAGCGTCAGCGCCTCGAGCTGCAGCCGCGCCTGCACGCCGGTGCCGATGATCGCGGCCGTGCGGGCATCGCCACGTGCGAGGGAGCGCGCCGCGACGCCGCCGGCAGCGGCCGTGCGCAGGTCCGTGAGCCAGCCGTTGTCGAGCAGCACGGCCTGGACGAAGCCCGTCTGGGCCGACAGCAGGGTCATCATGCCCGAGAGGCTGGGCAGTCCCAGTGACGGGTTATTGAAGAAGCCCGGGCTCACCTTGACCGCGAAGCCGTCCATGCCCCGGATCCAGGCGGTCTTGATATCGACCTCCGCGTTGTCGTCGGGCAATTCCATCGAGAGCACGGGCGGCATGATGGCATCGCCTCGGTGGAGTGCGGCGAAGGCGTCGGCGATCGTATTCAATGTCGTGAGGTCGAGTCGTGCGCAGCCGCGCAGCTCCGTCTCATTGAGCATCGCGATCGTCATGACGCTGCCTCCTCAAGCGCATCGGCGCCGTTGACCACCGCCGTGAACACGTCCATGTCAACGAGATTGCCCGTGACCAGCGCGACCACCGGGCCCGACGGGGCCTCGATGTGACCCGCGATCAGCGCCGCCGCACCCACCGCCGCCCCACCCTCGGCGATCAAGCGGTGCTCCCGGTAGAGCGCCCGCATGCCGGCGGCGATCTCCGCTTCCGACAACAGCACGACCCGATCCACGAGCTCGCGGCAGAGGCCGAAGGTACACCGATTGGCCAAGCCGATCCCGCCGCCCAGGCTGTCGGCCAGGCTGGGCGGCTCCGGGGCGGCGACCGGCTCGCCCGCTTTCAGGCTGGCGTCCATGGCGGCACCGCCGTTCGCCGTCGACACCCCGACGACGCGAACGTCCGGTCGGATCGACTTCAGCGCCAAGGCAACGCCGCCCGCGAGACCGCCGCCGGAGAGCCCGACAATGACGGTCGCCGTATCGGGGAGTGCCTCGGCGATCTCCACGCCGATGGTGCCCTGGCCGGCGACGACCAGTGGATCGTCGAACGGCGGCACCATGGTCATGCCCGCCTCGCTAACGAGGCGCTCGGCCTCCGCGGTGGCGTCGTCCTGGGTGTCGCCGACAACGCGCACCTCGGCGCCCAGGCGCCGGATCGCCTCGCGGCGATACCCCGGCACCAGACCGGACAGGCACACGATCGCCGGGACACCGGCCACCGCCGCGGCATGGGCAACGGCACGACCGTGATTGCCGGTCGAGGACGTGGTTACGCCGCGCTCGCGCGCGTCCGCCGGCAGCGCGGCGATGGCGTTGGTGGCACCACGGATCTTGAACGCCCCCGTCGGCCCGCGGGTCTCGTTCTTCAGCCAGACGGGCTGAGCACCGGCGGCGCCATCGAGCCACTCGGCGCGCTCCAGCGGCGTGTCCACGATGCCCGCGGGCAGGCGCGCGCGCGCCCGGAACACGGACTCGAGCGTGACCCCATGGCGCGCCCCGAGCACTCGACCGGCGTCCAGCGTGCGCCGCCTCAGGCCGTTTGCACGCTGCCCTCGCGGCTGAGCTCGTCGGTGACGGCATCGACGGCCTGCTTGGTCCGATCGACGATGTCGTCGATCTGCTCGCGGCTCACCGTCAGCGGCGGCGCGAAGCCGAGGATATCGCCGTTGGGCATCGCGCGCGCGATCAGGCCGCGCTGATTGCATGCCGCGGCGATCCGCCCGCCCACCTTGCGATCGGATCGGAACGCCTGGCGCCCCTGGCGGTCCGCGACGAACTCCAGCGCGCCCAGCAGGCCCTCGCCGCGAACCTCGCCGACCAGCGGATGCGAGTCGAACACAGCGTGCAGCTGCTGCTGGAAGTAGTTACCCACGTCGCTGGCGTTGGCGGTGAGCCCCTCGCGCTCGATGATGTCGAGATTGGCATTAGCCGCGGCCGCGCACAGCGGGTGCGCCGAATAGGTGTAGCCGTGACCGAAGGGACCGAACTGATCCGCACCCTGCTCGAGCACCTGCCAGACCTTGTCGCCCACCACGACGCCCGACAGCGGCAGATAACCGCTGGTTATGCCCTTGGCGACGGTCATCAGATCGGGCTCGATTCCATAGTAATCGCAACCGAAATCGACACCGATGCGGCCGAAGCCCGTAACCACCTCATCGGCGATCAACAACACGTCGTACTTGCGCAGCACTTCCTGGATCGCGGACCAATAGCCCTCGGGCGGCGGGATGATCCCGCCCGTGCCCAGAATGGGCTCGCCAATGAACGCAGCCACGGTGTCGGGGCCCTCGTCGAGGATCATCTGCTCGAGATTGCTCGCGCAGCGCTGGGCGAAGTCGTGCTCGCTCTCGCCGTCGGCGTGGCCCCAATAGTAGTGCGGATTCGTGGTGTGCTTGATGCGCGACAGCGGCAGATCGAAGGCGTTGTGGAACGCCGGCAGACCGGTCATCGAGCCCGAGGTCACCGACGAGCCGTGATAGGCGCGGTGGCGGCTGATGATCTTTTTCTTCTCGGGCCGCCCCAGGATGTTGTTGTAGTACCAGACGAGCTTGGCCTGGGTCTCGTTGGCATCGGAGCCCGAGGAGCCGTAATAGACCTTGCTCATCCCGCGCGGGGCCATACGGATCAAGCGCTCCGAGAGGCGAATCAGCGGCTCATGGGAATGCCCTACGTAGGCATGGTAGAAAGCCAGCTTCTGCGCCTGCTGGCTGATCGCCTCGGTGATCTCCTGGCGGTTATAACCGATGTTGTTGCAGTACAGACCGGCGAAAGCGTCGACGTACTGGTTGCCGTTTTGATCGGTGAGCGTGATGTCGTCGCCACGCTCCATGATCCGCGGGCCATCGCTCAAGCCGTGGGCGTGGTTCTTGAGGTGGGTGGAAGGGTGGAAGACGGTCTGGCGATCCAGCTCTTCCAGGCTCAGATTGTCGGGAATTGCATTGGTCATGATGTGATGCTCCTGCCCACCGGCCTCACGAGGCCATGCAGACGTATTGCAGCTCTGTAAACTCTTCGATGCCCTCACGCCCGCCCTCGCGGCCGAGCCCGGACTGCTTGTGGCCGCCGAAGGGCACGGGCGCCCCCGTGATCTTGACGGCGTTGACCGCCACCATGCCGTACTCGAGCCGCTGCGACAGACGCAGTGCGCGCGCGCTGTCGTTGGTATACAGATAGGCGACAAGGCCGTATTCGGTGTCGTTGGCGCGGCGGATGACCTCGTCGTCGTCGTCGAACGAGGCGATCGCCGCCACCGGCCCGAAGGTCTCCTCGCGGGAGATCGTCATCTCGGGGGTTGCATCGGCCAGCACGGTCGGCTGGTAGAACAGTCCGCCGAGGGCATGGCGTTGCCCCCCGG
The DNA here is from genome assembly GCA_964445325.1 of uncultured Ectothiorhodospiraceae bacterium. Taxonomy (GTDB): domain Bacteria; phylum Pseudomonadota; class Gammaproteobacteria; order XJ16; family Halofilaceae; genus Halofilum. The sequence goes on from CAYUKN010000006.1 coordinate 28,512, forward strand.
TGAGCAAGCGCGCGCCCCGGCCGAGCGCATCGTCGACGTGGGCCTGTGCCTTGTCGATCGCCGCCTGGTTCATCAGCGGTCCCAACTCGACCCCCTCTTCCAGGCCGTTGCCCACACGCAGGCCCTCGGTCAGGCGGACGAAGTGGTCGAGGAACGCCTCGTAGATGCTCGCATGCACGTAGATCCGATTGGCCGCGAGGCAGTCCTGGCCGGTCGTCTGGAACTTGGCGGCCACCGCCGCTTGTGCGGCCGTGTAGGGGTCGACGTCGCCGAACGCGATGAAAGGCGCGTGGCCGCCGAGCTCCATCGACATACGCTTGACCGTCTCGGCGCCGCGTGCGAGCAAGCGTCGGCCGACACCGGTCGACCCCGTGAACGACAGCCCGCGCACGCGCGGGTGGTCCAACAGGGTCTCGACGATCCCCCGGGGCTCGCCCGTGACCACGTTGAATACGCCCGCCGGCAGCCCCACCCGATCCGCGAGCTCGGCCAGCGCCAGCGCCGAGTACGGTGTCTCGCTCGCGGGGCGCACGATGACGCTGCACCCGGCTGCGAGCGCCGCCGCGGCCTTGCGTGTGATCATCGCCGACGGGAAGTTCCAAGGGGTAACGACCGCGACGATACCCAATGGCTGGCGCCGGGTCATGATGAACCGGTCGGCCAGATGCGTCGGGATGGTCTCGCCGTGGCCGCGCCGGCATTGCTCGGCGAACCAGCGGATGAATGATGCGGCGTAGTCGATCTCGCCCCGCGAGTCGGCCAGCGGCTTGCCCTGCTCGAGCGTCATGATCCGCGCGAGCGCCTCGCGATGCGCGAGCATCTCGTTGTACCACGCCAGCAACGCATCCGCCCGCTGGTGGGCGAGCCGCGTCGACCAGTCGGCAAAGGCGCGCTCGGCGGCCGCCACCGCGCGCCCGGTCTCGACCGGCCCCATCGCGGGTATTGTACCCAGACGGGCATCGTCGGCCGGGTTGTGCACCGCGACGGTGTCGCCGTCGTCGGCCGCCAGCCATTGGCCATCGATGTAGGCGTGCTCACACAGCAGGCCCGGATCGGCGAGGCCGTACGGGTTCGACTGGCTCATCGGCGCATCGCGGCGTCGGGACCGCGCCCCTCGTTGATCAGCTTCGCCGGATCGGTGAACCCTCGGCCCAGGTCGCGCGCGACGGGCTCCAATGTGATCTCGCCACGCGCCACATTGAGCCCGTTGCGCAGGTGGCGGTCGCTATAGAGCGCCGGCCAGACCCCTTGATCGGCCAGCTTGACGACAAACGGCAGTGTGGCGTTGTTCAAGGCCATGGTGGAGGTGCGCGCGACCGCCCCGGGCATATTGGCCACGCAGTAGTGCACCACATCGTCGATGACGTAGGTGGGCTCGCGGTGCGTGGTCGCCCTGGTGGTCTCGCAGCAGCCGCCTTGATCGACGGAGACGTCGACGATGACCGACCCCGGCTTCATGCGCTGGAGATGCTCGCGCTTGACGAGCTTGGGCGCGGCTGAGCCCGGCAGCAGGACCGTGCCGATCACCAGGTCCGCCTCGATCACCGACTGCTCGACCGACTCCACGGTCGAATACAGGGTCTTGGCACGCCCGCCATAGAGATCGTCCAGCTCGGCCAGGCGCGCCAGCGACTTATCCAGAACGGTCGTATTCGCCCCCATGCCGAGGGCCATACGCAGGGCGTTGTTGCCCGCAACGCCGCCGCCCAGGATGGTCACCCGCGCCGGGCCCACACCCGGGACGCCCCCGAGCAGCAGGCCGCGCCCGCCCATGATCTTCTCCAGGCAGCGCGCCCCCGCCTGCACCGCCATGCGCCCGGCGACCTCCGACATGGGCGCCAGCAGCGGCAGGCTGCCGCGCTCGCTTGTGACCGTCTCGTAGGCGATGGCCGTGCACCCCGACTGTTGCAGCCCCGTGGCCTGCTCCGGATCGGGTGCCAGATGAAGGAAGGTGAAGAGGATCTGGTCAGGGCGTAGCTGCTCGATCTCGCTGGCTTGGGGCTCCTTGACCTTCACGATCATCTCGGCGCGCTCGAACACCTGGCGCGCATCGTCGACGACCTCGGCACCCGCCTCGCGGTAGAGCTCGTCGTAGAAGTCGACACCGGCGCCCGCTTGCGTCTCGACGACGACCTGATGCCCGTGCTCGATCACTTCACGGACCGCGCTGGGTATCAATCCAACGCGATTCTCGTCACTTTTTATCTCTTTGGGTACACCCAAAAGCATATGGCCTCTCCTCAAGACTGGCGGCCGCGAGCACCCGCGCCACGACCGGCCAACGAGCATAACAGACGGGCGCCCTGTCATTACGCGCCTCGGTCCAACGCGATGAGGGGCACACGGCACGAAACGGGCCGCCCGGCGAAGCCACGGGCACCTTCGCGCGGCCCCCAGCGGTGGATGGGATCGGACGAGTCTACGCAAAGCAGGTGCGTCTGGACAGCACCGCACGGCCGATTTCTGGCACATACTCCCCCGCGTGCGCGTCCCCTTGCGGTTACGTTCATGATTTCAAAGCGAAACCGCTTGTCGCGGCACCACCTCGGACGAGCTCACACGATCCGGTTTTATCCACAAGCGCGCGTGGCCCGCTTGCGCTTGGGCGCAATTCGTCTATAGTCACATGTGCGTCCTGTGGCCACTTATCGGGACGCCGAGCCGGGATGGCGTTGGAGCGTTTCGCAGCGCAATGCGAATGCAGCGCGGCCCCGGTTTACTACCGCATCACGGAGATGACTATGTCTAGTCGTATCAATAGCAAAACAATCGGGCTGGGCGCGGCGCTCGTCGGCGCCGGCATGCTCGTAGCACAAAGCGCACAAGCCGAGACCTGGAAGTTCGCTCTGGAAGAGGTCGACGGCAGCGTTCAGGATCAGTACGCCGAAGAATTCAAGAAGCGGGTCGAGGCCCGCACCGACGGTGTCAACATCCAGATCTTCCCCTACGGCACCCTCGGCACCTCCGGCGACATCGCCGAGATGACCGGCCAGGGCGTGCTCAAGCTCACCAACGCCTCGCCGGGGCACCTGGGATCGCTCATCCCCGAGATGAACGTGTTCAACATCCCCTACTTGCTGTCCCAGGACGACTCGGTCAACAAGGATGTGCTCGCCGACAGCGAGTGTATCTACGACAACCTCGCGCCGAAGTTCCAGTCCAAGGGCCTCAAGCTGCTCACCATGTATCCCGAGGGCGAGATGGTGTGGACCACCCAGAAGCCGGTGCGCAGCCCCGCGGACCTCAGCGGTGTCAAGATGCGCACGATGACCTCGAACCTGCTCGTGCAGGCCTACGAGGCCATGGGCGCCAACCCGACCCCGATGCCCTACGGCGAGGTCTACGGCGGCTTGCAGCTAGGCCAGATCGACGCGCAGGTGAACCCCATCTTCGCGATCGAGGAGATGAAGTTCTACGAACAGACCAAGTACATGATCTGGGCCGGTCAGCAGGAATTCACCACAACGGTGGTCGGCAACCACGACTGGTACAACAATCTCTCCGACAAGCGCCGCAATGTCATCGACAACGTCGTCGACGAGATGCACGACTGGATCTACCAGCGCCAGCAGGAGATCAACCAGGAGCGCCTGGAGAAGATCAAGCAGGCCAAGCCCGAGATGAAGATGATCCGGCTGTCCGACGAGGAGCGCCAAGCGTTCCAGGAGAAGACCTACGGCGTGCGTGACCAGTACGTCGAGCAAACGGGCAGCGACGGCGAGCAAACGCTGAAATGCCTGACCGAGGCATTCGGTACGGCGCGCTAATCGTGACCGCCCCGGCCTGAGCGCGCCGCCGGCGGGCGGCGCGCTCGACCGCAGCCCCGAGTGACCGCACTCGGGGCTTTTATGTCCCCGCGAGTTCCAGCGACGCGCCCCACGGGCCGTCTACTCGACAGACCCGCAGCAAGCTTGCGCGCGCCCGGTGTCGAGCGCGACAACCCGCCCAACTCCGAGCGTTTCGCCCCGCCGGAACGGCTCGTCCATCCCCGCGGCCCGCGATGCCCTCGCCCCTGCCCACTGGCGACACACGACCAACGCGACCCGTGTGCAGCGCTTGCGCCCCCGAGCGCGTGATGCAATAGTTACGACCTGTCGCGCCCACGGCGGGCCGGTCGGCCCACCACCGAGCGAGCAGCGAGGCAACTGCGATGCCCGAACCACCGGACACCGATGCCGGGCGCAAGCCCATCCGCGCACTAGGCGCCGGCCTCGCTCGCGGACTGTCGCTGCTGGATTTCGGCATCTCGCGATTCGAGGCCTACGTGCTCTCCTACGGCGTGTTGATCATGGCGGTCAACTCCTTCGCCAATGTCATCGGCCGATTCGTGTTCGGTCAGAGCGTCTACTTCAGCATGGAGCTCAACGCCTTCCTCATGGTGCTCATCACCTTCATGGGGCTCGGCTACGCCGCCCGCCGCGGGCGCCATATCCGCATGTCCGCCATCTACGACCAGCTGCCCGACAAGGGCCGCAAGATCTTGATGATCATCATCGCCGGCGTGACCTCGGCCATCATGTTCGTGCTCGCCTACTACGCGATCTCCTACGTCCATCGCATCTACGAGCTCAAGAAGACGACGCCCTCGCTCGATTGGCCCCTCTGGACGACCCTGGTGTGGGTGCCCATCGGCCTCATCATCACGGGGATTCAGTACGCGCTGACCGTCTACGCCAATCTACGCAACCCCGAGGTCTACATCTCGTACGAATTCGTCGACAGCTACGAGGAATCGCCGGATGGAACCTGACCGCACAGGCGCGACTCGGGTGAGCCTCACCCGCGGTGACAAAGGAGGCGCATCATGAGCATCGGCGTCGCCATGATGCTCACGATGATCGTGCTGCTGCTGCTGGGCTTCCCCATGATGGTCCCGCTCATCGGCGCGACCATGGTCGGGTTCTTCGTCTATTTCGCCGGGATGGAACCCAACATCATGATCCAGCAGATGATCGGCGGCGTGAAACCGTCGGCGCTGGTCGCCGTGCCGATGTTCATCCTCGCCGCCGACATCGTCACCAAGGGCTACTCTGCCGACCGCTTGATCGACATGGTCATGCGCTTCGTCGGCCATATTCGCGGCGGTCTCGCCATCACCACGGCCGTCACCTGCACGCTCTTCGGCGCGGTCTCGGGCTCGACGCAGGCCACCGTGGTCGCCATCGGCGGCCCCCTGCGCCCCAAAATGCTACGGGCCGGCTACGGTGATTCTTTCACAATGGCGCTGGCGGTGAGTGCCAGCGATATCGCGTTCCTCATCCCCCCGAGCATCGGGATGATCATTTACGGGGTGATCTCGGGCACATCCATCGCCGAGCTGTTCATCGCCGGACTCGGACCGGGCCTGCTCATCCTGGTCCTGTTCTCGCTCTATTGCTACTTCTACGCGCGTTGGAAGGGCATCCAGATCGAGGAGCGCTCCGGCTGGATGGCACGGCTCGCGGGCATGCGCCGCGCGCTTTGGCCGCTGGGCTTTCCCGTCATCATCGTCGGCGGCATCTACGGCGGCATCTTCACGCCCACCGAGGCGGCCACCGTGTCGGTAGTCTACGCCTTGATCCTCGAGCTCATCGTCTTTCGCTCCATCAAGATCGGGGAGGTGCCCTCGATCGCCCTGTCGACCGGACTTATCACCGCGGTCGTGTTCATCCTCGTGGGCGCCGGCAACGCCTTCTCCTGGGTGCTGTCTTTCGCCAGCGTGCCCCAGGAAGTGATCGGCGGGATCGGCCTCGACACGGCCGGGCCCACGATCGTTCTGGTGGCGATCGCGCTCGCCTTCTTCATCGGGTGTATGTTCGTCGACCCGATCGTGGTGATACTGGTGCTCACGCCCATCTTCGCCCCGATCGTCGCCGATGTCGGGCTCGATCCGGTCCTCGTGGGCACACTGATCACGCTGCAGGTCGCCATCGGCTCGGCGACGCCGCCGTTCGGCTGCGACATCTTCACCGCGATCGCGGTCTTCCGCCGCCCCTATTTCGACGTCATCAAGGGGACGCCGCCGTTTTTCCTGTTGCTTCTGCTCACGACCGTGCTTCTGATCATCTTCCCCCAGATCGCTTTGTTCCTGCCCGATCTGGCTTTCCGGTGATGGAGGCGGATGTGGAGGTCTCAAAGTGACCAAGAAATCCAAGTCGAGCATCCTGGAGCGTGTGGTGCTCGCCGTCGATGGCTCGCGTAACGCGGGTCGTGCCGTCGATTTCGCGGCCGCCCTCGCCAGCCAGTTCCCCTTCGAGATCGTGGTCCTCAGCGTCTACAAGCACCGCACCTACCAAGAGAGCTCGCTGTCGCTCGTGCGCACCCGCGAGATGCCGGCAGCGCCCGACGAGGTGATGCACAGCCTGTGCGAGGAGGCGGTCGAATGGGCCTACGAGCGACTCAAGGAAGGCGGTATCGATCCCGCTCGGATCGAGACCATGGTGCGACGCGGGCCGCCGGCACGCACGATCGTGCGCACCGTCAAGCAGCAGGACGCCGATACGGTCATCCTCGGCAACCGGGGCCACGGGGATGTCGAGGGCTTCTTCCTCGGTAGCGTGTCCTACAAAGTGAACGCTCTGACCAGCTCGACCTGTATCACGGTACGCTAGACTGCGTAGCAGACGCTGGCTCCAAAACCCCGGCCACAGGTGATGCCCCGATGATGCGACGCATTGCCACGGCAGCTACCGCCCTCTCGTTGTGCGTCGCGCTATCCGCGGCTCTTACCAGCACCGCAAGCGCCGAGACCACTCTGGAGCGGATTAAGCGAACCGATCGCATCGGCGTGGCCGTCGCCAACGAGAAGCCTTACGGCTACATCACCGAAGGCGGCGAGCTCACGGGCGAGGCTCCGACGATCGCGCGCGCCGTGCTCGAACGCATCGACCCCGACGTCGAGCTCGACGGTCGAGCGATGGATTGGGGCAAGCTCATCCCCAGCCTGCGCGCGGGCCGCGTTGACGTGATCGCTGCGGGCATGTTCATCACGCCGGAGCGCTGCGACAAGGTCGCGTTCACCGACCCGACCTATGTCGTGGGCGAGTCGTTCCTCGTCGACGAGGGCAACCCGCACGACATAACCGACTACCACAGTATCTCCGACAATCCGGAGACGAAGGTCGGGCTGATCGCCGGCACAGTGGAATACAACTACGCCATGCACAGCGGCATCCCGGCCGAGCGCGCCGTGCTCTACCGGGATTTCGACAAGGCGGTGACGGCGTTGCGCAATGGCGAGGTCCACGCAGTCGGCCTCACCTCGCTGACGGCGCGTTCATTGGCGCGGCGCTTGACCGAGGCGGACCTGGAGGCGACCGAGCAGTTCTACCCGGTCATTCGCGGCGAGCGCGTAAAGGGCTACGGTGCCTTCGCCTTCCGCAAGGAGGACAAGGCCCTCGTCGAGGCGTTCAACGAGGTACTGGCCGATTTCGTCGGCACTGAAGAGCACTGGGCCATGGTCGAGGAATTCGGCTTCGCCGCCGACATGGCGCCCGACAAGACCGCCGACGAGCTCTGCAACCCGGACATGTAGTCGCGCACACCGCCATCGAGGCGGTAACCGCGGCGCCTCACGCCCGTAGGGCGAGGCCGGCCCGTCCGGGACGGGGACTTGCGCGATGCGTTGGGTCGACTTCGTCCGCGCCGGCCGTCAATTGCGACCGCTGCTCCGAGAACCGTCCCCGCTGCCCCGCTTGGCGGACCAATCGACCCCCCTCAGGTGCCCACCGCCCTGGCGTTGCTATGCGGGGTCGTCGCGAGCAATCGCCCGAAGCCCCGAACCGGCTCCGGGTACCCCGCTTGCCCCATCATGTCCCACAGCATGGCCTGGTTGCTGGTGACCACCGGTATGCCGAGGCGCTCTTCCAGGGCGCCGATCGTCGAGACCGAACGCAGCGCCGTGCAGCATATGAACACCGCCTCAGCACCCCCTGTATCGAGCTGCGACACGGCGCGCTCGATCGCCTCGGGTGGGACCGACGTCATCTCCAGATCGGTCTGCAGCCCGAAGGTCGCAAACGCTACAACATCGATACCGGCCTCGCCCATGTAACCGGCCACCAGCCGATTCACGTCGTCGGGGTACGGCGTGAGCATCGCGATGCGGCCGACACCCAGCGCCGCGAACGCTTTGCGCGCCCCGGTGATGGGCGTGGCGACGGCCACACCCGGGCGCTGCTCCTGGATCGTGGCGCGTACACGGTCGTAGCCGATCGCCACCGTGCCCGAGGTGCAGCCGAAGGCGATGGCGTGCAGCGGCGTACCGGGCAGCAACAACGCAGCCGCCCCCGCCAGCTCGCTCTCCATCGACCGGAGATTGGCCACGCCGCAATTGCCGTCGAAACGAACCCGTGTCGTATACAGGACCGTGTCCCTCGGCATCATCCGTGGCAGCTCGTTCTCGGAGGCATGGTCGGTGGCCAGTGCGATCAGCCCGAATCGCGTGGTCTCACGGCCCCATCGGTCCGTGTCATACGTCACATTCGCACGCTCGATCGACGGCTCGGCGCGATTCGCGGCGGTCTGATTCATTAAGCCCCCTCGTTTGCATTCGCGCGTAGCACGCGCGTTGACCGGCGACCGTTCGCGCCCACGAGGTAGCGCCACCTCACAGGCCGTCCATCTCCGTACCGATGACCGCCAGGCAATCGCCGGGCCGGGCCAAGCCTGGGAAATGCCGGCCGATGAGCGTGCCCGAGCGGTGTGCGTAATATAGACCGGGCGTGAGACCCGTCTTTTCGATCGAGTGGATGCGGCCAATCAACTGCCCCTCCTCAACCCATTCGTCGAGGTTGACCAGGCACTCGAAAAGCCCCGTCTCGTCCGCGATCGTGTAGGCGCTCAAGTCGGGTGTGGCCATGGCGCGGGCGCGCGGCAAGCCGCGCTCCTCGCGGCGGGCCGGCTCGCCCTCGAGTATGCCGAAGTGATGGAGCACGTTGCGCACACCCTGCGCGGCGACTTCGACCGTCTCCGGTGTCGCCGTGCCGCCGCCCGCGAGCTCGGTGAAGATGAATGGCTTGCGCGCTTCCTCGACGATGCCATCGAGCATGCCTTCGGTGTCGAGCTCCTCGATGATCAAGGTCACGGGGGCGTCGAATGCCTCGATCGTGCCCTTGGTGCGCTCATAATGCTCCGGATCCTGGAGGTAATGCATCGCGGCGAACGGCACGAACGACAGCGTGCGCCCACCCGAATGGATATCGACCACCGCATCCACCTTGGGCAGCAGCACCGTCGAGACATAGTGGCAAATCATCTCGGTGACAGAACCCGTACGCCGTCCAGGGAAGGCGCGGTTCATGTTCATCCCGTCGAGCGGCGAGCAGCGCGCGTTTGCCTGGATCGCCGGCGGATTCAGGCAGGGGATGATGATCGCGGTCCCCCGGAACATGGTGGGATCGAGCTCGACCGCAAGCTTCTTGAGCGCGATCGGCCCCTCGAACTCGTCCCCATGATTACCGCCGGTGAACAGCACCGCCGGCCCCTCGCCGTTGCGCAAGACCGTCACCGGGATCCGCACGGCCCCCCACGCGGACTCGTTGGCCGAGTACGGCACACTCAGATAAGCGTGCTGCGTGCCGTTGGCGTGCCAATCGATGTTGGACGATACGCGGGTGGGTTTATCGCCCGGGTAGAGACCGGGGGTTTCGTTGCTGGGCGCGGTCATCGGATCCTCACGTCGTAGGCGCTCATCGTCGCACGGTGCGTGGCGACGCATTCTGGCATATTCGACCGTGGCGCGCCCCCGGTCTTGCCCCGTGGCGAGCCATCCCTGGTAGCCCCGGCGTTACCAGCGGTTCCGGGGCTAGCTATCCATTGGAGGGCTGGTTGCGGGCGTAGATCCGCGTCCCGGGCGGGGGCTTGTGACGGAAGTAGTCCTGGACGCCCTCGTGGATGGCCTCGGCGAGATCCTGTTGGTGTGCCGCTCGTTGCAGCTGCTGCGCCTCGGTCGGATTCGAGATGAACGCGGTCTCGACGAGGATCGATGGGACGTCGGGTGATTTCAGGACCACGAAGCCCGCCTGCTGGACACTGTGCTTGTGCAGCTCATTGACGTCACCGAGCTCGCTCAACACGCGTTCGCCGGCGTCGAGACTGGACTCGATCGTCGCCGTCTGCGACAAGTCGATCAGCACCGAAGCGAGCGTCTCGTCTTTGTCGTCGAGTGATACGCCGCCGATCAAGTCAGCCGAGTTCTCGCGCTCGGCCAAGCGCCGCGCGGTCTCGGACGACGCGCCGTTGACCGACAGCGCATACACCGACGACCCGCTGGCGCGCTCGTCGGGGAAAGCGTCGGCGTGGAGCGATATGAACATGTCGGCCCGAGCCTTGCGGGCGATCCGCATGCGATCGCGCAGTGACAGGTAGTCGTCGCCATCGCGAGTCATGACGGGCCGATAGCCGGGCGTCTGCTCGAGCAACTGGCGCAGCCTGCGCGCGATCGACAGGACGATGCGCTTTTCCTGAATACCCCGAGGGCCGACCGCCCCGGGATCCTTGCCGCCATGCCCGGGATCGATCGCGACCACGACATCGCGCGGCCGGTCGCCGTCATCGCTGGTCGTTGTCGCCCGCTGCTCGCCTCGGGCGTTGCGCTCAGGCTGTTCGGCCGGGCGAAGATCGACCACCAGCCGATGGCCGTAGCGCCCCTGCGGCTTCAGCAGGAAGCTCTTGGGGCGGACAGCCTCGTTGAGGTCGAGCACCACACGCCAGTCATCGTCGTTGCGCGGCGCGTGCCGCAGCCCATCGATCAGGGGCGATTCCGGAATGCCCTCGGGCAGCTCGGCGACGCGCTCGACGTCAGCGATATCGATGACCACACGATGCGGGTCGTCGAGTGTGAACACCTGGTGCTCGACGGATGCCTCGAGCTGGAAGACGAGACGCGAGCGCGTCTCGGTCGCGGAACTGCGCAGCCCCGTCAGACGCGTCTCCTCGGCCAGCGCCCCCGGCGGGACGATGGCGCCGGCAACAAGGCCGACCACCAAGGGCACGCCGCGCAGGCAGCCATGGCCGATGGAAGCGATCGCCCGTCGATGACGCCCTGCTCGCGGCACCAAACCCCCTGTCGGCTCGACACGCATACGCTGCGTAGTGTGACTTTTTTGCCGGCGAGGTCAACCCTTTTTCCGGCGCTATCCAGTGAGATACGTCACAAACCTGAAGCCTATTGCGAATTCTGGCGGGCGGCCACAACATCTGGCACGCCATCGATGCGACGCCCCATCTCGCTGTAGTCCAACACCAGGTGGTGATCCAGTGGTGGCAGGCGATCGCCCCCGCGTTCGGGCCATTCCACCAGCCACACGGCGTCGTCCGTGGCGAGATCACGCACGCCCAACAGCTCGAGCTCCTCGGGGTCACCCAGGCGGTACAGATCGAGGTGATGGACGGCGCAATGCGCCAACCGGTAGCTCTCGACCAGGGTATAAGTCGGGCTCGGCACCGCCCCCGTGTGCCCCAGAGCCGCGAGGATCGCGCGCACCAATGCGGTCTTGCCGACGCCGAGCGGCCCCTCGAGACCGATGACCTTAGGCGGCGTGCATTCGCCCGCCAGGGCATGGCCCAGCGCCGCCATCGCCTCGAGATCACGTGCGATGAACTCAGCCACGGGCTTGGATACCGCGCAGCCGCGCGATGTAGCCGAACAGATCGCTCGCAACCAGGCCGTATGGGCCCCAGTCGCCACGCGCGCGATCGGCGGCGGCGGCGTGCAGTGCAACCGCGGTATCAGCCGCAGGGCCCACCGCCATGCCTTGTGCCCACAGGCCCGCGGCGATGCCGGTCAGCACGTCGCCCATACCGCCGCTGGCCATCGCCGGGCGCGCCCCGGGCAACAACCGGATCCGCTCGCGGGGACGCGCGACCAGGGTGCCGGCGCCCTTCAGGACGACCACGGCGTCGAACCGATCGGACAAGGCCTGGGCGGCGCCGAAGCGGTCACCCTGGACCTCGGCGGTCGTTCGCCCCAGCAGCCGCGCCGCCTCACCCGGATGCGGGGTCAGTATGCTCCAGGCAAGCTCACCCGGCTCGCGGTGGGCGGCGAGGTTGAGCGCGTCCGCGTCGACCACCCGCGCTTGTCCCGGGCAATCCGCGAGCGCGTCGAGTGCGGCCGCACCCCAAGCGCCCTGCCCGAGCCCCGGTCCCAGCGCCACCGTGTCGGCTTGCTCGAGCAGCGGCGCGAGCTCACGTGTCGGGTCATCGATGGGCTTCACCATGAGCTCGGGCCGAGCACTGGCCATTGCGGGCGCGTGGGCGCTGCGGGTCGCCACGCTCACCAGACCCGCACCGCTTCGCAGGGCGGCCTCGCCCGCCATCCGCGCGGCGCCCGCAAGCCCGTGGTCGCCGCCCACCACGAGCACGTGACCGGCGTCGCCCTTGTGCGCACCGGGGCGTCGGACTGGGCACCCGGCGCCGGGCCAGTCCGCGTCGATGGGGACCACACCGGGGGCGAGTCCGGCATGCACGCGCTCGGGCACCCCCAGCGAATCCACGAAGACGGGGCCGGTATGGTCGACCGCGGGCCCGGTGTAGAGCCCGCGTTTGGCTCCAATGAAGGTCACCGTGGCGTCGGCACGGACGGCTTCGCCCCACACCGCTCCGGTGTCGGCGTCGATGCCGGAGGGAATATCCAGGGCCAATACGGGGCACTGTGCCGCCCGCACCGCCCCAATGGCCTGGGCCGCCGCACCGGCGACCGGGCGGTCTAGGCCCGTGCCCAGGAGAGCGTCGATAACAACATCGCCGGCCTCGGGCTCGAGCGCATCACAGGCGTGGGCATGGCCATCGACCGCTTGCCAGTCCGCCCAGGCACGGGCCGCGGCGCCGCCGAGGCGGTCGGGATCGCGGTTGAGCCCGAGCGTGACCTGCAATCCCGCCCCACGTGCGAGGCGCGCGACCACCAGGCCATCGCCGCCGTTGTTGCCCCCGCCGCTCAACACCACCAGGTGCCGCGCGGCGGGCCAGCGCATGCGCAGCAAACGATACGCCGCCGCACCGGCGCGCTGCATCAGATCATAGCCGTCGATGCCCTCGTCCTCGATCGCGCGGCGATCGAGCTCGCGCACCTGCTCGGCCGTGTACAGCGCTTCCGGCGGCCGCGGATCCATGACTATGTCCCTACTGCCAGCTCGGCACCAGGGCCTCGGTACGCAGCGTCTGGGCAAAAGCAGCGCCCATCCGGTCGGACAAGCGCTGGAACAAGCCCTTCTGAGGCGTGAAGTCGACGATCTCCTCGGCCCCGATAACCTCGCGCGCGACGTAGCCCGGCGAGCCCATCGCGTCGACCAGCCCCTTGTCCACGGCCTGCTTGCCGGTCCACACAAGCCCCGAGAAGAGCTCGGGGTGGGCCTCGGTGTCGATGCGCTCGCCGCGTCCCTCGCGCACGGCCTCGATGAACTGATCGTGGATGCCGTCCACCATCTGCTCGATGTGGGCCACATCGTCGGGATCCTCGGGCAGGAACGGGTCCATCAAGGCCTTGTTGTCGCCCGCGGTGATCAGGCGCCGCTCGACCCCGACTTTGTCCATGGCCTCGACAAAGCCGAACCCGCCGAAACGCACCCCGATCGAGCCCACCATGCTTGCGCGATTGGCGTAGATGCGATCGGCGGCCGCCGCGATGTAATAGCCGCCCGAGGCACACAGATCCGTCGCGACCGCGTACACGGGCGTATCCGGGTGCTTGTCGCGCAGCCGTTCGATCTCGTCGTAGACCATCCCCGCTTGGACCGGACTGCCACCGGGGCTATTGATACGCACGATCACGCCCTGGGTGTTGGGATCCTCGAACGCGCGCCGCAGGCCGGTGGCGATGCGATCGGCGTTGGCATCGGACTCACTCGTGATCAGTCCCTGGACGTCGACCAGGGCCGAATGCGGGCCGGCCTGCCGGTGGAATCCCCCGCCGAAGATGGGGCCCGCATTGACCGCCACGAGCAGCACCGCGAACAGATAGAGCAGCACGAGCGACTTGAACAGGATGCCCCAGCGGCGCGCCCGCCGTTGCTCCGCCAGGCTCGCCGAGGCCAGCCGGGCCAGTGCGTCGCGCTCCCAGCGGTCATCGCCGCGATTGGGTAGGTCCTCATCCGTCTCGGCCATCAAAGCCTCCTAGTCGTGTTGCGCTGAGCCCACGCGATCGAGATACGCCGCCAGCTCATCCACCGAGTCCACCAGTCGCGACGGCGCCGCCTCCTGGAGCTGGTCGCGCCCGTGATTGCCCCAAGTCACCCCGACCGCTGCAACACCGGCCGACCGCGCCATCTGCAGATCGAACACGGTATCACCCACCATCAAGGCCCGTTCCGGTGCCACGGCGAACTCGCGCAACAGGGCCTCGACCATGGCGGGGCTCGGTTTGGACCCGCACTCGTCGACGGTGCGTGAGGCGACGAATCGCTGCTCGACACCGCTCGCTTGCAGATCGCGCTGCAGCCCGGAGCGGCTCTTACCGGTGGCGATCGCCAACAGATATCCGGTTGCCTCGAGCTGGGTCAGCAGGGCGTCGACCCCCGTGAACAACGGCGCCGGCCGGTGCGCCACGGTCCGGCTAAAGGATTCGCGATAGTGTTGCGCCAGCCGCTGCTGCGCCTCGGCGGGGGCGTCGGGATACAGCGCGGCCATGGCGTCGGCCATGCCCAGGCCGATGATCTGGCGGATGGCCTCGTCACTGCGCGCGGGCAGCCCGGTGGCCGCGATCGCCGCCTGGACCGACTCGACGATCAGGCCGGATGAGTCGATCAAGGTGCCATCCCAATCGAAGATCACGAGCTCGGGGACCGGCACTACGCGCTCGCCCCCATGGCCTGTCCGAATTCGGGCGGCACGCTCGCCTCGACGGTGACCATGCCGTCGGTCCCGGGAAAGCGCAGGCGCCGGGCATGCAGGTAGAGACGGCGCGAACGCGCGCCCAATAGCGCGCGCTCACGCTCGAGGCGGCCATACTTGGCATCGCCGGCGACCGGGTGGCCCAGGTGCGCCGCATGCACCCGAATCTGATGCGTTCGCCCCGTTGCCAATGCCACCTCGACCTCGGTCAACCCGGGCCCGCCTCTTAGCCGAAGGAATTCGCTCCGGGCCGCCTGCCCCTGGGGATCGACGCGAACGATGCGCTCGCCCGAGGCGAGGCGATCGCGCCGCAGGCTGGCGGTGACGGTCTCTTCGGGGCCCACCCAATCACCGAGCAACAGGGCACGGTATATTTTGTCGAATGCGCCCGCCTGCATGGCCTGCTGCAACCGTTTCAGCGCCGGGCGGCCCTTGGCCAGTAGGATGCATCCAGAGGTGTCGCGGTCGAGGCGATGGACGAGCTCGAGGCGCTCGATCTCGGGGCGCAGGCTGCGCAGGCCGTCGATGAGACCGCCGCCCAGGCCCGTGCCCGCGTGGACGGCGACGCCGGCCGGCTTGTCCACCACAATCGCCTCGGCGTCCTCGAAGACGACAGCGTCGCGCAGGCGCTCGAGGACCGACGCCGGCAGGCGGCCCTCGCTGTACTGCTCGCGGCGCACCGGCGGCAAGCGCACGCGATCGCCGTGCTCCAGGCGCCGCGCCGGTTTACTGCGGCCGCCGTTGACCCTTACCTCCCCGCGGCGCAGCAGGCGATAGATCCGGGTCCGCGGAACCCCACGCAGCGCGCGCATGACGAAGTTGTCCACGCGCTGGCCCGCGGCATCGGCGCCGACTTGCACGGTGCGCACGCGCGCGGCGGACGAACCGCCCTGGACGCTCATAACGGCCTCGCATGAGGGCTCAATTGCAGTGCACCCCCGTTACTGCTATATTTTTACTGCGTTTTTACCCGCCATTCAGTCGGATCCGTCGGTGGTACCTGCGGGGCCACGCGATCGAGGCGACCGCGGCGAGGGCGTGCCCGTTCCGTGATCCGCCGCCGGATCCCATCCGCCGCGATCACCACCCGGGATTGTAGCGCGCGCCGCGAGTTCGCGGAACGCCGAACCGGCGGGCATGACGTGTGAGGAATCTTCGATCCCGTGTCGCCCGCCGATGGACGGCACGACTCGGGATGGAACAACGGCCACGCGACACCTGCCGAACGCGGTGGCGGGCCGGGCGGTCGATTCGATCGGCCGCGCTGGGGAATACGAGGGCGCCGCGCGTCACGGCGAGCGCCCGTTATTTTGGATCGCGACGCGCGCGCGCCGACGCGCTGCCGAAGACGAGCGGCCCGTTGTATTGGGTGAGCGCTGGTCAGCGGGCCGGGCGGCGGGGTTGCGCAGCGCCTGATGGCCGCGCGCCAAGCCGCGGCATCGCGTGCGCCCCGACGCGGCGTCCAACCGAATTGGGTCGACAATGAAACGAATGCTGATCAACGCAACTCAGCCGGAGGAGTTGCGTGTGGCCATCGTCGATGGCCAACGGCTCGAGAATCTCGACATCGAGCACGGCGCCCGCGAACAGAAGAAGTCCAACGTCTACAAGGGCGTCATCACCCGCATCGAACCCAGCCTCGAGGCCGCCTTCGTCGATTACGGCGCCGACCGCCACGGCTTCTTGCCGTTCAAGGAGATCGCGCGCTCCTATCTCGACGGCAACAAGAGCCAGGGCGGGCGCATGAGCGTCAAGGACGCCTTGCGTGAGGGCCAGGAGATCGTTGTCCAGGTCGAGAAGGAGGAGCGCGGCAACAAGGGGGCCGCGCTGACGACCTATATCAGCCTCGCCGGGCGCTACCTCGTGCTCATGCCCAACAATCCGCGCGCCGGCGGGGTTTCGCGGCGCATCGAGGGCGAGGATCGCGCGGAGGTCCGCGAGGCGATCAGCCAGCTCGAGGTGCCCGAGGGCATGGGGACCATCGTGCGCACCGCCGGTGTCGGGCGAAGCGCCGAGGAGCTCCAATGGGACCTCGACTACCAGGTCGATATCTGGAAGGCGATCCGGAAGGCCGCCGAGGAGCGCAAGGCGCCCTTCCTGATCTACCAGGAAAGCAACGTCATCATCCGCGCGCTGCGCGACTACTTCCGCAGCGACATCGGCGTGATCCAGATCGACGAGGCCAGCATCTACGAGCAGGCGCGGCAGTTCATCGAACAGACGATGCCGCAGAACCTGCGCAAGCTGAAGCTCTATGAAGACGAGGTCCCGCTGTTCTCGCGCTTCCAGATCGAGCATCAGATCGAGACGGCCTTCGAGCGCGAGGTCACTCTGCCCTCTGGCGGGAGCCTCGCCATCGACCACACCGAGGCATTGATCTCGATCGATATCAACTCGGCGCGCGCGACCAAGGGCGCCGACATCGAGGAAACCGCTTTCCACACGAACCTCGAGGCCGCCGACGAGATCGCGCGCCAGCTGCGTCTGCGCGACATCGGCGGCCTGATCGTCGTCGATTTCATCGACATGATGGGCAACCGGCATCAGCGCGAGGTCGAGAGCCGCTTGCGCGAGGCGGCCAAGATGGACCGGGCGCGGGTCCAGATGGGCCGCATATCCCGGTTCGGCTTGCTCGAGATGTCGCGCCAGCGCTTGCAGCCGTCGCTGGGCGAGTCGGCGTCGGTGACCTGCCCGCGCTGCTTGGGCCACGGCACCATCCGGAGCCTGGGCTCGCTGTCGCTGACGATCCTGCGCATCGTGGGCGAGGAGGCGATGAAGGAGTCCACCGAGCGTATTGTCGCCAACGTGCCCGTGCAGATTGCGGCCTACCTCCTCAACGAGAAACGCGAGCAACTGTCGACCATCGAGCAACGCAACCAGGTACACATCCTGGTCATCCCGGATCCGGCGCTGGAGACGCCGCACTACCGGATCGAGCGCGTGCGCACCACCGACCGCGAGCACGCCTCCCACGAGCGCCGCAGCTACGAGCTCGCTGGGGAGGCACCCGACGACCGCTACGTGCCGCCCACCGAGGAGGAGCAGGACCCGGGCGAAGAGCCCATGGTCCAATCGGTCTCGCCGAGCGGCCCAGCCCCGCAGCCCAAGCAGCAGGCCTCGAGCCAGGCCGCTGTCGAACCCCAGGGCAGCGATAGCGGCAGCCGGCCCGGTTGGCTCGCGCGCATTACCCGCGCGTTGTTCACTGCCGGCGCAGAGGAGACGAATGAGCAGACGGACGCCGGCGAGCGCGGCGCGACGCAAGCGCGGTCGCAGTCCAACAACCGAGGCGGCGCCGGCAAAAACGATCAACAGCGGCGCTCCAAGTCCGGGCAGCGCAGTAGCAAGGGCGGCGAGCAGACCGGCGACGGCGAGCGCGGGCAGCGCTCGCGCAGCGGGCGCAACCGGCGCGGCGGCCGCGGGCGCAACCAACAGCAGCGCGGCGACGCCCGCAGCGACAACGAGGGCAGCGAGAGCAGCGCGCCCAGCAAGGCCGACCGGGAGCCGCGATCGAAGAAGGGCGGGAACGCAAGCGAACGCGGTGGCTCCAAGGCCCGCGGCGAGCGCGACGAGCGCGACGAGCGCGAGTCGCCCGCCCAGGCATTGGCATCGCGTCGGGCCGAGGCACAAAGCGCAGCGCCCCCATCGGACGAACAGGCAGCGCCAGCCAAGCCATCGCATCCCGTTGGTGGCTCCGGCAGCACGACACAAGAGCATCCGCGGCCCGCTCGAGCCGAAAACGCACCGGCGTCGGCCTCGTCCGCCGATCAGGCATCGCCAACGAGCGCCAGCAGCGCCTCGAGCGATAGCCAGCGACAAGGAGGCGCTGCCGCCTCAAGCCAAGGCGAGCAGTCGGCGAACAGCACCGGCTCGCCGCAAAACGCCAACCGCTCGCGCTCGCGCGGGCGCTCGCGCCGTGGCGGTCGGCGTCGCCGCGGCGGCCGACAACAATCGGAGGCGGCCGCCCATTCCGCCAGCGAAGACCAGCCCCAAGGCGATTCCAGGACGCGGGCCACAGATGAGACGGGCGCCTCGGGTCGCGGTGGCGGCGACCGGCCCCAGTCGAGTGCGGCCCAGACGCCGGCTGCGGCGCCCGGCCCCGACGCCACCGCCAACAGCACCACCGAATCGGCGCCCGCGTCGCAACGGGCCAACTCATCCGAATCTCCAGCGCCGGCCAAGGATTCGATCGATCAGGCGGGTGACACACCCGAGGGGACTTCGCACGGCGCCGACGATGCACCCGGCGTGTCGCCTCGACAGCCCAGCGAGCTCACCAGCGGCGTCAAGTCGCTCGCCGACGCAGGCCACGGCCCGCCGCCGGGCTACACCACGGGCGCCACCGTCGCCGAGGCGGCGCCGATCAAGCCTCGCCCCAGCGACGACGACTCGACGGACCAAGGTGGGCGCACAAAACCGAGCGCGGAAGACCAAGACGACGAGTCCGATGCCCACCCGTCCAACGAACCGGACGGCGAAACCAAGTCCTCTTGAGCCTCGCTTTCGTCTAAGGCGCCGCGTGGCACACGCGGCGCCTTTTTGCGCTCGAGATACCGCACGCCCCGTGCGCGCATGACCATCCCCGCAGCATTCGCGCCAACACTCGCCCCGTCAACCTGCTATGCTCAATAAGAGACTAGCGACGTGACAACGGATGTGGCGAAACGCAATATATTCATCATTGGTCTGGACGAGTTCAACCACAACCTCCTCAGCCACCTTCGTGGCACCGAGGAGATGGCATTCCATGGACTACTCGATCCCTCCGACGTCTACGACACCGAGGTCTTCCCCATCGCCGAAATGATCCGCCGCGCCGAGGAGCAGCTCAAGGCGTTCGACGGCACCATCGACGCCTTGGCAGGCTACATGGACTTCCCGGTGTCGACCATGCTGCCGATCCTCTGCAAGCGCTTCGGCGTGCCCAGCGTCTCGCTCGAGGCATTGCTCAAGTGCGAGCACAAGTACTGGGCACGGCTGTGTCAATCCGAATGCGTCGCCGACCACATCCCCGGATTCCGCGCATTCGACCCATTCGACGATAACGCCCTGCAGTCGATCGGCCTCGGTTTTCCCTTTTTCGTCAAGCCGATCAAGTCGTCGGGCTCGCGCCTCGGTTTCCGCATCGAGACGCCGGAAGATTTCGCCGAGGCCATCGCGCAGCTGCGCGCCGAGATCGGCCTCATCGCCGAGCCGTTCGATCACATCCTGCAGCAGGCCGACATGCCCGATGAGGTCGCTCGCATCGGCGGCCACTATTGCCTGGCCGAGGAGATCATCGGCGGGCGCCAGTGCACGGTCGAGGGCTACTCCTACAACGGCGCGGTCCACTGCTTCGGGATCGTCGACTCGATCCGATTCACTCAGGTGCTATCGTTCCAGAGTTACCAATATCCCTCCGACTTGCCCGAAGGCGTGCAGCAACGCATCCGCGATGTCAGCGAGCGCGTCATCAAGCACGTTGGCTACGACAACGCGGCATTCAATATCGAGTATTTCTGGGATGAAGTGCTCGACAAGCTTTGGCTTCTGGAGATCAACACACGCGTGTCGCAGTCGCACAGCGATGTCTTCGAAAAGGTCGATGGCGTGAGTAACCAACAGGTGCCCATCGATCTGGCACTGGGCCAAGAGCCGCGCATGCCCCATCGCGAGGGCCGATTCCCCGTGGCCGGCAAATTCTTCCACCGGGTTTTCCACGGCGACGCCCGTGTCGAGCGCGTACCCTCGCGCGAGGAAATCGAGGCGATCCAGAACGACTATCCCGGCACCTGGATCCTGCCGCAGGTGGAGGCCGGCATGTACCTATCCGAGCTGACGGAGCAGGATAGCTACAGCTATGCGCTCGCCTACATCTACCTGGGCGCGCGCAACCGCGAGGAGCTGCGGCGCCACTATCAGGAAATCCTGAATCGGCTCCACTTCGAGTTCAGCAACATCAAGATCGAGCACACCCACGTGGTCGAGACCCAGCCGCCGCAATCGTAATGCGGCGGCCCGCGCCACCACGCCCGTCCCCGTCATGCCCTGGAGCGTTATTCCCCGATGCATGTGATCACTGACTTTCCGCGAGCGGTCGTCGAGGAAGAGACCTGGATGACGTTGTCCGATGGCTGCCGGATCGCGCTGCGTATCTGGCGGCCCGCGGATGCGGATACCCACCCGGTCCCCGCGATCTTCGAGTACCTGCCCTATCGCAAGCGCGAGCTCACGGCCGAGCGCGACGTGCCCATGCACACCTATTTCGCCGGCCATGGCTACGCCTGTGTACGTGCCGACATCCGCGGCAGTGGCGAGTCCGACGGCGTGCTCACCGACGAGTACCTCCAGCAAGAGCTCGACGACGGTGTCGAGATCCTGCGCTGGATCGGCGAACAGCCCTGGTGCACCGGGCGGATCGGCATGATCGGCATCTCGTGGGGCGGCTTCAACGGGTTGCAATTGGCGGCGATGCAGCCGCCCGAGCTCGGCGCGGTGATCACGCTGTGCTCGACCGACGACCGCTACGCCGACGATGTGCACCACATGGGCGGCTGCGTCCTGGGCGACAATCTGTCCTGGGCATCGACCATGTTCGACCAGAACGCCTGCCCGCCCGATCCCGCGCTGGTGGGCGATCGCTGGCGCGATATGTGGCGCGAACGGCTCGAGGGCAGCGGTCTCTGGCTGGCGAAGTGGCTCGAGCATCAGCGCCGCGACGAATACTGGAAGCACGGCTCGGTGTGCGAGGACTATAGCGCGATCCAGTGCCCCGTCTACGCCGTCAGCGGGTGGGCCGATGGCTACTGCAATGCCGTCTTCCGGATGCTGTCGAACCTGTCTGTCCCCCGCAAAGGCCTGGTTGGCCCCTGGGCACACAAGTATCCGCATCTGGGCGCACCCGGACCGGCGATCGGCTTTCTCCAGGAGTGCCTGCGTTTCTACGACCAATGGCTCAAGGACGTCGACACCGGGATCATGGACGAGCCCATGCTGCGCGTCTGGATGCAGGACACGGTCGCACCCAGCGCTCGCTATGAGCAGCGGCCCGGGCGGTGGATCACCGAGGACACGTGGCCCTCGCCCGCGATCGAGCAGTCCACCTACGCCCTCACCTATGGCCTCGGTCTGACGCCGGACGCCCCCGGCGCCTGCCCCGAGGGACGCCTGAGCATCCAGTCCCCGCTGTTCGTCGGGCTGTATGCGGGCAAGTGGTGCTCCTACAACGCACCACCGGATCTGCCCCACGATCAGCGCGACGAGGACGGTGGCGCACTCGTGTTCGAGACGGAACGCCTGGAAGAGGCCGTCGAAATCTGCGGCGAGCCCACGGTCACGCTCGACGTCGAAGCCGACCAGTCGCTCGCGATGGTCGCGGTCCGCCTAATCGATGTCTCGGAAAACGATCAGGCCACGCGCGTGTCCTACGGGCTACTCAACCTGACCCATCGGGACAGCCACGAGCACCCCGAGCCGCTGGTCCCGGGCGAGCGCTATCGGGTAACCGTCCGGATGAAGCACATCGCGCAACGCTTCCCGGCCGGCCACTCCATCCGCTTGTCCATCTCGACCATCTATTGGCCCATCGCATGGCCCTCACCCGCACCGGTCAAGCTCACGATCGACCCCAGCGCCAGCGCGCTCCATCTGCCCGTACGCGAGCCGCGACCCGCCGAGGAAGCCGAGCTCGTGCCCTTCGGCGAGCCCGAGATGGGACCGCCCGCCGATGTAACCCTGGTGCAACCCACGCGCGAGCAGTGGCAGGTCATTCGCGACTTGGCGAACGACCTCAACACGCTCGAGGTCGTGCACGACGAGGGCACGCGTCGGTTCAACGCGATCGATCTCGAGGTGAGCAGTCAGGTCACCGAGCGCTATACGTACGCGTACGCGAATCACGATTCCCTGCGAGGGTGGTGCGAGTGGGTCCGGCGATTCCGCCGCGGCGAGTGGGAGACCACCACGATCACGCGGACCCTGCTCACCTGCGACGGATCCAACTTCCGCATCCGCGCCACGCTGGACGCCTACGAGGGCGACACGCGCATCTTCGCCGAGACCTGGGATCGCATCATCGCGCGGGACATGGTGTAACTGGCCGCGGCGGCGCGCCAGCGCCGGCCGGGGTCAGCCCAGGCCGTGGTCGCGGCGCACGCGCTCGAGCAGAGCGTCGCTGGCGGCCTCGACCAGGTCGAGCACCTCCTCGAAACCGTTGGGGCCGCCATAGTAGGGGTCGGGAACGTCGCGTTGCGGTGGCTCGCCGAGGAAGTCGAGCAGCCGGGTGACGCGGGCCCGGCTCGCGCAGTCGGCGAGGCGTTGCACGTCCTCGAGGTTGGCCTCGTCCATGGCGATCACATAATCGTAGGTCGCCAGATCCTCGCGAGCGATCTGGCGCGCGCGTAGATCCGCCATGGCGTAGCCACGCCCCCGAGCGGCCTCCTGCGCACGTCGATCGGGCCCTTTGCCCACGTGGAACCCGTGCGTGCCGGCCGAGTCGATGGCGATCCGGTGACCAAGCCCCGCCGCATCCAGTCGCTGGCGGAACACCGCGTGTGCCGTGGGCGAGCGACATATATTGCCCATGCACACGAAGAGTATGCGAACGTGCTCGGGCTCAGTGCTCATCGGCTACGATCCGGTGTTGATGCGAGCTGCGGGAGCGGGCACGCCACTCGACCCCACTGCCCGAGATCCCAGGCAGTCGATGGGGCTGTCGGATCCCTCCATGGATCCGGCCCTTCGGGCTCGCGCTGCCGCGCGATCCAGTGTCACTCCTGCGAAACAGTGCCTCGGGCCGTCCTGGCCCTCGCCCTTCGGGTGGCGCGCTGCGCGCGCCATCGCGATCGGCAATCCTGCCGATCGCTCGAACCCACTCCGCGGATTTCTGGCGGAGGGGGTGGGATTGACCGGCTCCATCCCTGGAGCCGGCCCTACGGGCGCCGCGCTACCGCGCGGCGTCCCGATCGGCAATCCTGCCGATCGCTCGAACCCACTCCGCGGATTTCTGGCGGAGGGGGTGGGATTCGAACCCACGGGGGTATTTCTACCCCGGCCGATTTCAAGTCGGCTGCAATCGTCCACTCTGCCACCCCTCCGGGC
>CAYUKN010000007.1:0-47478 GCA_964445325.1 uncultured Ectothiorhodospiraceae bacterium
ACCGCCAGGCCGAGAACCGCGCCGCCGCCGAGATCGCGCTCGGCTGGGAGGCCCTCGCGGCGCTCGATGCGGACCGGCGCATTCTGCTCGACGCGATCGAGCGCCCTCTGCGCACGCAGTGTGATAAGACCGGCCGGAATGCTCGGGGTGGAGCGGTGGCGCTCAGCCACCGCTTCGGTTCGGCCCTCTATGCCGAGACGCACTTGCACCTCTGCGCCATCGACGGCTTGTCCGAGCCCGACGGAGAGGGCGTACGCTTTGACAGCGCGCGCGCCACGCCCCGACACCGTCGAGTCGGTCCAGAGCGCGAATACGTCAACGCACCCTGCGCACGTTCCAGCGCCGCGGCTGGCTCGAGCGCGACGACCGCCGCGAGATGGAGCAGTGGCACCACGGTAGCGGCTTCTAGCTCGACGCCGCGGCGATCATCAGCGGCGGCGATCGTCGCGGGCGCGACCGCCTCCTGCGCTACTGCGCCCGACCGCCTTTCGCCGGCGACCATCTCGAGTGGATTGACGGCGAGCGCTTTAGTTGCCGCCTACCCAAGCCGCGCCCGGACTTCTGCGGCGATCTGATCGGGTCGCCGCTGCGACTCATCGATTGCGTGGCCGCGCTCGTGCCACCGGCGCGACGCGTCCGGCTGCGGTATTTCGGCGGTGCTCGCGCCCAATGCGCCGTTGTGCCCGGAAGTATCTGGTTGCCCGGTTGAACGCCTCCACTCGCGGGGACAATCCTTCGAAGGAGGCCGTTGGATTTCCTATCCTTCGCGGGCGGGATTCGATCGCGCTCGAATGAGCAGCTTTACCAGGCCTTAGCTTTGCCGGACTCCCGTCTGGTAACGCCGAACCATCCCTTGCGCTGGTGTAGTTCCTGCTGACGCGCTCGCTCGGCCTCGCTCGCTCACATGCAGACCCATCATGCCCCGTTGACAAGCTTCTGATGAGCGGCGTTACTGTCGAGTCAAATTGAGCGAGGCACGCTTGAGTATACGTGCGGTCGAGGACAGGCATGGTGAGGCAAGTCTGCGGGCACTGATCGAGGCGTTCTGCGCCTCGACTGGGGAGGACCCTGAGAAGGTGCCCGCGATGCTCGACTCCGCAATGGATGCCGCACTCGACCCGAGCAAGGTGGTCTTCGTTGACACCGACGTCGTAGGCGACCCGCGCGGATACGTCGTGGCCATGCGAGTCGACAATTTCGGCGAGCCCATCGTTTTCGTCGAGCAGCTATACGCCGAGCGGGTGGGACAGGGTCGGGCTCTGTTCGAGCGCGTGTGCCGCTGGGCTCGGGAGCAGGGGATCACGGAGGTGCACGCCACCGTGTTCCATCGCGAACGAGCGCTCGCGCGTGCGATGCGCGTCGACATTCGCGGGTACTATGTCGTTCGCGACGTTTGATGCGGGCCGTGTATGCAGCTGCGGACGTCGGTAAGGGTCTGGAAGCAGCGGACGGGACCGCTCACGCCAGCTGTGACCGGGTTAGCCGCATCGCCATCGATGCGGCCGATGTGCAGCTAATGCAATGGAGGCGAAGTTATGGGTGGTATCGCTCAGAAAATCTTCGGCAAATCTCAGCCCACACCGGAGTCGGAGGGCACCGGCGGTGCGGGTGAATATACGGGCGGCTCGACGGGCTTCGGCGCGGGGGACGACGAGGGCTTCGGAGGGTCCGGGTCGCAGTCCGCAGTCGACTCGTATCAGGCATCGGGCACTGGGACCCAGCCCAGTGGTGGCACGTTAGACGATTTCACGCAGGAGGAGTCTGTGCAGTCGGGGGGTGACGACGGCGGGGACCTCGACGACGACGTGATTGGCTGAGTCCCCGCGCTGGATCGCGGCGGCGCCGGCCGCGGCTCGTTGCCATCAGAGGGTCGCATGTTCATGGCGATGCGGCCGGCGAGGTGGGTCAACTCCAGGGCAGCCTTCAGTCGTTCACTCGGGCGGCGCCGTGCCATCGGCACGCGCCGCTTGCTCGCCCTCGGCGTGCGCCAAGGCCCGTTGCCACGCCCCGGCCAACCCAGTATCGGGCTCGCGCGCGGCCCAACCCACCGACGCGGCTAGCCCCACGCCATCGAGCTCGTCTTGCAGCATGCGCTGTAGACGAGCGCCGCCCTGCTGATCGCACTCGATCATCAAAACCGCGAGCGTGCGCTCGCCCACGCGGGCAGCGAAATCGGTTTCACGCACGATCCGCCCAATGATCTCGTTCGTCTCGCCGAGCCGCGTGCTCGCCGACGCCCCCTCGGCCTCGGGATCGAGCATGACAGTGAGCACACAGGCCGGGGAGCCGAAATGGCGCGCGCGTGCGTCCTCGTTGACGAGCACCCGCTGCCACCCCGAGCCATCGAGTAGCCCCGTCTCGCCATCGCGGCCCATCTCGTGACCGCTGGCGGCCAGGCGCCGCGTGCGCTCTATCGCTTCGGTCTCGCGCGCGAGCACGGTCGACAGCAGCTTGGCGACGAGCTCGATGAGCTCCCGGTCGAGCGCATCGAGGCCGCCATGCTCGGTTGGGTCGATCGCGCACAGGGTCCCGAACAGCGTCCCATCGGGCAGCGTCAGCGGCATACCGATATAGGCGCCGATCTCGATCTTGTGACCAATCTCAGCGGAAACGTACTCGGGGATCTCGGTGGTCCGGGGCGCGAACCGCGGGCTTCGGCCCGAGACCATCCGCATGCAGAACGAGTCCGACCACCGAAACGAGCTGCCCTCGCCGATGTCGTAGCCGTGGTCCTCCGTATAGAGGATATGCCAATCGTCGCCGTCGACGCGCGTGACCATCCAAAGGGCGAAACCGAAACGGCGATGGAGATAGGCGAGCGCGGCGCGGCTGGCGTCCTCGAAGTTGTCGAACGACTCGACCGACATGTTCGCTCGTGTTGACGGGCGGTTGCAGCTCGGCGCCGGCTGCCGCGCCGCAATCGCGCCACGACGGCGCGGCTGACCCAGCTCTCGTATGCAACAAATCGGCCGAGCATGGCGGGCGCGTCAAAACCGGGGCCCGATGCCGGGCCCCGGTTTCGGACTGCGGGGTCCGCCGGGCGCTAGCTCGTGGTGGAGTCCGAAGCCCCGCCCGAGGCCGTGGCGGTTGCCTTCTTCTTGCTCGCCGCGGTCTTCTTGGCGGCCGACTTCTTGCGGGCGCCACCGCCCCCGCCGGAGCGCGAGCCGCCACCACTGCCCGAGCCCCCGGGGTTGCCGGAGATCTGCAGGATGCTGCGCATCAGGTCGATGACGAGGAAGTAGAGCAAGAAGGCGACATACGCGATGAACGGCGCCAGCACGGCCGTCAGAACGACCGGGATGCCGAACTGGGCGTAGGTCACCGCCCAGCGCAAGCCTGCGGCGCTATCGCCGATCATGCCGAGCAGCAGCACCACGGCTTGCACCGCGGCGAGCACCAGCGTGACGCCGTAGAAGATCGGGACGATGCGCACGAGGTTTTTCATGAAGAACGACAACACCCCGATCGCCTCGTCGCCCGCGCTCGACTGGCGATTGACGCGGATGCCCAGCAGCGAGGGATTGAGCGCGAGCCAGGCGGTCGCCAGCCAGAGGATGGTGACGTCGAGGCCGGACAAGAACACCCAGAAGCTAGCCAGCTCGAAGCCTTGCACGATCGCTGTGACGACCGACACCACACCGGCGACGATCGCCACGAGGGCATAGCATCGAAGAAACGCCTCGGAGCCCAGGCTGGTGCGGGTGTTGGTCACCAACGAGCGCGTCGCATCCATGAATTGGACGGCGACGTACTGCAACAGCGGCAGGGCGATCAGCCACGCAACCCCCCACAGGATCTCGCCGCCACCGAACTGGGTCGCCGCGATGAGCTGGATCACCAGCCCCAGCACCGCCAGCAGCAGAAGGGCCCAGTGGCCCGCCGAGGTCAGACTGCGCGAGATCGAATCGAAACGCTCGGGCGCGAGCGTAGCGCGCGCGGTGTCGAGAAATGCCCCTACGCGATCGGCCACGACGGTACCGGAGGTACCGGCGACGCTTTTGTCGTCATCTGCCATGATGCTTCCCCCATCGTTCAATCGTTTGGGCGCTAGCGGCTCGCCGACGGGTCCACCGAGGCGACACATCGCGCGTCGTGCCGGGACAACAAAGCCGGGCCTGCATCGAGTATAGCCGGTCACGAGGGCGATGCAATTCGGGCATGCCCTGCAGCCGGCTCTAGCGCCAGTAGACACTTCCCGCGGCCGCCGCGGCGGGGCGTGTTTGGTGCCAGGCAAGGCACGGCGAGCGAGCACAGCGCGACCTAGGTGAGGCAGGCGCAACGCCGCATTGCGCCGCAAGGGCCCCACCCTCCAGAGTCACGGCCTGTCATCCGGGCCGCGCTGTGTTGCTCGCCGGCCGTGTGGTGACGCTACACTCCCGTCGCGCGCCTTGCGCGGCCCGCATGGGCGGCGTAGCGCGGCGGTCGCGGCAAGTGGTAACAGGCCCTGGGAGCCCGGCATGAGCGGCGCGCAAAACGAGCCCGAGCTCGTCCGGCTACGCCGTGGCGCGGCCGGGTGGATCGGCTTCGTCATCCTGCTCTGGTTGATCGAGGGCTGGGCAACCCTGGGGGACTGGCAGCGGGCGGCACTGGCGGTCCGGCCGCACGAAGCCGCCGGGCTCGTGGGGGTGGTCACCGCGCCCCTGATCCACGGCTCGGGCTCGCACCTGCTCAGCAATAGCCTGCCGCTGATCGTCATCGGCACCGCGCTCGTCTTCGGCTGGCCGCGGGCGAGCCGGGTGGTGTTGCCCCTCCTGTGGCTGGGCTCGGGCCTGGCCGTCTGGATGTTCGCACGCGAGGCCGCCCATCTCGGCGCCAGCGGCGTCGCCTACGGGATGATGTTCTTCGTGTTCTTCGCGGGCGTGTTGCGCCGCGATCCGCGCTCCGTGGGCCTGGTGCTGATCGTGTTGTTCCTGCACGGCGGCATGGTCTGGGGGGTCCTGCCACTGCGCGAGGGGGTTTCATTCGAGTCGCATTTGAGCGGGGCAATGCTGGGCGCGATCTGCGCCTTCGCCCTGCGCGAGCGGCGCCCGCCGGCCCGCAAACGCCGCAAGTACGCCTGGGAGGGCAAGGACATCGACGAAGAGCATCCGGCGGCCGATTTGTTCATCGAACGCGACGGGGACCGCGAGCGCCCGCATTAGGGCGAGCGTCAGCGCGGGTTCGACGCGGCGGGCGCAGGTGTAGACAATCGCGTGCCATTACGGCGCCAACAGGAGCACCGATGGCCACGCGCGAGCAGTTCCGGCTGCAGACCGATATGTGCTTCGAGCCCGACAACCCGGCGGTCGAGGCCATCTGCCTCGTCGTCGAGGACAACTTTGGCAAGGGGACGATTCAGACGGTCACCGGCGACGACGGCAACCTCCACGCCCACGTTCGCATCCAGGCGGACAGCCCGGATGCGCGCCTCGTGAACTGGCTCCACGGCAAGCTCGCCAGCGTTTCGAAGTATTTGCTCGCGCCCGCCGATGTCGACTGCGCCGACGCCACGGGGCGTGAGCAGGGCTATCGCCTCGAGCCTGCCCCCATCGCAGGCGCTGGCGAGGCGGCATCGCCCCCGCCCGACGACGGGGCCGCGGCACCCGCATGAGCGCGCATCCCGGGCGACGGGCCGCCACCCCTTTTTTGAACATTCAGTCAACAAAACCCCCAAGCGCCGAGCCAACGCTGCTATCCTAGCGGGGCTAGGCGCGGCAGCGGTCCTGGCCGCACACGCCAACGGTCGATTGCCCGCCCCCGTTACACCCCGCCCGGGGCGCCTCGCGGCGCCGGGCCACAGGCCGAACAGGAGTCTCCTCGCATGACCGATCGCGACTTCGACACGACCGTGGACTACGTCATCGTCGGCGCGGGATCCGCCGGTTGCGTGCTGGCCGACCGCTTGAGCGCCGAGGAGGGCAATCAAGTCCTGGTGCTCGAATTCGGCGGCAAGGACAACTCGATCTTCATCCAGATGCCGACCGCCTTCTCCATCCCGCTGAACAAGCCCCGCTTCGACTGGGGCTACCACACCGAGACCGAGCCGGGGCTGGCTGGGCGCAGCATCCACCAGGCGCGCGGCAAGGTGCTGGGCGGCTCATCATCGATCAACGGCATGGCGTACGTTCGCGGCTCTGCCGGCGACTTCGAGGAGTGGGTCGAGCACGGCGCCGACGGCTGGGGCTACGCCGACGTGGTGCCCTATTTCAAGCGGGCCGAGGACTACATCTTCGGCGAGGACGCCTATCGCGGCGTCGGCGGGCCGCTGGGCGTGTCCAACGGCAACAATATGCAAAACCCCCTGTACCGCGCGTTCATCGACGCGGGCAAGCAGGCCGGCTATGGCGAGACCGCCGACTACAACGGCTACCGCCAGGAGGGCTTCTGCCGCATGGACATGACCGTGCGCAACGGCGTGCGCAGCTCCACGGCGAACTGCTACCTCAAGCCCGCGATGAAGCGCGACAATCTGCGCGTCGAGACGCACGCGCTGACTCAGCGGGTGATCATGGACGGCAAGCAGGCGGTGGGGGTCGAATACGTCCAGAACGGCAAGATCTACCGGGTCAAGGCGCGGCGCGAGGTCATCCTCTCGGCGAGCGCGTTCAACTCACCCAAGCTGCTCATGCTCTCGGGCATAGGGCCGGCCGAGCACCTGCGCGAGCACGGCATCGAGGTCGTCCACGACCTGCCCGGCGTGGGCCGGAATCTGCAGGACCACCTCGAGGTCTGGGTCCAGTACAGCTGCACCCAGAAGATCACGCTCAACGGCTGGCTCAATCCGCTGGCCCAGGCCTGGATCGGCCTGCGCTGGCTGCTATTCAAGCGCGGGCTGGGCGCGAGCAACCACTTCGAGTCGAACGGCTACATCCGCAGCCAAGCGGGCCGCGCGTTCCCGGACCTGCAGTACCACTTCCTCGCTGGGGCGATCGCCTACGACGGCTCGAGTGCGGCCGAAGGCCACGGCTTCCAGGCGCACCTGGGCGCCAACAAGCCCGAGAGCCGCGGCTGGGTCCGGCTCAAGTCGGCCGACCCCGAGGCCGCCCCGGAAATGCAATTCAACTACCTCCAGACCGAGGCGGACAAGCAGGCCTATCGCGACGGCATCCGCCTGACGCGCGAGATCTTCGCCCAGCCGGCGTTCGACCCCTATCGCGGCGACGAGCTCGCCCCTGGGGCGGATGTCCAGACCGACGACGAGATCGACGACTACGTCGCGCGCGAGTCCGAGACGGCCTACCATCCCTGCGGCACCTGCCGTATGGGCACGGGCCCCGATGCCGTGGTCGACCCGGAGTGCCGCGTCTACGGCGTGGCCAATCTGCGCGTAGTGGACTCGTCGATCATGCCCACGGTCACCAACGGCAACATCAACGCGCCCACGATCATGATCGGCGAGAAGGGGGCCGACCACATCCTCGGGCGCGGCATGCTGGCCCCCTCGGACGCCCCCGTTTTCCGGCCGCCCGACTGGCAGAACAGCCAGCGGGAAGGCTCGCCCGAGCGGCCTCTGGCGACCTGAGGCCGGGGCGAGCGGGCGATCGAGCACTCAGCGCCGCTGGCCTGCAATCTGTCGCGTCGCCTCGGTCATGGCTTCGCCCCGCAGGCCAACCGAGACCGGAGGCGATGGCGGGCACGCGGTCCGCCGCCTTCTCGCTGCGCCGTGCGGTGCCGCGCGCCATGACCGCGGCCGAGCCCGCGTCGATGCGCTCGGCACCGAGCGCGACGCGCAGCTCGGGAGCATCGCCCGCATCGTCGCCATGGACAGGGTAGAACGCTTGCAGGCGCAAGCGCAGTCGGTAGCGGGATCCCGCGGGATCATCATCGGCCGCCTCGGACTGGCCCGCTGGTCGGGCGGCCAGCGCGGCGGCTGAGGCGCAGGATGGTGTGGATCAGCACCGACCTGCCCGCTCCCGAGCCACCCGCCAGCCCCGGCAGCTCGCCGGTGCAGATCTCGAGATCGAGCCCATCGTGGACGCTCTGGTCGCCGATTCGCGTGACCGGGCGCTCGACCCGCGGCAACGACTCGTTGCACAGCATCGCTACAGAGCGAGTTGGAGATAGACCAGGGAGAATACGGTATCGGCGATCACGACCAGCAAGATCGACTGGACGACCGCGGTCTTGGTGAGTCGACCCACACTCTCGGTCGCGCCCTCGACCTGCACGCCTCAGAAAGTAGCGCTCGTGCCGATGAGGAAGGCGATCACGGGGCCTTGAGCCTACCGCTCCAGAACATCCAGGGCGTGACAACGTGCTGGGCAGTCGCGATGTCGGACGACCGTGCCAGATCCATGATCATGGCCACGCTGAACGCCGCACCGGCCGGGCCCGCGATATCAGCGACCCATGTCAAAAGCGCAACCATGATGATCAAGGCCATCACCCGCGGCAGGACCAGTGCGTCGACCGGATCCAGACCCATCGTCTGCATCGCATCGGTCTCCGCGCGCATCTTCATCATCGCGATCTCCGCGGTGATGGCACCGCCCGAGCCCCGGCCACCAGGATGGCCGTGACCAGTGCGCCCATCTCGCGCAACGACACTGCGGTCAGCTGGATCGTGAAGATCTCGGCGCCGCAGCCCGCGAGCTGATGCGCGCCTTGATACGCCATGGCGATGAGGAACGCGAGCAGGGCGACGATGGGAATGGCGTCGCCGCCCGCGCGCTGCATGTTGGCGACGATCGCGGGCAGCCGCATGCGCGCCGCCCTCGAGGGCGACCCATGGGTGTGTTGGCGTACATACGCCGCGTGCGCACTCGGCCATGCTAGGCGACGGCGACGTAGCCCCCCGATGGCACGCCGCCTCCCCTAGCAACGCCCGTCGCCACCGCGCGACGGCCCGGAATACCCATGGCAACAACAGCGAACCCCACCGATGTGACGGCGGAGCCCCTTACCTTGCGGCGTGTCCTGCGCGGCTACCGCGGGCCCCGGCCCGCGCGAAGCGTTGTCGAGCTCGCCATCACCGCAATCCCACTGGCCGCCCTATGGGCGCTAGCCTGGGCGAGCCTGTCGGCGGGCTATTGGCTCGGTCTCGTCCTCGTGATCCCCGCGGCGGCGTTCCTCGTGCGCTTGTTCATGATCCAGCACGATTGCGGCCACGGCTCGTTCTTTCGCTCGCGCCGCACCAACGACTGGGTCGGCCGGATCATCGGCGTGGTCACGCTGACGCCCTACAGCTTCTGGCGGCATTCGCACTCGATCCACCACAAGACCCACGGCAACCTCGACCGTCCGCGCGTCGGCGGCGTCGACACGCTCACCGTCGCCGAGTTCCATCGGCTGTCGCGAGGGCAGCGCCTGCGCTACCGCTTCTATCGCCACCCGCTGGTGCTGTTCGTCTTCGGTCCCGCGTATATCTTCGTCCTCGACCAGCGTCTGCCCGTCGGCTTCATGCGTGCCGGCTGGATGCCCTGGGTATCAACGATGGGTACCAACGTGGCCGCCATTGTCCTCTATGGCGGACTGGCATGGCTGGTGGGCTGGTCCACGTTCCTGCTCATCCAGGCGCCCATGACACTGCTCGCGGCCTCGCTCGGCGTCTGGTTGTTCTACGTCCAGCACCAGTTCGAGGATACGTATTGGGAGCGCGAGGCCGACTGGCGTTTCGACGAAGCCGGCCTCCACGGCAGCTCGCACTACGTGCTACCGGGCGTGCTTCGGTGGTTCAGCGCCAACATCGGCGTCCACCACGTGCATCACTTGTGCTGCACCATCCCCTCGTACCGACTCCCCGAGGTCCTGCGTGACTATCCCGAGCTCGCCGACGTCAGCCGCATCACCCTGCGCCAGAGCCTGGCGGCTGTCCGTCTGGCGCTATGGGACGAGGACAAGCGCCGACTGGTGTCGTTCCGCGAGGCCAACGCCACCACATAAGCGCGACCCCGCCCCATCAGGGCCTCGCTGCACGCCACCCGGTCGGCGCGTACCACCGCGCCGAACGCCTTTGTGTAGTGAGGTAACACCGCAGGGAGCGCCGTGGCGACCCGCGTCAACGGCGGCAACATTCGGCCGCACCGGCCCGTCGCGCACGCTGACGAGCAGGCCCGGACCGCTTGCCCGAACCGGTGTTACGAAATGCAACACCTCCACGCCCGACCATCGTTACCCGAAGTAACGTCCAGACTGCCTGGCGCCTCGGGAACAGACATAACCCCCTGATATAAAAGCCTTTCAGGATTTGGCACGGTTTTCGCCCGTCGAACAGCGATGGGTCGTGCAACGCTTGCGCGGCCGTCGACGGATCCCCATACCCTGGGAGGAGAGCTTATGACCGAATACAACGACGGCTCGGACAACAACGGCAACGGCCAGGGCGTGTCCCGCCGCGACTTCCTCAAGGCCACGACGACATCGGCCGTGGTCGCGGGGACGGCACCCACGTTCTTCTTTCGCAATGCCTGGGCCCAGGAGGCCCTAGGTAACTACCCCGTCAAGGGCAAGACGGCCGTGCTCGGCTTCAACGTGCCGCAGACGGGCTCGTATGCCGATGAGGGCGCCGACGAGCTGCGCGCCTTCAAGCTCGCCGTCAAGCACCTCAACAACGGCGGCGGTATGCTCGAGACCCTGAGCCCGCTGGCGCTGACCGGCCAAGGCGTACTGGGCAAGAAGATCGACTTCGTCACGGGCGATACCCAGACCGACCCGGACGCGGCGCGCACCAGCGCCCGGCGCATGATCGAGCGCGACAACGTGATCATGTTCTCCGGGGGCTCATCGAGCGCCACCGCGATCGCCCAGCAATACCTCGCCCAGGAGCTCAGCGTGCAGTTCATGTGCGGGCTGACGCACTCGAACGACACCACGGGCAAGGACCGGCGGCGCTACGGCTTCCGCCACTTCTTCAATGCCTACATGACGGGCAAGGCGCTTGCGCCCGTGCTCGCCAAGGACTACGGCAGCGACCGGCGGGCATTCCACCTCACGGCCGACTACACCTGGGGCCACACCCAGTACAACTCGATGAAGCAGTTCACCGAGGCCGAGGGGTGGACGACCGTCAACAACATCATGACGCCGCTGGGCTCGTCGGACTTCTCGCAGTTCCTGACGTCAGCGCTCAACTCCGATGCCGACGTGCTGGTGCTCAACCACTACGGCCAGGACATGGTGAACTCGCTCACGCAAGCGGTGCAGTTCGGCATGAAAGAGGCGGAGAAGAACGGCAAGCAGATGCAGATCGTGGTGCCGCTCTACAGCCGCCTCATGGCCCAGGGGGCGGGCGCGGACAACATCCAGGGCGTCTACGGCACCACCGCCTGGAGCTGGACCCAGGACGACGCGGGCTCGAACGCGTTCACCAAGGCCTTCGAGGCGGAGTACGGCTTCCCGCCGTCGCAGGCCGCCCACACCTGCTATGTCCAGACGCTGCAGTACGCCGACGCCTGCGAGCGCGCCGGGACGTTCTACCCGCCCGAGGTGATCAAGACCCTCGAGGGCCACGAGTTCGACGGCGGTGGCACAGGGCCGTCGTACTATCGCGAGGGCGACCACCAGTGCTTCAAGGAGATGCTGGTCGTCCAGGGCAAGGGCCCCGAGGAGAAGGGCAGCGAGTTCGACCTGCTCAAGGTCGTCGAGTCGGTCCCGCGCGACCGGGTGGTCTATCCCGTGGACCACTTCGAGGGCGAGCTCGGCCCCTACAAGCCGGCGTAACCGGCTCTCGAGTGCAGCGGCCCCGCCACGCGGGGCCGCTGCCCCCTTTGCGAAGCGATCCGCTAACCGGCCCCAGCGTCGCGGGCCGGCCCATCCTGCTGGCGGGAGGCACCCATGTCCGTCAATGCGGTGTTCATGCAGATCCTCACGGGCTTCCAGCTCGGAGCGATCTACATGCTGATCGGCCTCGGCCTGACGCTCATCTTCGGCACGCTCGGTGTGGTCAACTTTGCCCACGGGGCGCTGTACATGCTCGGGGCCTACGCCGCGGTCATACTGGCTCCCGAGATCGGTTTCGAGCTCACCATCGTCGCCGTGCCCTTGTTGCTGTTCGCGTTCGGCCTGGCCCTCGAGCGCGGGCTCATCAAAAACTTCTACGATCGCCCGCACACCGACCAGATCATCGTGACCTTCGGCGTCGCCATCGTGATCCAGGAGCTGCTCAAGTGGATCTTCGGCGCCACTTCTCTGCCCTTCCCCACGCCCGACTGGGGCAACGGGGTCGTGCAGATGCACAACTACGTGCCCTTCCTCGAGGGCTTTGTGGTCTATCCGAAATGGCGCCTGATCCTGACGCTGGTGTCGCTGGGCACCGTGGCGGCGCTGTTCCTGGTGCTACGGTTCACGCGCTTCGGCCTGATCGTGCGCGCGGGCATGCGCGACGCCGAGATCCTGCGCTTCCTAGGCATCAACATCCAGCGCCGGTTCGCGATCGTGTTCGGCCTGGGCGCGGCGATCGCCGGCATCGCCGGGACCTTCGGCGGGCCGGTCTCCAGCGTTTACCCGGAAGTGGGCATGGCCTATCTGGTGCCCTCATTCCTGGTCGTCGTCATCGGCGGCATGGGATCGGTCGCCGGCGCGGTTATCGCCGCCATCCTGCTCGGCATGGCGCTTAGCTTCTCCGCCGAGTACTCGGCGATCCAGCAGATCAGTGTCTATCTCGTCGCGGTCGTGGTGCTGCTGTTGCGGCCGCGCGGTCTCCTGGGCCAGAAGGGGGTGCTCGAATGAGTCCAATCGCCGCCGCACAGAAGCGCGACTGGGTGCCGATCGGCGTGGTCGCCGCCATCGCCCTGACGCTGCCTTTTTGGTTCCCTTTGATCGGGGGCTACGAGGGCCTCGACACCAAGATCATGATCTGGGCGCTGTTCGCGCTCGGCTTCGATCTATTGCTCGGCTTCACCGGCTATCTCTCCTTCGGCCACGCCGCCTTCTTCGGTGTCTCCGCCTACGCCACCGGGCTGATGCTGCTGCACGTGACCCCCGAGATCATCCCGGCGATGCTCGTGTCAGTGGCCGTGACGATCCTGCTCGCGCTCGCGATCGGCTTCATGATCCTGCGGCGCACGGGCATCTATTTCGCGATCCTGACGCTCGCCTTCGCCGAGATGCTGTATCGCGCCGCGTTGTCGATCTTCTCCGGCTTCACCGGCGGCGACAACGGGCTCACAGGCATCCCCACACCGGTGTTGTTCGGCGAGCCCGTGCACGGTCTCATGATCTACTACATCTCAGCCGCATTCGTGATCGTCGGCTTCTACGTTGCCCGGCGCATCACCCGCTCACCGTTCGGCATCATGATGCGCGCGATCAAGTCGAATCAGCAGCGCCTGCAATACACCGGCATCAACGTCGCCGGCTACAAGCTCTGCACGTTCGTCATCAGCGCGATCTACGGCGGCATCGCCGGCTCATTGATGGTGATCTACGAGCCCTACGTCGCCACGAGCTTCCTGCACTGGGGGACCTCGGGCGAGGTGGTGATCATGTCGGTACTCGGTGGCGTGGGCACGTTGTTCGGGCCCATGCTGGGCGCGGGCTTCATGATGTATTTCGAGAACGTGGCGTCAGCAGCGGTCGGCGAGCAGTGGCTGCTCATCCTGGGCTTGATCTTCGTCGCCGTGGTGGTGTTCATGCCGGGCGGCTTCGTCGAGGCGTATCATCGATTGCGTCGCTGGGTCGCCGCGCGGCGCGGCCAGACGAGCGCTTCGGCGCACGAGAGGGACTGACGCCATGGCACTGCTCGAGATAGCCGACGTATCGGTCCATTTCGGCGGGGTGCAAGCGCTCGGCGACGTCTCGATGGCCGTCGAGCAGGGCTCGATCCACTGCATCATCGGCCCCAACGGCGCCGGCAAGTCGACGCTGGTCAATGTGATGACCGGCAACCTGACACCGGATGAGGGCGACGTGCGCTTCGACGGGACCTCGGTGATCGGCGCGCGCCCCTTCGACATCAACCAACTCGGGATCGCGCGGGTGTTCCAGACACCGGCGATCTTCTCGGGGATGTCGCTGATCGACAACGTCATGGTCGCCGGGCTCGCCAAGCGCGACGGCAAGTTCGCGCTCAACATCTGGCAGCAGCCGCGCGACATCAAGTCGGTGGCCGACAAGGCCCAGTCCCACCTCGAGGAAGTAGGACTCGGCGAGAAGCGCGACATGACCGCGCAGAATCTATCGCGCGGGGACAAGCGTCGCCTCGAGCTCGCCATCTGCCTCGCTAGTGAGCCGCGCCTGCTGCTCCTCGACGAGCCCACCGCGGGGATGTCACGCCACGAAACCGAGTCCACGATCGAGCTCCTCAAGTCGATCACCGCCCACGGCGTGACCAAGGTGGTGATCGAGCACGACATGCATCTGGTGTTCTCGCTCGCCGATCGCCTGTCCGTGCTGCACCAGGGGCGGATCATCGCCGACGGGCCGCCCGACGAGGTCCGCGGGGACGAGCGCGTGGTCGAGGCCTATCTGGGAGGGGTTGAGCAGTGAGCGCTACAACCGAGAGTCAACAAATGAGCCGCGAGGGTGCCTACCTGACGTGCCAGGACATGCACGCCTACTACGGCGAGAGCTACATCGTCCAGGGCGTCTCGCTCGAGGTCCAGCAAAGCGAGATCCTGGCGCTGCTCGGGCGCAACGGCGCCGGCAAGACATCGACGCTGCGCACCATCGCGCGTGCGCAACAACCCGCGCTCCATCGTGGCCGCATCCACCTCGGTGATACCACGCTGCACACAATGCGCGACTGGCAAGCGGCGCGCGCGGGTGTAGGTCTCGTCCCCGAGGATCGCCGCATCGTCCCGGGTGTAACCGTCGAGGAGAACCTGATCCTGGCGCAGATCGCGCCCAACCAGGGCTGGCCCATCGAGCGCATCTTCGAGCGCTTCCCGCGCCTGGCGGAGCGCCGCCGCCTGGAGGCCACGACCTTGTCCGGCGGCGAGCAGCAGATGCTCGCGATCGCGCGCATGCTCGCGCGCGATGTCCGTCTGGTGCTGCTCGACGAGCCCTACGAGGGGCTGGCACCCCAAATCGTCAGCGAGATCGAGTCGATCGTCGGCGAGATCCGCGAGCTGGGCATCACCACCATCATCGTCGAGCAGAACGCGCTGGCGGCCCTTGAGCTCGCCGACCGCGCGGCGATCATGGACATGGGTCAGGTCGTCTACACCGGCACCGCGCGCGAGGTGCTCGACGACCGCGAGCTGCGCGAGACCTACCTGGCCATCTGAGAGGCAGCGGCGGCCGCT
This sequence comes from uncultured Ectothiorhodospiraceae bacterium, assembly GCA_964445325.1. Lineage (GTDB taxonomy): Bacteria > Pseudomonadota > Gammaproteobacteria > XJ16 > Halofilaceae > Halofilum. Next base: position 15,162 of record CAYUKN010000007.1, read on the forward strand.
GGCAGTGTTACGACCAGTAACACACCGTGCTACATTCGGCCGCATGGAGTCCGGCCCCGACAACGGCCCGCGTCTGGACAGCGTCATCCTGCTGCTGGCGCTGGCGCTGTTCCTGTTCGCCTCGCCCTTCACCTGGTGGTGGGCCGGCGCGGGCTTGCCCTGGTACGCCCCGTTCGTCCTCTGGGCCGCGCTGATCGCTGCCGTGGGCCTGCATCAGCGTCTCGCGCGCAGTCATGACGTTTGAGCTGTGGCAACTGTTCGGCGCGGGCGTGGCCTACCTCGCGCTGTTGTTCCTGGTCGCGTGGCTGGCCGAGCACGGCTTCGTACCCGCGCGCATCGCGCGCCACCCGCTGACGATCACCCTTTCGCTCGGGGTCTACGCCACCTCGTGGACCTATTACGGCAGCGTCGGCTTCGCGCATAGCGGCGGCTACAACTTCCTGACGATCTACCTTGGGGTCACGATCGCCTTCCTGCTCGCGCCGGTGTTGTTGATGCCGGTGCTGCGGCTGGTGCGCGAGTACCAGCTGACCTCGATCGCGGATCTGTTCGCATTCCGCTTCCCGAGCCCGCTGACGGGGTTGCTGGTCACCTTGTTCATGCTCGTCGGGATCCTTCCCTACATCGCGCTCCAGATCCAGGCCTTCACCGAATCCATGGAGGTGCTGACCAACCGGACGGCGCCCGCGGTCATCGCATTCGGCTTCTGCGTGACGCTGACGGTCTTCGCGATCCTGTTCGGTGCGCGCCATCTCACCCCGCGCGAGAAGCACAGCGGCCTCGTGGTCGCGATCGCGTTCGAGTCCGGGGTCAAGCTCGTCGCGCTGCTTGCGGTGGGCGCGTTCGCCGTCTGGGGCGTATTCGGCGGCCTGAGCGAGATCCAGCAGTGGAGCGCGCGCCATCCCGAGGCCGTGCGCGGTCTCTACGCCCCGGTCGAGTCGGGCCCGTGGCTGACGCTTCTGGTGCTCGCCTTCTCGGCGGCGTTCCTGCTGCCGCGCCAGTTCCACATGGCGTTCACCGAGAATCCGAACCCGTCCGGGCTGCGCACGGCGAGCTGGTTGTTCCCGCTGTATCTGCTGCTGCTCAACCTGCCGATCGTGCCCATCCTGTGGGCCGGACAGGCGCTGGGCACGGACACCCAGCCGGACTTCTATGTGCTGGGCATCACGCTGGGCGAGGGCCACGGCCTGTTGCCGCTGGCCACTTTCATCGGCGGGATCTCGGCCTCCAGCGCCATGATGATCGTGACGACGCTGGCGCTGGCGTCGATGGCGCTCAACCACTGCATCCTGCCGCTGCGGTTCATGCGGCGCCGGCCGCAGACGCATCTGTATCACTGGGTGCTGTGGGGTAAGCGCGCCCTGATCGCGCTCGTGATCGCGGCCGGCTATGGCTTCTATCGCCTGATCGAGCACAATCAGGGCCTCGCCCAGCTCGGGCTCGTCTCGTTCGTCGCCGTGGCCCAATTGCTGCCCGGCATCGTCGGTGTCCTTTTCTGGCGCCGGGCGACGACAGCGGGTTTCCTGGCCGGCCTCGCCGGTGGGGCGGCGGTGTGGTTCAGCCTGCTCATACTGCCACTGCTCGGTAGCCGGGCACCGCTGGGTAGCGGTAGCGATTTGGTCGCGTTCCTGGCGCCCGGCGAGACCAATCTGTGGACGGCCGCGACCTTTTGGTCATTGACGGTCAACGCCGCATTATTCGCCGGGGTATCCCTGGCGCGCCGCCCCGGTGAGGCCGAGATCCAGGCGGCGCAGGCCTGCGCCGAGCAACGCCTGATGCCACTGGCGGGCCGGGTCGAGGCGTCGTCGCCGGACGATTTCGAGGACCGGCTGGCGCGTCTGATCGGCCCCGATGCAGCGGCCACCGAGGTGAGCAAGGCGCTGGAAGAGCTGGAGATGACGCGGGGCGAGCGTCGCCCCACCGAGCTGCGGCTGCTGCGCGAGCGCATCCACCGCAACCTGTCGGGGCTCGTGGGGCCCGGGCTGGCCCAGCTCATCGTCGACGATCGGCTGCAGCTCAAGCGGCGCTCACACATCGCCCTCGCCGATGGCATCCGCTACATGGAGGAGCAGCTCGCCGACTCGCGCAGCCGTGTCCGCGGCCTGACGGCGCAGCTGTACTCGCTGCAGCGCTACCACCGCGACGTCCTGCAGGAGCTCCCCCTGGGGGTGTGCGCCCTGGATCCCGACGGCGAGATCGTCGTCTGGAACGCCGCGATGGCCACGATCTCGGGCATCGCCGCCCGGGATGCCGTCGGCACCCAGCCCGACGCCCTGCCCGAGCCCTGGGGGCCGGGCCTGGCGCGCTTCGCCGCGGCGGCCGATCAACAGCGGTTCAAGGAGGCGTTCGCGACCGCCGACGGCGAGCGCTGGTGCCATCTGCACAAGGCGCGCATCGGCGGCCCCGTCGCTGATGGCGTCGCCAACGCGGGCACGGTCATCCTGGTCGAGGACCGCACCGAGCTCGAGACGCTCGAGCAGGAGCTGCGCCACTCCGAGCGCCTGGCCTCGATCGGCCGCCTCGCCGCCGGCGTCGCCCACGAGATCGGCAATCCATTGACCGGTGTCACCAGCCTGGCCCAGAACCTGCACTACGACGACTCGCCCGAGCGTCGCGAGCAGACCGGGCAGGCGATCCTCGAACAAACCCAGCGCATCTCCACGATCGTGGATTCGCTACTGGCGTTTTCCCATGGCGGCCGGCGGGGCCCGCTCGCGCGCGAGCGCGTCACCCTGCGCCCGGCGGTCGACGACGCCATGCGGCTGGTCGCGCTGGGGCGCTCGCAGAAGCACATCGCCTTCACCAACGACTGCCCCGACGGCCTTGCCGCCACGGGCGACCCCCAGCTGTTGCAGCAGGTACTGGTCAATCTACTGTCGAACGCCGCGGACGCCTCCGAGCCGGGCGATCCAGTGACGGTGCGTGCCTACGCGGACGGCGAAGACACGGTCGTCGTCGAGGTCATCGACGCGGGCCAGGGCATCGATCCCGAGTTGGCCGAGCGCGTCTTCGACCCGTTCTTCACGACCAAGTCGGTCGGTGATGGGACGGGGCTCGGTCTGCCGTTGATCCACTCGATCGTCACCGAGCACGGCGGCCACATCGCGCTCGCGCCCAATCGCCGCACGGGCACGACGGTGACCCTGCGCCTGCCCGCGGCGTCGAGCGATAAGCCCGCGAATCTGGAGTCCAGCGCATGAGCCGGATCCTCGTCATCGACGACGAACAGGTCATTCGCGACGCCCTCGCGCGCCTGCTCGAAGAGCACGACTACCCGGTGGCGACCGCTAGTGGCATCGACGACGCGGTGGCCCAGGGGCCGGACGAGTTCGACCTGATCATTGCCGATCTCAAGCTCCCGGGTGGCGAAGGGGTCGATATCATCGACCACGCCCCGCAAGTGCCCGTGGTCGTGATGACAGCCTACGCGAGCGTCAAATCGGCCGTTGACTCGATGAAGCGCGGCGCCGTCGACTACATCGCCAAGCCCTTCGATCACGACGAGATGCTGTTGATCGTCGAGCGGGCGGTACAGGAACGCCGGCTATCGCGCCAGAACGCCGCACTCAAGCAGGACATCGAGCGCGACTATCCCATCACCGGCATGGTGGGCACGGGCCCCGCGATGCAGGAGGTGCACGAGCGCATCGCCCGCGTCGCACCGACCGACATGACCGTGCTGGTGCTCGGCGAATCGGGCACCGGCAAGGAGCTCGTCGCCCGCGCCATCCACGAGCAGAGTCCGCGCAGGGACGCCCCACTGATCGCGGTCAACTGCGCCGCGATCCCGGACAGCCTGCTCGAGTCCGAGCTCTTCGGCCACGAGAAAGGCGCGTTCACGGGCGCCACGAGCAAGCGCATCGGCCTCGTCGAGGCCGCCAGCGGCGGTACCTTGTTCCTCGACGAGATCGGCGAGCTCCCCTACGCCGCGCAGGGCCAGCTCCTTCGGGTGCTCGAGGACAGCGAGATCCGACCGGTGGGGGCCTCGCACTCGCGCCGCGTCGACATCCGCCTGATCGCCGCGACGCACTGCAACCTCGACACCATGTCGGCGGCCGGGACCTTCCGCCGTGATCTGTTCTATCGGCTCCAGAAGATGGTCGTCGAGCTCAAGCCACTGCGCGAGCGCACCGAGGATCTGACCGATCTATCCCAGTTCATGCTCGACAAGGCGGCACGGCGCACCAACTGCCAAGCCCCCGCGCTATCCAACGCTGCGATCGAGGCCATCCGCAACTACGACTGGCCCGGCAACGTCCGTGAGCTCGAGAACGCGGTCGAGCGCGGGGTCATCCTCTGCGACGACGGGCTGATCACGGCGGACCAGTTGGGGATACCCGACGCCTCGGCCACCGGCGGTAGCGGTGATCGCGCCATGGCGCTCGAGATGAGCCTGGACGAGTACTTCCGCGCATTCGTGCTCGCGCACCAGGATCGCTTGACCGAGACCGAGATCGCGCGCCGCCTGGGCATCTCGCGCAAATCGCTTTGGGAGCGGCGCCAGCGCATGGGCATCCCGCGCACCAGCGACATCGAGTCCGCGCGCTCCTGATCCGCCCGGGACACCCTGGCCCAACGCGGGCGCCGGGGTCGTTTACGTGGTGCCGTCCGTCGCCCGCAAGCGCTCGCGCAGCTCGGTGACCTCGCGATACCGCTCGATGAGATCGTCCAGACGCCAGGCGGCATTTGCGGGGCTCGGGTTGGGCGTGACGATCGCGATGATTCCGTCCAGCCCCTCCGGCTGCTCACCAAGCTCGACCGTGGCGGGGCGCGACCCGCGCCCATAGCGCAGATAGCTCTGGTAGACGCCCTTGCCGTTGAACCATGCGATTCGGGGCTGGTAGTGGCGCAGGTGGCGGTCGAGCACGGGCGCCCACTCGCGGAAGTCGGCCGCGCGCAAAGCACCGGCCCCCGGTGTGGGCTTTTTCACGACATCGGTGAAGCCGATGCGCTCATGCTCGAGCAGCCACTGGAAGCCCGCCGGGCTGGGCTCGAAGTCGCTTGGTGCCAGGCCCGCACCGCGGAAGGCGTCCCAGAAGCGATTGCGCGGGTTGCCGTAGTAGCACTGGCGCTGGACTGCGGCGGGGGAGGGATTCTGGCCGATGACGACGATATCGAGATCGTGGTCGAGGTAGTCCGGCAGCGTCTCCATGGTGGTGTTGCCCACTGGGATCCAACGGGCGAGCATGCTAGAGCAATGGCCGATAACGATGCAGTCTCCCGCCATCTGAGCGCGAGCGCCTGGCGCGATCTGCAGGCACGCCTGCGGCGCTCGCGTTTCCGCAGTCGCTTTCGCCTCAATGCCCGGGATGCGGCCTATCTGGCCGAGCGCAGCTGGTCGACCCTGCACGGCCACGCACGCGATTTCATCGACCATCGCCTCGCGCCCGCTCAGCCGCGCAAGGACGGCCGCCAGACCCCCATGCGGGGCCATCCGGTGTTCGTCGCCCAGCATGCCACCGCGACCTGCTGCCGAGGCTGCCTCGCGCGCTGGCACGGCCTGGACCAGGGCCACGTGCTCGACGACGACGAGCGCGAGTACGTCGCGGCGGTCGTGCTCGCCTGGCTCGGCCGAGAGCCCGGCGATGGCGCGGCTTGACCACCCACCGCCCAGTCCCCAATGACGCCCGCGGCGGATCGATCAACGGAGAGAGCAGCCGACCACGGCGCCCGAGGCACTCGCCGTGGATGCCCTCTCGCGCCGCTGTGAGACCGGGCGGTTCGATCTCGACACCCCGGCCGAGCTAGCCGGGCTGACCCATTCCCGGGACCAGGATCGGGCGATCGAGGCGTTGCGCTTCGGCGCCGGCATGCGCGCCGAGGGCGACAACCTGTTCGTGGCGTCACCCCAAGGGATCGGCAAGCGGCGGCTGCCCTCGATGGCGTACGTCCAGGGCTGACTCGCTCGCAGCGGTAACATCCCGCCGGGCCGGCCTATCGCGCCGCCACCGCCCGCCTTGGCCGGCGCCAAGGCGGGCCTCCGCGTGCGCAACAAAGGGCCCGGATGCGCATTCCCTCCGTGGGCTCGACCGAAGGGCCACGCCGAGCATGGAGGGCCGCCTCGCCGGAGCGCGCAAGCGCGGAGGCGATGCGGGCGCCCAGGGCTGACTCGTCCCACCGGTGACATCCCGCCGGGCCGGGCTATCGCGCCGCCACCGCCCGCCTTGGCTGGCGCCAAGGCGGGCCTCCGTGGGCTCAACGAAGGGTCCGGATGAGCAGTGCCTCCGTGAGCTCGACCGAGGGGCCACGCCGAGCATGGAGGCCCGCTTCGCCGGAGCGCGCAAGCGCGGAGGCGATGCGGGCGTCCAGGGCTGACTCGCCCCACCGGTGACATCCCGCCGGGCCGGCCTATCGCACCGCCACCGCCGCCTTGGCCGGCGCCAAGGCGGACCTCCGCGTGCGCAACGAAGGGGCCGGCTGCGCGCTGCCTCCATGGGCTCGACCGAAGGGCGACGATCAAGGGCGTTGGCGATTCGCGCTCGCCACGCTGCTTGGCCGCACGGTTACAGCGTGCGCGGGTGCTGGCGATAGAAGGCCGCGAGCTGGGTATACACGCGCGGATAGGCATCGCGGACGCGGTCGGGATCGAGCAAAAAGACCTCGCTGGCCACGGCGAAGAACTCGGCGGCGTCGGTGGCTGCATACGCGTCGAAGGGCAGGGCCTCGCCACGGCGCTCGCGGGCGCAGAAATCCTCGTAGGCGCGCGCAAACACGCTGGTCCACTCGCTCGTGGCCATGTCGCTGTGCAGCGGCGGCATGCCATTGGCGGCACCGTTCAACAGATCCAGCTTGTGGGCGAACTCGTGGATCACGATCGCCGGGCCGTCGGGGGCATCGGGGGTCCAGGAGACGATCACGGGGCCCTCGGGCCAGGCCTCGCCGGCGCGCACTTCTTCGAGCTCGTGCACCACACCGTCGTCGTCGGTCCAGGTCTCGTGGACCTGAAAGTCGCCGGGATAGACCACCACCGAGCGCCACCCCGCGTACCACTCGAGCCCGAGGCCGAGGATGGGCAGGCAGGCCTGCAGCGCGATGGACCGGCGGATGGTGTCGGTGAGCTCGAGACCGCCGGCCGGCTCGATCGACTTGTGGTAGAGAAACAGGGTGACCAGCTCGCGCAGGCGCCGGCGGGTGCGCGCGTCGTAGCGTGCGACCGCGGGCACGTGCTGGATAAGGCGCTCCCAGTCGCGGTCGGAGAAGCCGTGGCGCTGCAGGATCTGCTTGCGACGCCAATTGCGATACCATGCGATCAACGGTCTCAACGCTCCCCAAATTGTTGGGCCCCGCGGTCGACGCGACCGCCGCCGTCACTATAGCGCAGCTTGGACGCCCCCGTTGGGGCCGACCCGGCTTGGAGGAAGGATGGGCCATCGTTTTCGCCGCGCGCTGCTGGCGCTGCTGAGCGCGGCCGCGTTGGCGGCTTGCGCGCCCGGGCCCCTGTCAGTCGAAGGGGCCTCGCTCGATCTCGAGCCGGGCGATGTTCAGGCGGATCCCGAAGCAGCGCAAGGCAAGACGATCGTCTGGGGCGGCAAGATCGTCTCGTCGAAGAACCTGGCCGAGCGCACGCGCCTCGAGATCGTCGCCTACCCGATACGCGCCCGGGCGCAGCGGCCCCAGACCGATCAAAAGCCGCTGGGCCGGTTCCGCGCCTACGAGCCCGGCTACCTCGAGACCGCCGAATATGCACCCGGGCGGGAAGTGACCGTCCGGGGCGTGATCACCGGCACCGAGGAAGACCCGATCGACGAGGTGACCTACACCTACCCGACGATCGAAGCCGAGGCGATCAAGCTCTGGCCACCCCGCCGCGAGCTTCGCCGCGAGGAGCCGCGGCTCTACTTCCGCTTCGGCGTGATGCGGCGCTTCTGAGCCCGCTGCCTTGGGGCGAGCACTCGCGCCCGGCCATTGTCTCGAGGCCCACTCGTCCTCATCTCGCCCGGCACAGCGCAACCGAGACGGAGGCAACCATGGCCAAGACCCCCTCGACGATGGTGGAACTGGGCACGCCGGCACCGGACTTCAGCCTGCCCGAGCCCGCCACGGGGCGCACGGTGAGCAAAAGCGAGTTCGCGGGCAAGCCACTATTGGTGGCTTTCCTGTGCAACCACTGCCCGTTTGTCCTGCACATCAAGAGCGTGTTCGCCGGCTTCGCGCACGAGTACCAGGAGCGCGGCCTGAGCGTGGTGGCGATCAACGCCAACGACATCAGCTCGCATCCCGACGACCATCCCGACAAGATGGCCGAGATGGTGCGCTCGAGCGGCTTCATGTTCCCGTACCTGTTCGACGAGAGCCAGGCGGTGGCAAAGGCGTACGGGGCGGCCTGCACCCCGGATTTCTTCCTGTTCGATAGCGATCATCGGCTGGTCTACCGCGGCCGCTTCGACGGGGCCACACCGGGCAACGACGAGCCCGTCACGGGCGAGGACTTGCGCGCGGCGGCGGACGCCTTGCTGGAGGGCACGCCCATGCCGCAGGACCAGAAGCCGAGCATGGGCTGCAACGTGAAGTGGAGGCCGGGCAACGAGCCGGCGTACGCGGGTTGATTCGGCCTTCGCCGGCGGGGTCCTCCCGCCGGCGAGCGCGTCAGTTGTGACCCTGCGTCTTTTCCAGCTGCTCGCGGCGCGTCTTCGCTTCCGCCGATAGCGTCGCGGTGGGGCGCGCGAGCAGCCGCGGGATCCCGATGGGATCGCCGGTGTCTTCGCAGTAACCGTAGTCGCCGTCGTCGATGCGCTGGATCGCCTCGTCGATCTTGCGCAGCAGCTTGCCCTCGCGCTCGCTGATGCGCAGGCTCAGCCAGCGCTCCTCCTCGGCCGACGCGCGGTCGAGCTCATCGGGCTCGTTCTCGCCATTGGAGAGCTCGTTACGCGCGCGAGCGATGTCGTTCTCGATCTCCTCGCGCTGCGCCATCAAGCGTTGGCGGAAGAACTCGAGCTGCTCGGCGTTCATGTAGTCTTGTTCGGGCGCGTTGAGCAGGTCCTGCTCGGTCAGCGTCGTCGCGCTGGTGTCACTGTTCTGCGTGTTTTCCGCGCTCTTGCTCATGTCCATGGTCTCAATTGGCTGCCTTCATTCGCCGCGCGCGCGCAGGCGAATCGATGGAGTATAGGTCCGGGGACCGTGCGATGCAACGCTGGCAGCACCCGCTCGGATCGGGCTCACGGGGCGGGCGAGGGCGCTCCCGTGAGGGAGCCCCGGGGCCGGCCCCGACACCGACTAGGGTGTCTCGCCCGCGCGCATCGCCGCGAGCACGGGCGCCGTGTCGGGGTGGGCACCGCGCCAGATGCGGAACGACTCGGCGGCCTGCTCGACCAGCATGCCCAAGCCGTCGCTGGCGATCGCCGCCCCCGCCTCACGGGCCCACGCCAAAAATGGTTCCGCCTTGTCGCCGTAGACGAGGTCATAGGCGACGCCGCCATCGCGCAACAAGCCGTCCGGGATGGGCGGCGCGCCACCGCCCAGGCCCGCAGCGGTGGCGTTGATCACACGGTCGAAGGGAGCCTCGTCAGCGAGCGCATCGAACGAGAGGGCCTGGATCGGGCCGACATCCCAGAAGTCGCCGGCGAGTAGGTGCGCGCGGCGCTCGGTCCGATTGGCGATCGTGAGGGTCGCCGGGCCGGCGTCGAGCAGCGGGCCCACCACACCGCGCGCGGCGCCGCCGGCGCCGACCACCAGGATCCGGGTATCGGCGATGGTGACACCGAGGTTGTTCTCGAGGTCGCGCACGAGACCGACGCCATCGGTGTTGTCGCCGACGATCGCCCCCGCCAGGGCATCGACGGTGAGGGTGTTGACCACGCCCGCGCGGCTCGCGGCCTCGCCCGTTCGGTCGCACCAGGCGTAGGCGGTCTCCTTGAAGGGCACGGTGATGTTGAGGCCCTTGCCACCGGATGCGAAGAAGCCGGTGACGGCCTCGTCGAAACCGTCGGGGCCGGGGTCGATGCGTTCGTATCGGATGTCGTCGTCGGTCGCGCGAGCGAAGGCTTGGTGGATCTCGGGCGAGCGGCTATGGTCGATCGGGTGGCCGATGACCGCGTATCGGTCTGTCGTCATTGTTGGGCCGATTCCTCGGGATATCCGGCTCGGTTGCAAATCGTTGCAAGCCCTCCTTCGAATGTCCAGCCGCGACCGGACTTGCCGCCGCGTGCGCTGACTGCCATGCTCACGCGCTCGCCCACTGCCGGTCGCACCGCGGCCCGACGAACCGAGCCCGCATGAGCAGCAAACCGGAGATCCGGGCGACCCGGACCGTCGCCGAGAGCCGACTTTTCATCATCGACGAAGTCGATCTGCGCTTCGGCGAGGGCAACGACGCGTGCTTCGAGATCATCCGGCCGCGTGCCCGGGGCGGGGTCATGGTCGTCGCGGTCACCGACGACCATGAGGTCCTTTTGGTGCGCGAGTACGGCGCGGGCGTCGACCGCTACGAGGTGCAGCTGCCCAAGGGGCGAATCGAGTCGGGCGAGGACATCCTCGCGGCGGCCAACCGCGAGCTGCGCGAGGAGTGCGGTGTCGCGGCTGGAGCGCTCACCGAGTTGACCGCCGTCACGCTCGCACCCGGCTACCTGGGCTTCACCAGCCACATCGTGCTCGCCCGCAACCTCCATCATGCGCCCCTGGCGGGCGACGAGCCCGAGGCGCCCGGTGTGATCAAGTGGCCGCTCGACGGCCTGGATCGGCTGCTTGCGCATCCCGAGTGCACTGAGGCGCGCACACTCGCGGCGCTCTACATGGTCCGCGACCAACTCGCGCGAGAGGACAGCCCATGAACGACAAGGCCGAGCTCGAGCGCTTGCTCCCCCAAGTCACCCGGCTCGCCCGCCAGGCGGGTGAGGCGATCCTCGAGGTCTATCATCGGGCCGCGGGCTACGAGATCGAGGACAAGGCGGACAACAGCCCCCTGACCACCGCCGACGTCAACGCCCACCGGCTCATCGAGCGGGGCCTGCGCGAGCTGCGCCCCGATCTGCCCATCCTGTCGGAGGAGTCCGCCGAGGTTCCCTTCAGCGAACGGCGGCAATGGCAGGCCTACTGGCTGGTCGACCCACTCGACGGCACGCGCGAGTTCATCAAGCGCAACGGCGAGTTCACGGTCAATATCGCCCTGGTCGACAACGGCGTACCCGTGCTCGGCGTCGTGCATGCGCCCGTGATCGAGACCGATTACTTCGCCGCGCAGGGCGTCGGCGCCTACAAGCGTGTCGGTCACGCCGAGCCCGAGCCCATCGCGGTGCAGCCGCTGCCCTCGGATCGGATCCGGGTCGCCGGCAGCCGCTCGCACGCCAACGAGCGCCTCCAGGCCTTCCTCGACCGATTGGGCCCGCACGAGCTTCGCCCTATGGGCTCGTCGCTGAAATCCTGCCTGGTCGCCGAGGGGGCCGCCGACATCTATCCCCGCTTCGGCCCGACCTCGGAGTGGGATACGGGCGCGGCGCAGGCGGTCGTCGAGGCCGCCGGCGGCCATGTCACCGATACGGCGCTACAGCCGTTGCGCTACAACCAGGAGGAGTCGGTGCTGAACCCCGAGTTCCTGGTGGTCGGCGACGCGCACCACGATTGGGGCCAGTACCTGTGATACGCGGAGCCCCCCGGCGATGACGGCCAAGGGTGCCGTGGCCTGCGGCCACCCGGTCACCCGCGATGCCGCCGCGGCCATGCTCGAGGCCGACGGCAACGCCTTCGACGCGGCCGCCGCCGGGCTCTGGGCCGCGTGCGTAGCCGAGCCCGTGCTCGCCTCGCCGGGTGGCGGCGGCTTCCTGCTGGCGCAGCCACGCGACGGCGCTGCCCGCGTCTACGACTTCTTCGCGCACACGCCACGCCGGCGCCTACCCCTAGACGCCAGCGACTTCTACCCCATCGTCGCCGACTTCGGCACCGCGCAGCAGGAATTCCACATCGGCCTGGGTTCGGCGGCAACGCCGGGCACGGTCGCCGGGGTCTTCGCGTTCCAGCAGGCGCTCGGGCGCATGCCCATGAGCGAGGTGGTCGCCCCCGCGGTGCGCGCCGCGCGCGAGGGCGTGACCGTCAACCGGCTGCAGGCCTACATCGCCGAGGTCGTCGCCCCCATCCTCGAATCCACTCCCGAGGCACGCGCGCTCTTCGCCCCGGCGGGGCGCACCATGGCGGTCGACGACGTCCACCGCGTGCCGGCGCTGGCGGACTTGCTCGAGACGCTCGCGATCGAGGGTCCCGATCTATTCTACCGCGGCGAGATCGCCGCCGCCGTCGATGCGGCTTGCCGTGCCGGCGGGGGCCATCTGCGCCGCGACGACCTCGGCGAATACCAGGTCGAGCAGCGCGAGCCGTTGGCGATCGACTACGGCGGCCAGCGGGTGCTGACCAACGCGCCCCCGGCTTCGGGAGGCGTGCTCGTCGCCTTCGCCCTGAACGTCCTGTCGGGCCTGCCCCGCGGTGACGACCCCACGGGTCCGCAGGAGGCCGTGCGCACGGCCGACGCGCTCGCCGCCGCCGGCGCCGCGCGCGCCGAGGCCGGCCTGGACCAGGGGGTCGATGCGAGCGGCGCCCGCGCCCTCCTCGACCCCGAAACGGTGGCGCGCTACCGCGCCCAGGTCGCCGCTCACCCGCCAGCGAATCGGGGCACCACACACATCAGCGTCACCGACCGCGACGGCCGGACCGCGGCGCTGTCGACGTCGAACGGCGAGGGCTGTGGCTGGATCGTCCCCGAGGCCGGCTTCATGCTCAACAACATCCTGGGCGAGGCGGACCTGCAGCCCCATGGCTTCGGTCAATGGCCCGAGGACACGCGCCCGACCTCGATGATGGCACCGACGATCGTCTCCGGGGCGGATGGCGCGACCCTCGCGGTGGGGTCGGGCGGATCCAACCGCATCCGCTCGGCGATCATGCAGGTCCTGGCCGGCTCGCTTGAGCACGGGCTCGCGCTCGCCGACGCGCTCGACCGACCCCGGCTACACGTCGAGGGCAGCCGCCTGGAGATCGAGGGCGGTTTCCCGGGCGATGCGATCGCCGCGCTGGCGGCGCGCTGGCCCGATCACTGCGCCTGGCCGGAGCGCAATCTGTTCTTCGGCGGGGCCCATGCGGTGGCGGCCGGCCCGCGGGGCTTCGACGGCGCCGGCGACCCACGCCGCGGGGGCGCCGCGTCGATCATCTAGCCGGGCTGGCGGACGGCCTCGGCTGCCTCGCGCCAGCGGTGCAATCGGCGGCTAGCGCCCCGTTTCGCCTGCGGACGTCGCGCGCTAGAATGCCCACTCATTCTATGAGCGAAATGCGAGCGGAGCAGTTCCATGCAGATTTCCCAGAACACCGTCGCGTCCATCAATTACCAGCTCAAGGACGCCGACGGTCAGGTCCTCGATACCTCGGAGGGCCGTGAGCCCCTCACCTACCTCCACGGTGCGGGCAACCTCATCCCGGGCCTCGAGTCGGCGCTCGACGGCAACGAGCCGGGCGACACGGTCTCGGTGACCGTCGATCCGTCGGAAGGCTACGGCGAGCGCGACGAGAACCTCATCCAGCAGGTGCCGAAGCAGGCGTTCGAGGGCGTCGACCAGGTCGAGTCCGGCATGCGCTTCCAGGCGACCGACGAGCAGGGCGAGCGCCGTATCGTCACGGTCACCGGCGTCGAGGGCGACGAGGTCACGGTGGACGCCAACCATCCGCTCGCCGGCCAGTCGCTGAACTTCGAGGTCAGCGTGGTCGAGGTGCGCGAGGCTTCCCAGGAAGAGATCGAGCACGGTCACGCCCACACGGGCGACGAAGAGGACCACTAGCGCTCCGCGCACGCGGGCGCTGCCATCGCGGCAGCGCCCGCGTCGCCGCGCCCCGGCAACGCCCTTTCGCTAGCGCCGGGGACACCAGTCCGAACGCCGCCGATGGCCCCGCGGCGGCCCCGCCCACGGCAGCTTTGGCCCCATCCCTATGATCGAGGCCCGCAGGAGCTGGCAGGACGCGCTCAAGGTCTACACGCGGCCCGTCGTGCTGACCATGCTCTTCCTCGGTTTCTCCGCGGGGCTGCCGTTTCTGCTCGTGTTCTCGACGCTGACGGCCTGGCTGCGCGCCGAGGGCATCGAGGTCGCCGCCATCGGCTTTTTCTCCTGGATCGGGATCCTCTACTCGATCAAGTTCATCTGGGCACCGGTCGTCGACCGGCTGGCCCTGCCCGGGGTCACCCGTGTGCTGGGGCAACGCCGCGGCTGGATGCTGCTCGGGCAGGCGCTGATCATGACCGGGCTGGCCGGGCTCGCCTTCAGCGATCCCATGGCTTCGCTCACCCCGATCGTGTTCCTCGCCCTGATCGTGGCGTTCGGCTCGGCGACCCAGGACATCGCCATCGACGCCTTCCGCATCGAGTCCGCACCCGATGACATGCAGGCCGCCAACGCCGCCACCTACATGATCGGCTATCGCATCGGCCTGGTGATGGCAGGCGCGGTCGCGCTCAACATCGCCGACTTGGCTTCGTGGACGGCGGCGTATCTGGCGATGGCGGCGTTGGTTTCGGTTGGCGTGGTCACGGTGCTGATCCGCCCGGAGCCCGACAAACGCATCACGCAAATCGCCTATGAACGCGAGCAGCGTGTGCAGGATTATCTCGCCGCCAATCCCCACCACTCCCGGCTGAGCCGCCGCGTGATGGCGTGGTTCATTGGGGCCGTGGTCTGCCCGTTCGTCGATTTCTTCACGCGCTACGGCAAGTATGCCCTCGCGCTGCTCGTGCTCGTCGGCATCTACCGCATCTCCGATATCTCGATGGCGGCGATGGCCAACCCGCTCTACATCGATCTCGGCTTCTCGCTGAGCGAGATCGGCACCATCACGAATGCGTATGGGATCGTTATGACCATCGTGGGCGGGCTCGTCGGGGGCTTGATGGTCACGCGCTACGGCATCGCCCGCATGCTCGTGGTGGGCGCGGCGCTGACGGCGGTGACTAACCTCTTTTTCGCCTGGCTGGCCGTCATCGGCTCGGAGCTCGCGATGCTGGTGGTCACGATCAGCGCCGACAACATCTCCAACGGCTTCGCCAGCACCGTGCTCATCGCCTTCATGTCGAGCCTGACGAGCCGCGCGTATACGGCGACGCAGTATGCGCTGTTCTCGTCGCTGATGACGCTGCCAGGCAAGTTCGTCAGCGGCTTCTCCGGCATTGCCGTCGACGCCTGGGGCTATCCCTGGTTCTTCACCGGCATCGCTGTCGCGGGCGTACCCGCCGTCCTGCTCGCCCTCTGGTACGCCCAGCGCCGCGGGCGCATCGACGCGGAGCCCGGCGGCACCGACCAACAGCCGGAGCCGGCGTACTGAGCGATCTATGACTTCGCGCGAGAGCCACGAATGGACACGAAGGTTTCTTTCAGTGCTTCCAAGCCGGGATGGCCCTGCGGTCACATGAGGTAGAAAAGCGCTCGGAACACGGTAATGTCCGCGGCATAGGGTTTCAGCGGCCACCTCTTCGCCAATTTCTGTCGCTAAACAAGTTATTCGTATTCATTCGTGGTTCTCAAGAGATCCCGTCAGAAGGGGCAATCGTAGTCGACCACCAGCGGTGCGTGGTCGGAGAAGCGCTCGTCGGTGTAGACCCAGGCATCGCGGATGGCGCCTTTCAGGCCCGGCGTGACGATGTGGTAGTCGATGCGCCAGCCCACGTTCTTCGACCAGGCCTGGCCGCGGTTGGACCACCAGGTGTAGAGGTTGGGTACACCTGGGTGGACCGCGCGGAAGGCGTCGACCATGCCGACCTCGTTGAACACGCGATCGAGCCACGCGCGCTCCTCGGGTAGAAAGCCCGAGTTCTTCGCGTTGTTCTTGGGATTGGCGAGGTCGATGGCGGTGTGCGCGGTGTTCCAGTCGCCGCAGATGATCACATCGCGGCCGCTTTCCTTGAGCTGCTGCAGGTAGGGCAGGAACTGGTCGTGGAAGCGCATCTTGGCGGCAAGGCGCTCGTCGCCCGAGGTGCCCGACGGCAGATACAGCGAGGCGACGATGAGGTTGGCGAAGTGCGCCTCGCACCAACGGCCCTCGCGGTCGAACTCGTCGAAGCCCAAGCGACGGTTGACCGCTTCGGGCTCGCGCCGGGTGTACAGCGCGGTACCGCTGTAGCCCTTCTTCTCGGCGTCGCAGTAGAAACAGGCGTAGCCGGGCGGGCGGAAGGGGTCGTCGGCGAGCTGCTCGGCCTGCGCCTTGGTCTCCTGGATGCACACGACATCAGCGTCCTGCCGCGCCAGCCAGTCGAAAAAGCCCTTGCGCGACGCCGCGCGAATGCCGTTGGCGTTGAGGCTGATGACCCGCATGCTTCCTCCCGGCCGAAAACGGTCGGTATGATACCGAAGCCCTCAGCCGCCGCGAACAACACCAGGCCTGGCTGCCCCATGCACGACTATCAGCGCGACTTTCTCGCCCTCGCGATCCAGCGCGGTGCCCTTCGCTTCGGGCGATTCGAGCTCAAGTCGGGGCGTATCAGCCCCTACTTCTTCAACATCGGGGCCCTCGACAGCGGGGCGGCCCTGGCCGGCCTCGGGCGTGCCTATGCCCGGACCATCGTCGACACCGGCATCGACTACGACATGCTCTTCGGCCCCGCCTACAAGGGGATCCCGCTGGTCGCGGCCACGGCGGCCGCCCTGGCCGACGGCCACGGCCAGGACCGGCCCTGGTGCTTCGACCGCAAGGAGGCCAAGGGCCACGGCGAGGGCGGCGGTTTCGTGGGGGCCGCCCTGGTGGGCCGGGTCGTCATTGTCGACGACGTACTCACCGCGGGCACGGCCATCCGCCAGGCAGCCGATCAGATCCGCGCCGCGGGGGCGGAGGTGGCCGCCGTGGTGACGGCACTCGACCGCCAGGAGCAAGGCCAGACCGAGCGCTCGGCGTCGGCCGAGGCCAGCGCGTCCGTGGACGCCCCCGTTTTCAGCATTGTCAGCCTCGACGACGTGCTCACCTACCTCGACGAGCGCGGCGACCACCCCGACGATCGCGCCCAGATCGCCGCCTATCGCCGCCACTACGGCGTCTGACACGCCCTCCCCGGCCAACCCGGCGAGCCAATGCGCCTCGCCCATCGATCGCTCTGGCAAAGCGGCCGGCCCGTTGCGTAGCATATGGCGCAGTCCCCGTGACCATGGGCCGAAGCCACGGGGATAGGGAGGCGCCATGGCGCGAGGAAATGGACACGGTGGGCGCACCGGCGCCCGTATGCTGGCGATGCACCTCCTGCTCGCCGGGCCATTGGCGGCCGGGTGGGCCGGCGATACCAGCTACCGCTGGGTGGACGACGACGGTGAGGTCCACTACGGCGATCGGCTCTCGCCGGAGCAGGCCAAGCGCAAGCACCAGGTCGTCGACGACTCGGGTGTAGTCCGCGATGAGCGCGACCCCGAAGGCGAGCGCGGCGCCCAGGGCGATGCGCCGGCGGACGCCGCGGGTGAGACGACGCAAGCCACCGATGCCGCGGAGCAAAACGGCGACGAGTCCGCGCCGGCGCCACGCCCCGACGAGATGCTCCTCGAGGCATTCCCCAACGAGCAAATGCTGCTCGATACGCGTGACCGCCGTCTCGAATCGATCCAGTCGCGCATCGATCTCACCCGCCAGAACATCGAGCGCCTGGCCTCGTCCCATGCCAACCGCCAGCAGCGGTTACGCTCGCTGCCCGACGACAGCAACCAGCGCACCGAGCTCGAGCAAAAGCTCCAGGAGCTCGAGCAGCGTATGGCCGAGCAGCGCGAGCACCTCTCCGACCTCGAGGCGGAAAAGGCCGAGTTGCGCGCGCAATTCAAGGCGGATGTCGAGCGCTATCGCGAGCTCAAGGCCGACGAAGGCGCCGATTGACGGGGCGGCCTCGGCCGCGGTGGCTACGCCGCGGCGAGGGCCCCCGTTAGAGCACCGGTGGCCTGCGCTACAGGTGGATCAGCGTTCCCACACCGGCGTCGGTGAAGAGCTCCAGCAGCACCGCGTTCTCGACCCGGCCGTCGATGACCTGGACGGCGCCCACGCCGGCCTCCAGCGCCTCGCGCGCGCAACGCACCTTGGGCAGCATGCCGCCGTAGATGCGTTCGGTCGCGATCATCTCGTCGACCGCCTCGAGGCTGGTGTGCGTGATCAAGCCGCCATCGTCGGCGAGTATGCCGGGCGTATTGGTCAATAGCAGGAGTTTCTCTGCCTGTAGCGTGATCGCGACGTGGCTGGCGACCAGGTCGGCATTGATATTGTACGAACGGCCCTGCTCGTCCACGCCGATCGGAGCGATCACCGGGATGAAATCGCCCTGCTCGAGCGTATGGATCAGGGTCGCGTCCATCGAGTCCACCTCGCCAACGTGGCCCAGATCGATGATCTCGTCGGGTTGTTTCTGGTCGACGACCGGCTCGAGCGGGCGGGCGCGGATCATGTTGCCGTCTTTGCCCGTCAGGCCCACCGCACGCCCCCCGTGCTGATTGATCAGGCTGACGATGTCCTTGTTGACCTGACCGCCCAGGACCATCTCCACCGTATCCATGGTCTCGCTGTCGGTGACGCGCATCCCCGCGACGAAGCGCGTCTCTTTGCCGATGGCCTCGAGCATGCGCCCGATCTGCGGGCCGCCACCATGCACGACGACGGGATTGAGCCCGACCTGTTTCATCAACACGACATTGCGCGCGAACGATGTCTTGAGCGCATCGTCGACCATCGCATTGCCGCCGTACTTGATCACCACCGTGCGCCCCGCCAGGCGCTGGATATAGGGCAACGCCTCGTTGAGGACCCACGCCGTCTCTTGTCCACTACGCTGTGTCATTGCTTTGTCGTCTTCTAGAACCACGGATGAACACGGATAGACACTGATTGTATTCTTCCTGCCTCCGCCCAGGCTCGCTTTCCGACCGGGTTGCAGCGAGATATACCTCGCTACGAGCGAACCACAAAATGAACACGAATCAACACCAAATGTATATTGGTCATCACTGGGAGACTTCCTCCCGGTCACGCCTCCATCCAGGCTCCATGGGCGTTTACAAAAATGTAAGCCACTGACATGGGAATGAATGGAAATCGCCGCCGTTGTCGGTGAGCCCGGGGCGCCGGTTATTGCGTGGGGTCTTGGCCGCCGGCGTGGCCGGTTGGTCACGCTGGCGCCGTATCCCGCGATTGGCGCGTCGGGTCGCAAGAAGCGGCCTACGTGCAGCCGGAGCACGACGATCGGGATCGAACCATCGCGCGCCATGGCCGAACGTAGGCCGGATTGCGTTCCCTCTAGGGCCGCGGCCGTGTATCGGCCACATTGGCTCCTTGGGTGTGTGGCCGTTGGGTGCCCCAAACGCCATCCGGCAGTGCCGGATCGCGTTCGGTCCAATTGCCCAGCCGAGGGCCTTGCCGCTCAACGATTCAAGACCGACACTGGTGTGTGGCCCCGCAAGCGCTATCCGGCGTTGATCGGGAACCATTTTGCAAACACCCTCTCAGGAGAACATGAGCGTCACCTATGCCCCATTTGAGCATTTGCTAGCGCCCCACCTCCACATTTTGCCGGTGCAACTTTTCCTAAAGGGAACCTGCAGCGGCTCGCTGGTTATCTTTCCAGTGCTGCATCGCTTTACCGAGCCACGCGCCGGCCAGGGTCGAGGCCATCAAGACCCAAAAGTCAACGGAACCGGCAAAGATCCGTATGGCTTCAAATGCAGTTAGGCTATCCTCACTTAGATCGGGTCCCAACCCAAAACGCGCGGCCACACCTGCCCACAGCGCGGCGGCAACCCTCCACCAGTCGGACTTCGCATACCTTGCTATTGGCCAAACGACAGCGCTTCCCACGATTATTGCGTAGAAGCACGCCAAGACCTGTTGAACAATTTGGACCGCTTTAGGCTCAAACTGGGCAAGAAATTCCCGATTCTCATACATGCATCGGGCTTCCATAGCCGCGGCCTAGCCGAAAACAAGGACCCAAATATCGAGTAGAATGATACCCAGAAGTAACGTTCCGCCCAATTCGAGGTAACGGCGACTTTTCAAGGTCACCCTATCCAAGCCTCCTCGGCTACACCTGTCGGGCAGGTGTACAGGAGAGCCGAGATAGGACGGCGGATTCGCTATCTTCGGGCAAAGAGCACAGCTTCACCACAACCTCCATTTCGTGTTCATTTTGTGGTTCTTTGGTAGGGCGAGCTCCACCCGCTGAATGCGCTTCAATCTCGTACGGTACGCCATCCCACCAACTGGCCGTGTTCATCCGTGGTTCCACGCCTTCAAAACGGCAGCTCGAGGCCCGGCTCGACGGCGAGCATTTGCTCGCGGAAGCGTTGCTGGATGCGCTCGAGTGCTTCCTGGGTGTCGGCCTCGAAGCGGGTGACGATCACGGGCGTGGTGTTCGACGGCCGCGCCAGGCCCCAGCCGTCGGGGTAGTCGACGCGCAGGCCGTCGATGCGCAGCACCGAGCGCGCGTCGTCGAAGCGCGCCTGCTCGGCGAAGCGGGCCATGAAGTCGAAGTGCGCGCCCTCGGCGGCGAAGGGCACGTGCAGCTCGGGCGTGTTCACGCTGTCGGGCAGGTCGGCGAAGACCTCGCTGGGCGAGCGCTCGTCGGCGGCGAGGCGCTCGAGCAGGCGCGCGCCCGCATACAAGGCGTCGTCGAAACCCGGCCAGCGGTCGCGGAAGAAGATGTGACCGCTCATCTCGCCGCCCAGCGCCGCGTCGACCTCGCGCATGCGGCCCTTGATGAACGAATGCCCCGTCTTCCACATCTCGCCGTCGCCGCCGGCTTCGGTGATGGCGTCGGCCAGATGGCTCGAGCATTTGACGTCGTAGATGATGCGCGCGCCCGGGCGCTCGGCGAGCACCGCGCGTGCGAACAGGATCATCTGTCGATCGGGCCAGATGGTGCGGCCGTGGCTATCGACCACTCCCAGGCGATCGCCATCGCCGTCGAACGCGAGCCCCAGGTCGAGGTCGTTGGCGCGCACGAGCGCGGCCAGATCGGCCAGATTCTCGGGCTTGCTCGGATCGGGGTGGTGGTTCGGGAAATGGCCATCGACGGCGGTGTACAGGGCGTGCACCTCGCAGCCCAGGCGCTCGAACAGCGTGGGCGCGATCGCGCCGGTGATGCCGTTACCGCAATCGATGCCGATGCGAAGCGTTCGGCCGACGCTGACGTTCGACGCCACCGCATGCATGTAGGAGGCGGCGAAGTCGTCGATGGTCTCGAGGCGGCCCTCGCCGGCAGGCGCCACGTCAGCCGAAGTAATCCGGCGGTACAGGGCTTGGATGGCATCGCCCGACAGCGTGTCACCGCCGATCATCAACTTCATGCCGTTGTAGTCGGGCGGGTTGTGGCTACCGGTCACGACGATCCCCGTACCCGTGCCCAGCACCGTGGTCGCGTAATACAGGACGGGGGTCGGGGCAGGACCGATGTCGATGACGTGCAGACCGCTAGCCACCAAGGCATCGCGCAGCTGGGCCAGCAAATCGGGCCCGGACAGGCGCCCGTCGCGCGCGATCACCACCGTGCGTTCGTCGGCGCCGAGCGCCTCGGCGGCGAAGGCGCGCCCGATCGCTTCGACGGCTTCGTTGGTGAGGGTATCGCCCACGACACCGCGGATATCGTAGGCGCGGAACAGGCTCGCTGCGATCGTTGGCATGGCTGGTTGGTTCATTGGGTCCCGGATGAGCCGAAGCCGCCCACGCCGCGCTGTGTCTGGTCGAACGAGTCGACCACCGAGAACGCCGCTTGCACGACCGGCACGATGAGTAGTTGCGCGATGCGCTCGCCGACATCGATCGTGAACGGGGCTTGGCCCCGGTTCCAGCACGAGATGAAGACGGTGCCCTGGTAGTCGCTGTCGATCAGGCCGACGCTGTTGCCCAGGACGATGCCGTGCTTGTGGCCCAGCCCCGAGCGCGGGACGATCAGGGCCGCTCGATCGTTGCGCCCCAGATGGAGCGCGATGCCGCTGGAGATCAGCTCGGCATCGCCGGGCTGTAGCGTCAACGGCTCGGCCAAGCACGCCCGTAGATCGAGCCCGGCCGAGCCGTCGCTGGCATAGGCCGGCATGGGGATCGACTCACCCAGGCGCGCGTCGACGATGCGTATGGGATAGGTCTCGTCCGCCAATGGTGTCACTCCGCCGCGACGGGCCACGCCGAGCCCGCCAGCTCGGCACCGACGATCTCGACCAGCCCGCGCGCCAAGGCCGTCTTGGGCCCGGGCCCGAGCGTACGCCGCGCGTCGCCGCCCATGACCTCCAGCCGGCTCTCGACATCGCCGAAGCCGCGCCCGCCGCCGACCTCGTTGACGCAGATGAGGTCGGCGCCCTTGCGCCGACGCTTGGCCTCGCCCTGGGTCACGGCGTCTTCAGTCTCGGCGGCGAAACCGACGGTCAGGGGGCGCTCGGTCAGCGCCGCGACCTCGGCGAGGATGTCGGGATTGGGCGCCAGCGCCAGCGTGTAATGGTCCTGGCCGTTTTTCTTGATCTTCTGTGCGGCCGTCTCGGCGGGTCGGTAATCGGAGACGGCCGCGGTTGCCACGAACACATCGAAGCCCGCCACGCGTGCCATCGCGGCCGCATGCATCTGTGAAGCCGTGGTCACGTCGATGCGCTCGACCCCGTCGGGTGTTGCCAGGGCCGTCGGCCCCGCGATCAGCGTCACCCGGGCGCCCGCGCGCGCCGCCGCCTCGGCGATGGCGAAACCCATGCGCCCCGAGCTGGCATTCGCCAGGTAGCGCACGGGATCGAGCGGCTCGTGCGTCGGCCCCGCCGTCACCAACAACGAGCGCCCCGCCAACGCACGCGAGCCGAGCTGGCCGCGCGCGGCCTCGACGATCTCGTCGGGCTCGCACATGCGCCCGGCGCCGGTCTCGCCGCAGGCCTGGTCGCCACTGGCCGGCCCCACGAGGATCACGCCGCGCTGGCGCAGGATCTCGGCGTTGGCCTGGGTCGCCGGATGCGCCCACATTGCCTGATTCATGGCCGGGGCCACCGCCACGGGCGCGTGCGTGGCCAGCACGACCGTCGTGAGCAGATCGTCGGCCTGGCCGTGGGCAAGGCGCGCCAATACGTCGGCCGAGGCGGGCGCGATGAGCACCAGCTCGGCCCACCGCGCCAGCTCGATGTGGCCCATGGCCGCTTCGGCCTCGACATCGAGCAAGTCAGTGCGTACCCGCTCACCCGACAGCGCCTGGAACGTCAGCGGGCCCACGAAGTCTTGCGCGGCCGCCGTCATCACCACCTGCACGTGCGCGCCCGCGCGCGTGAGCAGGCGGGTGAGCTCGGCGGCCTTATAAGCGGCGATGCCGCCGGTGACCCCGAGCAGGATACGGCGTTGGGCGAGGCTCGACATGGCGCGGAGTGTAGCAGAGGGGGCTAGCCCGAAAGGACGCCGCACGGCCCTGTTGCGGGCCTCCCTCGCGGTGTCCTGCCGGGAGAGGGCGTGCCGTACAGGCTAGTCCGTGAGTCCAACCACGGCCCCTTTCTGCTTAGCGCGAGCCGTGCCCTACAGCATATCCACTGGATCGACGTCGATGGACCAGCGTACGCGCCGGGCCGGCTTGGCGGTTTCCAGCCAGGGCCGCAGCGTACGCAGGCTGCGGTGCAGGGGCCGTCGGTCGCCGGCCTGCAGCGCGAGCTGGGCGCGGTAACGCCCGGCCACGCGCTCCATGGGCGCCGGCGCCGGCCCGAACACCTCGCAGGCAGCGTCGCCCTCGCGCTCGAGGTGCTCGCGCGCGGCCTCGAGGCAGTCCTGTGGCGGCTGCCACTGGGGCGCCTCGGCACGCACGAGCGCCATGTGCGTCGCCGGCGGCAATCTCGCCTCGCGGCGCTCGGCCAACAGGCGCTCCGCCGCGGCCTCGTAGCCGGCGCCGACGAGCGAGCGCAGCAGCGGGTGATCCGGATTGCGCGTCTGGACGAGGACATGCCCGGAGCGGTCGCCTCGCCCCGCCCGGCCCGCGACCTGCAGGATGGTCTGCGCCAGATGCTCGGGGGCGCGGAAGTCCGCGCCGAAGAGCCCGCGGTCGGCGTCGAGCACGCCCACCAGGGTCACCCCGGGGAAATCGTGGCCCTTCGCCAGCATCTGGGTGCCGAGCAGGATGCGGGCCTGGCCGCTGCGGACGCGCTCGAGCTTGGCCTCGAGCGCCCCGCGGCGGCGCGTGCTGTCACGGTCGATGCGCACCGCCTCGGTCCCGGGGAAGCGCTCGGCGATGGCCTGCTCGATCCGCTCGGTGCCGTGGCCCAGCTCGACGAGCGCGCGGCCGCCGCAGTCGGGGCAGCTCGCCGGCACCGGGGCCTCGGCGCCGCAGTGGTGGCAGCGCTGGCGCGCACCCGCGCGGTGGACCGTCATGCGGGCGTCGCAGCGGCGGCACTCGGCGACCCAACCGCAGTCGTCGCAGATGAGCGTGGGTGACCAGCCGCGCCGGTTGAGGAACAACAGGATCTGGCCGCCGCTGGCGAGCTGCTCCTCCATGACTTCGAGCAGTGGCCGCGACACGCCCTCCTCGAGGCGCCGCCGCCGCACATCGATGAGCTCGAGGTGCGGCGGCCGGGCCGCGCCCGCGCGCTCGTCCAGCCGCAGCAGCTCGTACTGGCCGCTGTGCGCGTTCGCCAGCGACTCCAGCGAGGGCGTCGCCGAGCCCAGCACCACGGGCACGCCGCGGCGCTGGGCGCGCACCACGGCGAGGTCGCGCCCATGGTAGCGAAACCCCTCCTGCTGCTTGAGCGAGCCATCGTGCTCCTCGTCGACGACGATGAGGCCGGGCTCGGCCAGGGGCACGAACACCGCCGAGCGTGTACCCACGATCAAGCGGGCCTCCCCGCGGGCAGCGCTGCGCCAGGCGAGCAGACGCTCGCGATCGGTGAGGCCGGAGTGCAGCACGGCCGTGGTCACGGGCAACCGGGCGGCGAAGCGCGCCAATAGCTGCGGCGTCAGACCGATCTCGGGGACGAGCAGCAGGACCTGGCGCCCGCGGGTGAGAGCGCGGCGCGCGAGCTCGAGGTACACGGCCGTCTTGCCGGAACCGGTCACGCCGTACAACAGGTGGGGCGCGAAGCGGCCGGCCCGCCCGTCAACGGCATCGACGGCGGCTTGCTGAGCCGGATTCAGTGCCCCGCCCTGCTCGCCGATGGCCGCCGGGGGCGCCGCCGGCGCCTCCTCAACGAACCCTTTTTGGAGCAGCGCCCGCAGTGGCTGCTGGTAGCGCTGTACGGCCGTTTTGAGCACGCCCTGCTCCACGCCACCGGGATGGGCCGCGATGAGCCGGAGCAACTCGCTCTGCGCCGGCGCCCGGGCGAGGCCCTCGGCAGCGGCCGCCTCACCCTCGGCGGTAGCGCGCCAGCGCGGCGGTGGCACGGCATCGCCCGCCTCACCCCGGCGCAGCGGCGCCGGCAGCATGGACGCGAGCACCTCACCCAGCGGGTGGTGGTAGTAGCCCGCCGCCCAGTGGCCGAGTGCCAGCAGCTCGTCGTCGACGACGGGCTCGGGGTCGAGGACAGCGCCGATGCGGCGCAGGCGGCTCGTGTCGACGCTGGCCTGCTCGGCCGTGGCGACCACGATGCCGATGCGGCGCCCGCCGCCGAAGGGCACGCGCACGCGCATCCCCGGTTGCACCGGGCCCTGCTCGCCCGTCGGCGGCAGGTAGTCGAACAGGCGCGCGAGGGGGCCCGGGACCGCGACCTGGATGATCCCAGTGTGCGTCATCGGCTCAGGCTAGCAGCCCACCAACGCGGGCGACGCGAGGACCTCGCCGAAGGCGACCCAGAGCGTTGGACTTGTCCCCAGAACCTGTGGACAAGACGGTGGACAAACTGGGTGGCGATGTCGCTGTGCGGCTCACTGGCAGCAACGAGTGGGCTCTGGATACTTTGTAACCACCCTGAAAAAATGCCCAAAAGACAGGGAGTTACATATCAAAACTGGTGTCGTGCTCCAGCGAACGCGGGCTAGATCGGTGTCTGGCGGCGCCCAGTGGAGGCTGTGGGCAATTCCTTGGCCCAACGGCGCACGGAGCCCCGGAGTCCGTGGCCGCTGCGGAGTCATCACCCGCGCGCGCGACACGCCCGGCGAGGCGCCACTCAGGCGTTCTCGTGGAGGGGCTCGTCCTCGCGCTCCGAGCGCGCCGAGCCGGGCGCCAGCATGAACCCTTGCACCCCATCGACGTGCTCGGCCATCTCGGGCGACACCGGCACGCCCATGGGGTCGAGCACGACATCGATGCCCTCGCGCCGGGCGAGCTTGGCGGCGGGCACGACATCGGGGTCGCCCGTAACGAGCACGATGCGGTCGACGAGCTGCTTGAACGCCAGGGCCGCGATGTCCATGCCCAGGCGCAGCTCGACCCCGCGCTGGCGTGCATCAAGGGTCACGTCGTCCTCGCCCAGCGACCCCAGGGTGCGCCGGCCATCCAGGACGTCACGCGTCGCTTGCGGGCGCAGCAGCCATTGCGGGTTAGCGGGGGCCAGGCTGCCCAGGCGCAGTGCAACCTTGCGCTTGCGCCGCAGCTCGTCATGCAGGGCCGCGCGGAATCGCGCGACCTCGGAGTCGCCCAAATCCACTGTTCGCCCCGACACCGGGTTCTCGGCCATCGCCGTCAACGGGCGCGCGTCATAGCAGAAGACGCGATAGAGCTCGTGGCGCGCCTCCTGGCCGCGCCCCTGGCCCTTGCTGGATCCCTGGGTGCGCAGCGCCCCTTGGTGGAGCGCGGTCGCCTGCGCAGCCGGATCGCCGCCGCGCCCGTGGCTGCGGTATTGATGAACGAAAAATGCGAGATCGATGAGGACCGCGACACGCGGTTGCATATCAGCCTCCTTGTATCGATCGGGTATACATCGATGGGCGCGGCCGGCGTAGCAAAAGCAAGCCCCGCGGGTGCGGGGCTTGCCTGGGATCCCATCCGGCGGGACCGGCAGAGCTTATAGCGATTTGACGCCCGCGATCAGATCGGCGGCGACCGCTTGGGCGTCGCCGTAGACCATGCTCGCGTTGTCGGCGACGAACAGCTCGTTCTCGATACCGGAGAAGCCGGCGCCGCGGCCCCGCTTGACCACGAGGCACTGCTGGGCCCGATCGGCGTCGAGGATGGGCATGCCGTAGATCGGGCTGTCCGTCTTGTAACGCGCCGCCGGATTGACCACGTCGTTGGCGCCGATGACGACGGCCACGTCGGCCTGCGGGAACTCCGCGTTAATCTCCTCGAGATCGGCGATCTTGTCGTAGGGCACGCCCGCCTCTGCGAGCAGCACATTCATGTGCCCCGGCATACGGCCCGCCACCGGGTGAATGGCGAAGCGAACGGTAACACCCCGCTCCTCCAACAACTCGGTGAGCTCCCAGATCTTGTGCTGGGCCTGGGCCACGGCCATGCCGTAGCCGGGCACGATGATCACCTTGTTGGCGTAGGCGAGCATGATGCTGGCGTCGGTGGTGTCGACCTCCTTCATCAGGCCGCCGCTGTCGCTGCCCGCCTCCGCGCCCTCGTCGACACCGAAGCCCGCGAACAAGACGTTGCCCAGGGATCGGTTCATCGCCTTGGCCATCAGCATCGTCAGGAGCGAGCCCGCCGCTCCGACCACGATACCGGCGATCATCATGGCCGGGTTATTGAGCACGAAGCCCTCGAAGCCCACCGCCAGGCCGGTCAAGGCGTTCAACAGCGAGATGACCACCGGCATATCGGCGCCACCGATGGGCATGGTCACGACCACACCCAGCACCGCCGCCGCCAGGAAAAACAGCGTCAACGTCACGGGGCCGGCCCAGCCGAGGCCGGCAATGAGCGCCAGGATCGCGGTCGCCACGGCCAGGCCGATGTTGAACATCTGCATCTGCGCCGAGCGCGGGGTCTTCTTGATCAGCCCCTGGAGCTTGGCGAAGGCGACCAGCGAGCCGGTGAACGCGACCGTGCCGATCAACGCACCCAATACCGCGATGGCGATCACGATGGGCGTGAGGGAATGGACCCCGATGAGCTCGATCGCGGCGATAGCGGCGGCGGCACCGCCGCCCATGCCGTTGTACAGCGCCACCATCTGGGGCATGTCGGTCATGGGCACGCGCTGAGCGCTCACATAAGCGAGCACGCCGCCGGCGGCCATCGCGATGATCATCAGCGCGTAGTTGTCCAGACCCGCCTGGAGGAAGGTCACCAGGGTCGCCAGGACCATGCCGGCGCCCGCCCAGATGACGCCGCGGCGCGCCGTCTTGGGCGAGCTCATCCCCTTGAGGCCGAGGATGAACAGGATGGCGGCTGCGAAATAGGCCGCTTGGATGAGCCACGCGATCATGCCCGGTTCCCCCGATCGCCGCTGGACTTGAACATCTCGAGCATGCGCTCGGTGACGAAGTAGCCGCCAACCGCGTTGCCCGTGGCCAGGAACACCGCGATGAAACCGATGACCTGTTCGGTAACGGACTCGGCGTGGCCGAGGGCGACCATCGCGCCGATGAGCACGATCCCGTGGACGAAGTTCGATCCCGACATCAGCGGTGTGTGCAGGATCACCGGGACCTTCGAGATCACTTCATATCCGGCCACCGCGGCCAGCATGAAGATGTAGAGTGCGATGAAACCTTCCATCAGCCTTCCTCCACTTGCTTGCGCGCCGGCTCGTAGCGGATCGCGCCATCGTGGGTGAGCGCGCAAGCGTCGAAGACCGGATCCTCCAGATCGACCTGCACACCCTCGTCGGTCAGCAGCGGTGTCAGCAGGGCAATGAGGTTGCGCGCATACATCTCGCTCGCGTGGATGGCCGCGAGGCTGGGTACATTGTCGGGGCCGGCGATCTGGATGTCGTTGTGCTCGACCGTCTCGCCAGGCCGGGTGAGCTCACAATTGCCCCCGTTCTCGGCGCGCAGGTCGACGATCACGGAGCCCGCCTTCATCTCCTCGACCATCGCCTGGGTGATGATCTTGGGCGCGGACCGCCCCGGCACCCCCGCTGTCGCGATCACCGCATCGGCGCGGGCGAGGCGCTGGGTCAAGGCCTCGGTCTGCTGGCGCTTTTCGTCGTCGGTGAGTTCGCGACCGTAGCCGCCCTCGCCGGAGGCGTCGATGCCGGTGTCGATCAGGCGCGCACCCAGCGACTCGACCTGCTCCCGCGCCTCGGGCCGGATGTCGTAGGCCTCGACCTGCGCGCCGAGGCGCCGCGCGGTCGCGATCGCCTGCAGGCCGGCGACGCCGGCGCCGATGACCACGACCTGGGCGGGGCGCAGCGTACCCGCGGCGGTGGTCAGCATGGGGAACAAGCGCCCCGAGATCTCGGCGGCGATCACCGCGCCCTTGTAGCCGGAGATCGTCCCCTGCGACGACAGCGCGTCCATGGTCTGCGCGCGCGTGATCCGCGGGACGAGCTCGAACGACAGGGCAGTAATGCGCCGGTCGCGCATCTTGGCGACGACATCGGGCTGGCGCTCGTGCTGCATGAAGCCAGCGATCACGGCGCCCTCGGGCAGCGCCTCGACCTGCTCGATCGACGGCGGCAGCACCTTCACCAGGATGTCGGCGGCCGCGAGCGCCTCTTTGGGGTCGTCGACGAAGCGTACCCCGTCGTAGGCACTGTCGGGGTAGCGGGCGGCGGCGCCCGCGCCGCGCTCGGCGACGATCTCGACGCCCTTCTTGAGGAAGCGTTCGGCGCCACCGGGATCCAGCGCCACACGGCGCTCCCCCTCGGCGGTTTCGCGAACGACGGCGATGGTAGCGGACATGCGCCTCCCTACTAGTGGTTGATCGGGTACGGCGTCGCGGTTGGGGTCGCCGCGTGGCCCGGTCGAAACCAACGCGGATGCCGAGCAGGGCCGACACCGAGCCGCTGCCGGGCGGCACCGGCCGGTCGGCGCAGCGCGCGAATCGGCGCCCCCAACTGTCACGAAAGAACCAGCACGAGCACGGCATCCGCAGGTGTAGCGGCGCCCGCGTTATCGTTCGTTGCTGGCCGTGGGGCGCCACCCTACAATGCCGCTCGATTGTTTTCCACACACGGACCGGCTACCCCGTTGCTGTCGAATTACTCGTATTACGTATCCGAGCCCAATTACGCGCACGGCTCGCCCGAAGCCACCGGGGTGCTGCTGGTCAACCTGGGCACACCGGCTGCGCCGACACCGCGCGCCCTGCGGCGTTATCTGGCCGAGTTCCTCGGGGACCCGCGCGTCATCGAGTTGCCGCGACTGCAGTGGCGACTCATCCTGCACGGGATCGTTCTGCGCACGCGCCCGCAACGGGTCGCCAAGTCGTATGCCGGCATCTGGGAGGAGGGCGGCTCGCCGCTGCTCAACATCAGCCGCCGTCAGGCGGCGGTGCTCGAGGCCAAGATCAACGAGCGCACCCCGGGGCCGGTCCACGTGGCCCTCGGCATGAGCTATGGCTCCCCGTCGATCCCCGACGCACTCGCCGAGCTACGCCACAAGGGCGCCCGCCGTGTGGTGCTGTTGCCGATGTATCCGCAGTACTCGGGCTCGACGAGCGCGTCGGTCTTCGAGGCCACCACGGGCGATCTCAATCGCTGGCGCTGGATCCCCGAGTTCCGCTGGATCCAGCACTATGCCGACGATCCGGGCTACATCGACGCCCTGGCGCGCTCGGTCGAGGAGCACTGGCACGAGCACGGCCGCGGTGATCTGCTGCTGATGTCGTTCCACGGCGTCCCGCGGCGCTATCTCCTCAACGGCGATCCCTACCACTGCCTGTGCCAGAAGACGGGCCGGCTGGTGGCCGAGCGCCTCGGCCTGGGAGAGAGCGACTACCGCATCACGTTCCAATCGCGCTTCGGCCGTGAGCCCTGGCTGCAGCCCTACACCGACGAGACGGTGCAGGCGCTGGGCGAGCAGGGGCTCGGGCGCCTCGATGTCATCTGTCCCGGCTTCCCGGCCGACTGCCTGGAGACGCTGGAGGAGATCGGCGGCGAGAATCGCGAGATCTTCGAGGAGGCCGGCGGCGGCGAGCTACACTATATCCCCGCGCTCAACGATCGCGACGATCACATGAATGCGCTCACCGAGCTGGTCCTGCGGCATACCCAGGGCTGGCCCGAAACCGATGAGCGCATGCACCAGCCGGTCGCAGCCGAGTTCAACGCCAGTCGCGAGCGCGCGCTGGCGCTCGGGGCCGAGCAATAGGGGATCCCTCGAGCCCGCTTTTACCCGAACGGCCTCCGCACGGATTTCGCGAACGCCGGAGGCCCACCCATGCCGGGTCGGAACGATGTAGGCCGGCTTTCGCCCGACGGCCGTCCATTCGGATTGCGTGAGCACGGGCGCCGGGGCGCTCGCGGCGCCCTTCATGGCGAGGGCATCGGCCGGCGTCCGCCGTAGCGTCGCTTAGCCGCTCAGTTACCGGCCTCGCCGGCGCTCGGGCACTGCGGGATGCCGCAATCGCCCGCCAAACCCTGTGTGCGCGCCCCGCCAGTGAGCTCGTCGAGCGTGTCCTGGAATTCCTGCTCGTCCGGTTCCAGGCGCACAGCGCACCGCGCCGCCTCGACCGCCGACTCGGCGCATCCCGTTCGGGCCAGGGCATACGCCAGGTTGTTCCAGCCGTCGCCCGATTGCGGCGCCCGCTCGAGCGCTTGGGTAAAGGCCCGGCGGGCCGCGGCGTAATCACCGCGCTCGAAGCGGGCGTTGCCCAGCGCGAGCCAGGCGGGCTGCGACTCCGGCCAGCGCTCGGTAGCCGTCTCGTAGCCGGTCAACGCCGCGTCCGCGGCGCCGGTCTCCGCGAGATCGCGCACCGCCTGGAGCCAGTCGAGCGGCTCGGCCGACACCGGCGGATCATCCGGGGCGACGACCGCTTGGGCCCAGCGGTCCGCACGCGCCCAGGTGCGCTCGAACGTCGGCATGAGGGTCAGGCGACGCTCACTTCGGCCCGATCGCAGGATGACGTGGTCGCGCCCCATGTCGTAGCCCACTGCAACCGCGTAGTGCCAGCGCGGCCACCAATCCAGCGCCAGATTCTGCATCACCAACACCGGATGGCCCGCGGCGATCTCGCGCATGACGGTCTCGAGGCGCCCGTCCAGCGGGTAGGCGACCGCACCGCGAGCGCGCGCCGCCGCCCGCATCTCGGGCTTGAGCGAACCCTGCTTCTCCGGGACGTAGACGGCGTCGACCAAGTCCGCGGGCTCGGTCTCGAAGCCGCTGTAGGTCAACACGGTGGCGAGCGCGGCCGGACCGCACTGATAGCGCTCTTGCGGGAAGAACGGGACCTCGGTGAGCTCGGCCGCCGGCGGCAGGTCGGGGGGTGGCTTGCGCTGAAGCGCGGTGGTCTGGGGCGTCGCTGCGCAGCCGGCCGCGAGGGCGGCGATGACCCCGAGGCTAAGCCATCGGGCCACCGCCGTCGCTCGGATCCGCCGGCGGGCGTGCCGCATCAATCGACCGGCTGGATGAACGGGAAGAT
>CAYUKN010000008.1:0-39361 GCA_964445325.1 uncultured Ectothiorhodospiraceae bacterium
TGCCGCAGGTCATCGGCTTCAAGCTCACCGGCAGCCTGCCGAAAGGCGCGACGGCGACCGATCTCGTGCTCACCGTCACCCAGATGCTGCGCGACAAGGGGGTGGTCGGACGCTTCGTCGAGTTCTTCGGCGATGGCCTCTCGCAACTACCACTGGCCGACCGGGCCACACTGGGCAACATGTCGCCCGAATTCGGCTCGACCTGTGCGATCTTCCCCATGGACCAGGAGACCCTGCGCTACATGGCGCTGACGGGGCGAAGCGAGGAGCAGCTCGAACTGGTCGAGCAATACGCTCGGGCGCAGGGCCTTTGGCGCTCCGATGGCGACGAAGACCCTGAATATACCGACATCCTCGAGCTGGATCTGGGCGACGTCGAGCCCTGCATCGCCGGCCCCAAGCGCCCGCAGGACCGCATCGCGCTGCAAAACGCCAAGCAAATATTCCATCGCCACCTCGAGCCCATGCTCGAAGAGCGCGCCAATCGCTCGAACAACGAGGCGCGCTTCGAAGAGGAAGGCGGTGCCACGGCCGTTGGCTCGGTACAAAGCGAGCCACGAGGTGTCGCCGAGGTGGAAATGGATAGCCAGGAGTTCGAGCTCAACGACGGCGATGTCGTCATCGCCGCCATCACGAGCTGCACCAATACCTCCAACCCCGCTGTGATGATCGGCGCGGGTCTGCTCGCGCGCAATGCGCTCGAGCGCGGCCTGCCAGTCAAGCCGTGGGTGAAGACGAGCCTCGCGCCCGGCTCCAAGGTTGTCACGGACTACCTCCATCGCACGGGACTGATGGACGACCTAGAGCAGCTCGGCTTCTACCTCGTGGGCTATGGCTGCACCACCTGCATCGGCAACTCGGGGCCATTGCGCCCCGAGATCAGCGACGCCATCCACGATCACGATCTGGTGTGCTGCTCGGTTCTTTCCGGCAACCGCAATTTCGAGGGTCGCATCCATCCCGATGTGCGCATGAATTTCCTCGCGTCTCCGCCGCTGGTCGTCAGCTATGCCCTCGCCGGCACGATGGACTGCGACATGTACAAAGAGCCGCTGGGCAGGGACAAGCAAGGGAACGACGTCTATCTCCAGGATATCTGGCCATCGCCGCAAGAGATCCAGGAGATGATCACCCAGCACATCGATCCCGGCATGTTCGAGTCGAACTACAGCAAGGTCTTCGGCGGCGACGATAATTGGAACAGCCTGGAAGTGCCCGAGGGCGAGCTGTATCAGTGGGATCCGGAGTCCACCTACGTCAAGCGCCCGCCCTTCTTCGAGGGCATCACCGAAGAGCCGGGCGAGGTACCCAACATCAAGGGTGCGCGCGTGCTGGCCTTGCTCGGCGACAGTGTCACGACCGACCACATCTCGCCCGCCGGCGCCATCGCCAAGAACAGCCCTGCGGGACGCTGGCTCATGGAGCAAGGGGTCGAGCCGCGCGATTTCAACTCGTATGGCTCGCGCCGCGGTAACCACGAGGTCATGATGCGCGGGACCTTCGCCAATATCCGACTGCGAAACCTGTTGGCGCCGGGTACCGAAGGCGGTGTGACCATTCACCAGCCCAGCGGCGAGCAAATGTGGATCTTCGACGCCGCCATGCGCTATCGCGATGATGGCGTGCCCCTGGTGGTGATCGCGGGCAAGGAATACGGAACAGGCTCGTCGCGTGACTGGGCCGCCAAGGGCACCAAGCTCCTCGGGGTCGAGGCGGTCATCGCGGAGAGCTTCGAGCGTATCCACCGCTCAAATCTCATCGGGATGGGGGTTTTGCCGCTGCTGTTCCAAGAAGGCCAAAACGCCGAGACCCTCGGCCTCGACGGGAGCGAGACCTACGACATCGAGGGCCTCCACGGCGGCGACGGCGACACGGTCGAGGTCACCGCACGCCGCGACAACGGCCAAGCCATCGAATTCCATGCGAAGGTCGGGTTGATGACGCCCAAGGAGCGCGAGTATTACCGCCATGGGGGTATCCTACAGTACGTGCTCCGTCATCTCGCCGCGACGAAGGAGTTGGCCTGACCCATGACGCAATCGGGCGACGCCCTGTATGGCGAAGCGATCGAGCGCTTCGACCACCTGTTCCAGCAGGCGCAATCGAGCGAGCCCGGTGAGAAGACGGCCATGATGCTGGCGACGGCTGACCCCGGCGGTCAGCCGTCGCTTCGCACTGTACTTCTCAAGGACTACGACC
Organism: uncultured Ectothiorhodospiraceae bacterium; assembly: GCA_964445325.1. Taxonomy (GTDB): domain Bacteria; phylum Pseudomonadota; class Gammaproteobacteria; order XJ16; family Halofilaceae; genus Halofilum. The sequence continues at coordinate 2,200 of CAYUKN010000008.1, forward strand.
GGCGCGGTTTCGTCTTCTATACCAACCTACAGTCGCGCAAGGGGCAAGAGCTCGCCGATAACCCGGGCGCCGCCCTCCTCTTCCTTTGGCAATCACTGGCGCGCCAGGTCCGCATCGAGGGGCGTGTCGAGCAGGTCAGCGATGCCGAGGCCGACGCTTACTGGGCGAAGCGTCCGCGCGAGAGCCAGCTCGGCGCGTGGGCATCCCAACAGTCAGCGCCCATGAGCGAGCGCAACGAATACGAACGCCGCCTCGAGGCCTACCGCGAAGAGTTCGCCGATCGGACCATCCCGCGGCCACCGTTCTGGTCCGGACTCCGGGTGGTGCCCCACCAGATCGAGTTCTGGCATGAGCGCCAATATCGCCAGCACGATCGCGAGCTGATTTGGTTCGACGGGCACACGTGGCAGTGGGCCCTGTTGCAGCCGTGAGGGAAAGCCGATGCACCAACAGCATTTGACCGTGGAGACCGCCGCCAGAGAGACCCACGAGATCACACGCGAGGTCGAACAAGTGGCCGCGAAGGCCGGATATAACACGGGCCTGGCGCACGTTTTCCTTCATCATACGAGCGCGTCGTTGATGCTCTGCGAGAACGTCGATCCCGACGTGCGGGGCGACCTGGAGCGCTTCTTCAGCAAGCTGGTCACTGACGGCGACCCCATGTTCGAGCATCGCGCCGAGGGCAACGACGACATGTCGGCGCACGTGCGCACGGTTATCACGCATTCCGATCTCACCATCCCCGTCAGCGACGGCGGGCTGGCCCTAGGGCGCTACCAGGGCATCTACGTCTGGGAGCACCGCTACCGTGGCTATCCGCGCCGTGTGACGGTGACGATCACCGGCGATTGAGCCGAGTGGCGCGCCCGGCATGCGCAGCCCATGACCCATGAGCGCGTACTGGTCACCGGGGCCAATCGCGGCCTTGGCTGGCACTTCGTGCAGCACTACATGCATCGCGGCGCGCGCGTGTTCGCGGGGTGTCGCCGACCCGACGAGGCCGAGGCGCTGCAGCGTCTGGCGCGCGAATACCCGCAGGCCATCGCGACTCTCACGCTCGACGTAACCGACGCGGCGGCGATCGACGACGTCGTCTCGCGAGTGGCCCATGACGGCACCGGTAGCCTGGATGTGCTCATCAACAACGCCGGCGTCTCGCCTCGCGGTGAGGGCTTCGCCAATCTGAGCGGACCCGCCATGCAGGAAGTCCTCGGCGTCAACACCATCGCCCCGATGATGGTGGCACAGCGTTGCTATCCCCTCCTCTGCCGGGCGCCGGCGCCCCGGATCGTCAACATCTCGTCGTCGATGGGCGCACTCGAGAAAAAGGACTATGGCCGCCACTACAGCTACGCGGCGAGCAAGGCGGCCCTGAACATGCTCACCCGCGCCACCGCACACGACTTGCGTGGCGATGGCATCACGGTCGCCGCCCTCCACCCCGGCTGGGTGCGTACTGATTTGGGCGGGGCGCGTGCTGCCTTGGACCCCGATGAGTCGGTCTCCGGCATGATCGGCGTCATCGACCGGCTGACGCTCGAGGACACGAGCTTGTTCTTCACGTGGGCGGGCGAACGCCACCCGTGGTAGGCCCGGTAGGCCCATCGGGGGTGCGGGGGCGCCCTCGCCCACGCGATCGCTTGCCAGCGCGGTCAGCGCCGCGGCGGAGTCAGGCTGCGCTCGCGCAGCCAGTCGGGGTCGAACAAGCGCGACTGATAGCGCGCGCCGCTGTCGCAGAGGATGGTCGCGATGGTATGGCCGGGCCCGAGCCGACGTGCGACCTCGACACACGCGGCGACATTGAGCCCGCTCGAGCCGCCCAGGAAAAGCCCTTCCTGGTCGAGTAGGCGATACATCCATGCCACCGCCTCCTGGTCGCTGGGCATGACGGCATCGTCGATGACGGTGCCCTCGAGATTACTGGTTACCCGGCTGGTGCCGATGCCCTCCGTGATGGAGCCCCCTCCCAGGGACTTGAGCTCGCCCTCTTTAACCCAGTTGTAGAGCGCACTACCGGGCGGATCATTGAGCACGATCTGCACGCCCTCGCTCTGCTCCTTCATGTAACGCGACACGCCCGCCAGCGTTCCGCCGGTGCCAGTGGCGGCCACGAACGCATCCAGCTGCCCATCCGTTTCCGCCCACAGCTCGGGGCCGGTCGTGCGGTAGTGCGCCTCGCGATTGGCCGTGTTGTCGAACTGGCCGGCATAGGTGGCATTGGGTGTCTCCTCCACCAAGCGGCGCGCGATGTGCTGGTAGTTGCCCGGATCCGAATACGGCTTGGCGGGCACCGGGCGCACCTTGGCTCCCAAGATGCGCAACAGATCGATCTTCTCTTGTGATTGCGTATCCGGGATCACGATCACGCAGCGGTAGCCGCGCTCATTGCAGATATGGGTGAGTCCAATGCCCGTATTGCCGGCCGTGCCCTCGATCACGGTACCGCCCGCCTTGAGCTCGCCGCGTGCCTCGGCCGCATCGACGATCCCCATGGCCGCGCGATCCTTGACGGAGCCCCCGGGATTGAGGAATTCCGCCTTGCCCAGGATCTCGCAACCCGTCTCGCGGCTGACGTACGGCAAGCGGATCAAGGGCGTCGCGCCCACTGTACCCGTGAAGCCTTGTGTCGTTTGCATCTCGAGTCCTCGTCATCCGGGCTTGGGCGCTCATGACCCGCGTCGTGCACCGACCCGGCGAACACGGGCGCGCCGGCCACCACGCGCACGGTGTGAACCGCGTCGGCGGCGAAGCAGGCTTGCCGCGGGCCACCATCGACGCGGAACGGGGCGCCCAACGCATTCCGGCGACATATGAGCCCGCAATGGGTGGATGGTACGGCGCCCATCGCAGCGGAACAACAACCCGTTATGGGCTCCCTTGATGCGCCCTAGCGGTGCGGTCACGCCCGCCGTGTCGACCCCCCGAACCCTCGGGCGCAGCGTCGCCAGCATGGCGGCAGGCGGTTTCCTACGGGGCATGATAAATCACGGCCATCGATCGATTAGGCGAAACGCTTCGGCCCAGGGTGGCCCCTCCGGTACACTAGCCGGCGAAGGTCGTCACCCCAGTTGCGGCACCGGAGGAGAGGTCGATGGCGGTACAACTGACGCTAGAGCAGGTCGATGAGCTCACCCAAGCCGCTTTGGTTGCCAGCGGTGTGCGCGAGGACAACGCGCGGGCGGTCACGCGCTCGGTGGTCGCGAGCGAGGCCGACGGTATCCACAGCCACGGCTTGGCCCGGCTACCGACGTATTGCGAGCACGCCCGCTGCGGCAAGATCGACGGCAACGCCGATCCAGCCGCCGAGCGCGTCGCCTCCAGCGGCATACGCGTGGACGCGCGGGACGGCTTCGCACATCCCGCCATTGACCTCGGGCTGGGCCAATTCCTGCCGCTGGCCCGGGAGACCGGGATCGCCGGGCTGGCCGTCACGAACTCCTATAATTGCGGTGTCGTCGGCTATCACGTCGAGCGCATCGCCGACGCGGGCCTCGTCGCTCTCGGCTTCGTCAATGCACCGGCCTCGATCGCGCCTTGGGGCGGCTCCCAGCCTGTCTTCGGCACCAATCCCCTTGCCTGTGCCGTGCCACGCAGCCAGGGCGCGCCCTTGGTGGTCGATCAGTCCTCATCGGTCGTCGCCAAGAGCGAGATCGTGGTTCACAAGCAAAAAGGCGAATCCATCCCAGAAGGCTGGGCACTCGACGCGGATGGACAACCGACGACCGATCCCGACGCTGCGCTCCAGGGATCCATGCTGCCCACGGGGGGTCACAAGGGCTCGGGGATCGCCCTGGTCGTCGAGATTCTGGCCGCCGCTGTGACCGGGTCGAATTTCGCGGTCGAGGCGTCGTCGTTCGCGACCAACGAGGGCGGCTCGCCGCGCACCGGTCAATTCTTCATCGGCATCCACCCCGAAGTCTTCGCCGGTGACGGCTTTGGCGAACGCCTCGAGCATCTCTTCGGCGCGATCGAGTCGCAGGACGGCGCGCGGCTGCCCGGCCAGGGGCGCCTGCGTGCCCGCCAGCGCACAGCCACCGAGGGCATCGAGATCACCGAGACGCTGCACGACAAGATCAAGGGGTACGCGCAGAGCAGCTAATGGCGAGCCCTAACGCGGACGAAGCGTCAGGGCCGATGGTCCGCCTCGGCATCGGCTGGCCCGGCGCCGGCCGCATGCCGCTGGGGATCCGGCGCCGGGCGCGCTCGACGGTTGACGATGGCCCGCTCGAGCCAGTTGGCGAAGGCGCGTCGCGCGGGGCGTCGATCCAGCGTCGCCAGATGCTCGCCCGGGCGGATCCGCCATAACACGCTCGGCTCGGGTGCACGCCGATACAGGCGCTCGGCATGGTGCAAAGGCACCGTCTCGTCGCCGGGATTGCCGATCCAGAGCTTGGGAATCGCGGGTAGCTCGGGCGCGGCGGCCTCGGCCTCGAACCGGCTCGTGACCAACCAGGATAGCGGCACGTGCAGGGGCCACGTGAGCCACGACTCACGCAATACCTCGCGCACGACGCGGCGGTAGTCCGCGGGGGCACTGTCGACGACCAGCGCCCCGGGACGCGCCCCGGGCGACAGTCGCGACGTAACCACCGTTGCAATCGCGCCACCGAGGCTCTGGCCGAACACGATCAAGCGATTGCGCTCGAGGTCATCCATGCGCGCCGCCTGGTCCATGGCGGACCGAAGGTCGCGGTGGAAGCCGTCGATACTGTGGATCCCCTCGGAGCCACCATAGCCGCGATAGTTGAACAACAACACGTTGTAGCCGTGACGTGGCAACCACGCCACGGTGTCGATATGGCGGCGCACATTCTCGGCACCGTCGACGAACACTATGGTACCGACGGCGTCGTCGTCGTCGAGGAACCATCCCTCAAGGGTAACGCCGTCGACGCTCTCGAAGCGCAGGTATCGGTGATCGCGCGCGACGTCTTGGCTTCGCAGAGTCGGGCCGCGGACGGGGCTGAAAAGCGCGTTGGTACAGCCGGTCAGCGCCATCGCCGTTACGAGGGTCAGCGCTGCGCACCACAACCCATGACGCCACGCGCCCCGACACCCGAGCAGTGACGGTCGCGCCCGTGTCGTCGCTCGGCGCAGGCGTGTCGCCGCGACGCCACTGGTTTGCCGGACAATCGCGGGCCTCAGCAAACTCACCTCACCGAATACCGTCACCTGCGACTTGCCGGTCGACCGTCACCGTCTCCTCGGAGCGCCAAAATAGCCAAGTGACCGCAAGACCGGCGCTGACGGCGTGCCTGGTCTCCACCAACGGGCTGTCGTCGTAGCTGGCACCCGAGAGATTCTGATAGCGCACGAATGAGCCGAGCCAGAAATCGTCGAATCGCCGGCTGGCACTCGCTGTCATCGAGAAACCGCTATAACCGCCCGGCGCATCGAAGGCCGGGCGGTCGCCACGCGCGTCGCGCGGTGGCACGTCGTAGTAATAGCCGTGCAACCCTTCGGTGGCGAACTCGGGGCCAACGCTCAATCCGATATTCCAGCCGCCCGCACGATCACGCGCTTCGTACTGGAGCTGGGGATGGAACGTCCAACCCTGACGGGCGATCTCCGAGGAGCCGACGCTGACGCCCGCCCGGACGGGTAACTGGAGCTCGAGGCTGTCCCGGTCCCAGCGCTCGAGCACGATATTGAGCGACGGGCCGACCTCGACCACGGGATTGAGCTCATCCATGCCCTCGCGCGGGCCGTCATCGCTGGCCTCCACGGGGACCGCGCCATCCAAGCTGATGTCGAGCTCTGCATTGTCCGTGTTCCAGAGGAAGCCCTTGACGCCATCGCGATCGACACGCAGCCAGTCACTACGATACACAACGATGGGAATGGGAAACGCGAAATAGCGTTGCTCCCGCGACCCGGGATACGCCGGCACCGTAAGCGGCGCAAGCCCCACGCCCAGTTCCCAGCGCGGCAGTGTCTCCCCCGCGCTCGCGTCGCCGTCGGCGTGCACCCTCGTCAGCGGCGATACCAGGAGCGCGCAAACGAGCGCGGCGGCCATCCAGTTCCACCTTGCCGTGGGCAAACGCTTCATCGGCACCATGGCGCGTCCGTTGGCGGTGCTGCTGCACCCGCTCGATCCGGAAACAACCCACTTCGCATTGGCTAGAATCCCCAGGGTGGCGGGCGCGCCGCACACAAGCCCCCTGTCCGTGTCAGGGCAGCGTCGATGCAATAGCGGCAACCGTCGACGATCCACCACAGCACGAGCCGTCCATCGGACGCGAGCGCGCTATAGTGACGTAGCCCGGCCGCGGCGGTGACCAACGCCCGCTCCAGGAGCCAGCGCATGACAATCACCAGCGTCCTGTTGTATTCCCTCGCGGACGAGACCGATGCGTCGCTCGACGCCTGGTCACGCCATCTCGACCACATCGAGCGGGATCACTTCCGCAAGCGCGGCCACGGGCGCGCTCTGCACGGGTCACTCGTTGGCCGGGCGCTGTTGCGGCGCGAACTCGCTCATACCCTCGGGTGCGCTCCGCCCGAGGTCCCCCTGGCGCGCACGGCCGAAGGCAAGCCGTATGTCGCGACCACGACCGAGTGGGATTTCAACGTGGCCCACAGTGGCCGCTACATTGCCCTCGCGTTCAGTCGATCGGGCCCCGTCGGGGTCGACATCGAATGGCGTGCACGCCGCGCCCGGATCGACGCCCTGGCGCAGCAATACTTCGGCACGCGTGAACTCAGCAACTGGCGCGAGCTGCCCTCGGGCCTGCGCCGCTACCGCTTCTTCCAGCTGTGGACGCTCAAGGAGGCCATTGCCAAAGCCCGCGGCGCAAGCATCTGGACCACCCTGACCAGGACCCAATGGACTCGGCTCGAGCACGGCGACGCGACCGTCGAATTGACCGGCGAGGCGCGTAAAGCAACGCCGATGGCCTGGTGGCACGTCGACCTGGGCGCTGACTACAGCCTCAGCGTGGTCCAACTGCGCACCACGGCCAGCCGGCTTAGCCTGGCCCAGCTCGACCGCGATGGCGGGCGCTGGCCACTCGAGTGCCGCCCCGACGTCAGCGGCTCTGAACCCGGCTGAGCACGTGGGCACGGGGCGGCAGTCATCCCCTTGCCAACGCTTCAGAACATGCCGCCGTTGACCGGAATCACTTGGCGCGTCACATAGCTGGCATCGGCGGAACACAGAAAGGCGACAACCCCCGCCACTTCATCAGCGCTGCCCATCCGCTGCTGTGGCACCAGTGTCGCGATGTCCTCGCCTGCGACATCCGCGGTCATCTCCGTCTCGATGAGACCAGGCGCGACGCAATTGACCGTGATCCGCCGACTCGCGAGCTCGAGTGCGAGGGCCTTGGTTGCGCCAATGACACCGGCTTTGGCCGCGCTATAGTTCACCTGCCCCCGGTTGCCCACCATGCCCGAGACCGAGGCGATCGTGACGATTCGCCCCGGTGCCCGACGCCGAATCATGGGCATCGTGCACGGCTTGATCACGTTGTAGAAACCATCGAGGCTCGTGTCGACCACACTATCCCAATCATCGTCGCTGAGCATCGGGAAGGCCGCATCGCGCGTGATCCCCGCATTGAGAACGACACCGTAGTAGGCGCCGTGCGCCTCGATATCCTCGGATAAAGCGGACGCGGCGGCCTCGCGGTCGCGTACGTCGAACTGCAGGATACGAGCCTCGCGGCCGAGCTCGCGCACCGATTCGGCAACGGAGTCGGCTGCATCGCGGCGATGCACGCAATGGAGCACCACGTCGAAGCCGTCGCGTGCCAAACGCAACGCGATCGCCCGGCCGATGCCTCGGCTCGAGCCCGTCACCAAAACCGTGTCAGTCATTGCCGCCTCTCGGCACTGTGTGGGGCCTGCCCTTCGTAGCGACGTCCGAATGCGCTCAGCGCACCCCGAGGCATCAGACGGCGCTGGTCTCCATGGCACACATGTCGCAGAGCGAGCGCAGCCGACGATGGGGTTTCTGAACGTAGGGATTATCGGTATCCCACACGTAGCCGGCAAGCACCGAGCTCAGCATGCGCCGGATCTCGAGATCCGGATCGGGTTTGAAGAATACCGATTGCAGGCTGCCGTCATACCAGCGCTCTACGAAGGCCCGGAAGACCTCGCAGCCCTGCTCCATGGGTCGGCAGAACGCACTATCCCAATCGACCGCCTCCCCGCGAAGCTGGCGATCGACCAGGTCGGAGGCCAAAACGGAGGATTTCATCGCCAGGGTGACGCCCGATGAGAAAACGGGGTCAATGAACCCGCCGGCGTTGCCGAGCAAGGCGAAGTCGTTGCCGTACATTTGGGACACCGAGCTCGCGTAGCTCGTCGCGCTGCGAACCGGATCGTCGAAAACGGCGTCCTGCAACAGGCGCGACAGGCTCGGTTCCTCAGCGATGAACCCCTTGAGCGCCGCCGCGGGATCATCGAAATCGGGGCGTACGATGGCGCTGTCGCCGACCACGCCGACCGAGGCACGCCCGTCGCTGAACGGGATGAGCCAGTACCAAACCGCCGTGTGCTCCGGGTGGTAGCACAGCAGGATCATGTCGCGATCGTAATTCGGCGCCGTGATCCGATCCTCGATATGGGTGAAGATCGCCGTACGTGGTGGTTGATCCGATGGGCGGTCCAATCCGAGCAATTTGGGCAGCACTCGGCCATTGCCGCTGGCATCGCACACGAAGCGTGCCCCGAGCTCGTAGCCCGCGCCATCGCGGTCGACCACCGAAAGCCGGGGCGCGCCCGACTCGCCGAAATCGACCGCACCGACACTCTGCTCGAATCGCACGTCGGCGCCCTGACGCGCTGCCTCGTCGGCCATGATTTGATCGAACGTGGCGCGCTGTACCTCCCAGGTGTAGCCCCAACCGGGCGTGAATCCATCGCCGAAATCGATGGTCCCCAATTGGTTGCCGCAGGCGAACGCAGCGCCCCGCTTCGGTTGAAAACCCGCTTCCTGCAACCGCGGTAGCATCCCCGCAGCCTCCAGCCACTCCATACATTGCGGCAGCAAGCTCTCGCCGATGACGAAGCGCGGGAATCGGCTACGCTCGAGTACGTGGACGCGCCAGCCGCTTTGGCGCAACCTCGCCGCGGCCATGCTTCCGGCCGGGCCCGCACCAATCACAGCGACATCGGTTTCTTCGTCAGCGTTCATCATGTCACTCCCTGTTCGGGCAGCGCCGCGGGGCTGCAGCCACCGCACCCCGGCGCAAGAAGGGATGGGCGCCCGTCCGAAAACCCGGCCTCACCGCATGCTCGCTAGCATAGCAACCACGCTGCCCCGGTGGCAGTGCAGCGCCCCGCCCGAAACCGGCCGCTCGGCGGCACCGCCGACACGCGACGCTCGGTCGGGACACCGGCAGCCTCTAGGCCTCTTGCCCGCCGAACAATCGCGCCACGCGGCGCGTGGCAAGCAACGGGGCGCGGATCAGCATACCCAAGAACAGCAGCGCGTGCAGACGCGCCAGCAGCAGATTGTCTCGCCGCAAGTCGAAATGGGATATGCCGTCGATCGGATAGCGTACCGCAACGGGCACCGAATCGATCGGGACAGCATCCCACACGAGACGCACGATGATATCGACGTCGAAGTCCATCCGTTGCCGGATTCGCTGGCGATTGGCCAGAGCGACGGTCTCGGCCAGCGGATAGACGCGGAAGCCACAAAGCGGGTCGCGAATCGCGAACGACCAGGTGTTCAGCCACACCAGGGCGTAGGTGACGTATCGCCCGTAGAGACGTGCAGCCGGGATGCTGGCATCGAAAATCGGCTTGCCACCGACCACCGCCGTCGGCGATTGGCGCGTGCGCTCGAGTGCTTCGGGGATGGCGCCCAGATCGTGCTGGCCATCCGCATCGATCTGAAACCCGTGGGAAAAGCCCCGCGCCAGCGCCTGGCGCGCGCCGGCCAGCACCGCCGCGCCTTTGCCCGCATTGACCGGCAGCCGGATGAGTTCGACCTCCGGATCGGCTGCGGTTTGCCTATCGAGCTCGTGCGCGCAGTGGCACGAGCTGCCATCGTCGACGAGGATCACGGGCAGTCCGCACGAGCGCACCCCCGCAACGACTTCACCGATGCTATGGGCATGGTCGAAGACCGGGATCAGCGCACAGATACGCGGTTCGATGGCGAGGCGCTGCGCCTCGGCCCTGGCCACTTCCCGATCCTGCGGTTGCGCTCCAATCACCCCGATCCCTTTCTCGTCGACCGTCACAGCAAGCACGCGCAGCGCGTGCCCACAGCATCATGCATACACCAGGCCGTTCGCGTCGCGCGCCACGCCGCGAGAGCCCCCTTGCCATCAGCGCGACGACGAGATCCGCACCCTCCCCTGCGATAGGTGCAAACGACGGCATGCGGCGCCCCGACGACGGTCGGCGTGCGCGCGGACTCGCTTGGCCTGCCCTGGGCAGAGCAATCCCGCCGGCGCGGCGTTACAGCGGTTGCTGCTGCGCCGCTTCCAGGCCATCACCGGCTCGCTTGGTGTCCCTCGCCGGCGTCAAGCGACGCTCATAGTAGCGGCGCATGTCCTCTGTAAGCCGGCGTGCCGCGAGCGCCTTGCTTACACCGCCGGCGAGATACGGCTCGATCCGGATCGGCTCGTCGACGGACAGGGTCACGCGCAGCCGCCGCCGCGGCACGGCATACCACCGATGGTGCTTGCCCAACGTCGGCTCGCTCAGGCGGATCGTCACGGGCACCACGTCGGCGCGGGCGTGGACCGCGATATTGGCCGCGCCCCGCTGGAACCGCAGGGCCTCGCCGGGCCGCGTGCGCGTGCCTTCCGGGAAGACCAGCAAGCGGTTGCCCGCCCCCAGGGACGAACACGCCCGCTCGACCAACTCCGGGCCCGCAGCATTGGGGATGTAGCCCGCCATCCGCAACGGCGCACCCGTGACCGGGCTGTTCCATAGCGGTTGCTTGACGATGCAATCGGCGCGCCGCATCACGCCCAACAGAAGCACGACATCGATCAACGACGGATGGTTGGCGACGACCACGCAACCGTGGCGCTCGAGCTTGTCGCGGCCATCGACGTGACATTCGAGCACCCCCACCAGGATCATCAGCCGGGTGAAACCGGCGAAACTCAACGAGATCAGGCGCTGACCGACCCGCTTGCGCCTGGCAGCGGGGTGGACCAGCAAGCGCACCGCGGGGCACGCCACCAGCGTCAGCAACACCCCTGTGACCCCGAAGACGACGAAGCAGAGACCGGTCGCGCCAACGCGCCAAGCGTAGCCGAGACGCGCCCACATCAAGCGCTTCCCGGCGTCAACGCGTAGACACCCTCGATCTCCAGCATCAACTCGGCGCGGCAGATGTCGGCGTGCAAATACACCACGGGGACACGGCGATCGAGTCGCTGCTCGAGCAGGCGCCGCACGCGCGGATAGTCCCGCTGGTGGCGCAGATAGACGCGCAACGCGACGGGAGCCGCGCCGCCGGCGTTGTGGCAAAGCGCATCGAGATTACGCCAGGTTTCCTCAAACTGGCGCTCGACCTCGGCGCCATGGCGGCTCTCATGGCCGACGATACTCGCCGTGCCCGATACCAGCAGCATAGAGGCATCGCGGCCGGGCCACGCCATCCCCCGCGCGAAGCGCGGGCTGCGCGGCCCATATTGGCGCGGATACTGGGGTGCGTTGACCTGACGCGGGTTTTCTACCCGCTTGCCCGGTTGCGTCGACGCCAGGAAATACACCAGGAACCGACTATCGGCGCGTGTACCAATGGCGGTACCCGCGGGGTACTGTTCCCGAGCCAGCTCGCTCTCGTCGAATGCCTGGGCCCTGCCCTGGCAGAAGCGCTTATAGCGCTCGGCGTCGCCCACGCCCTCGTTAATCCCGGGCAGGAAGTTCCAAATCCGTAACAGATGGGGATACCCGCTGTTGCCAACGGAGGAGAATAGCGCACGGTAGCAGGCGTAGGTGGCAGCGACGTCATCCTCGGCCATCGAAGCGGTCGTCCAGCCGAACAGCAGGTGCTCGTTGCGGCGCCACGCGACCGCACCGTCATGTCCTTGCGTCACCGCCCCCATGGCGCGCCAGATCTCACACCGCGAGCGCCGATCCAGCGGAGGCATACCGGCGTGATACACGGCCCCGGCGACCTCCGTTCCGAAAGCGCACTCGCCCAGGACCCGCTCCGTGCTTCCGGCGGGGCTTTCCGCCAGAGTCACGCTCAGCGGTAATGCACTGCTACGCTCTCGGGATCCGGCAGTAATCATCACGTGGCACATGCGGCAGGCTGGCTAGGCGCTGGCCACGCCCCACCGGGCCGGGGGTCCCCCCGTGTACCAATCCACCAATCGTCGGTTATCGTAGTCACTGCTCGGCGGGCGCCTGTGAACCCCCTCCCGCGAGCGGCCATCGAGCAGTTCGGTGCCGTTACGACAAGATTATAACCCGAACATGTCGATTCGGGGCGTAGCCGCGCACTGGTGATTGACACATCGACCATGACCCCCCGATTCGCTCCTCACGGGTATCGAGATGACGCAACAAACCGATTTCGAACGCGAAATGGCGCAAATGCTGGTGTCCGCGCTTGAGCTCGATGATGTCGATCCGGGCACGATCGTTCCCGATGCACCCCTTTTCGGCCAAGGACAGGACAGCTTGGGATTGGACTCGATCGATGCCCTGGAAATCGCGCTGGCGGTCAAGCAACGCTTCGGTGTCGAGCTGCGCGCCGATGACGAGCGCAACAGCCAGATCTTCGCGACGCTACGGGCGCTTTCGGACTACGTTCAAGGAGAGCGGGTCGCCGGCTAGGGCGGACGCGCGTGTGTCTCGCAGGCTGAGCGTCGAGGATGCGATTCGGCGCCGCGTGCGACCCGGTGCGGTCGATACGGCCATGCAGCGGGCGAGGCGATGTCCCCTATGAGCCATACCGACCTCGCGCAACAGGGCCTGCCGCTGGTCGCCGACTACCATCCGGAGCGCGTGTTCGCATGGCGCGACGGCAAGGCCATAAGCTGCGGCCATGCGCTGGCGGCGATGGAGGCCCTTGCCGCCACACTGCGACCACAGCGCGCCTATTTGAATCTGTGCGAGGACCGTTTCCGATTCACGGTTGCATTCGGGGCGGTGTGCATGGCGGGCGGCGTCAATCTGCTGCCTCCGAACCACGGCCAACGAGCCCTGGCCGATGTGCGCGAGCAATTCGCCGACTGCGCCACGATCGACGACGATGTCGTCGCCGGTCCCGAGCGAGACGCAGCCGGGCCGCCCGCGAGTGCGCCCGCGATAGGAGCACGCCAGTGTGTTGCCGTGGTATTCACCTCGGGCAGCACGGGCCGCCCTACGCCGCACCGCAAGTACTGGGGTGATCTGCGCCAGATCATCGACCGCTGGTACACCCGGTTCCTGGCGAATCAACCCCCGCTCAACATCGCCGCTACGGTGCCACCACAGCACATGTACGGGCTGGAGACCTCGGTTCTGCCCGTCCTGCACGCCGGCTTCGCCGCGCATGCGGGTGCACCCTCCCTGCCCTGGGAAATCGCCGAGACACTGTCTGCGATGCCGCCACCGCGGCTTCTCATCACGACCCCTATGCATCTGCGGGCATGCGTCCAAAGCCATACGTCCATGCCGGAGATCGTGATGACGATATCGGCGACCGCCCCGTTAGCCGAGGCCACCGCGCGCGAGGCCGAGGCGTTGCTGGACGCGCCGGTTTGCGAGATCTACGGCTGCACGGAAGCCGGCAGCCTCGCCAGTCGCCGGGTCACCGAGAGCCCGATTTGGACCCTCTATCGGGACATGCAACTGTCACCACCCACGGCCCCTTTGCTGCACGGCCCGCAACTGCCCGAACCCATCGAGCTCGAAGACGAGCTCGAGCTGTTGGATGCGCAACGCTTCCGTCTGCTCGGGCGCTCGCAGGACATGCTCAAAGTCGGGGGCAAGCGCATGTCGCTCAATGACCTCACCCAGCGCCTGCTCGAGCTCGAGGGTGTCGCCGATGCCGCCGCCTTCGTGCCGCGCGACGAGCGCCAAGTGAGCCGGCCCGCCGCGCTGGTCGTCGCCCCCGAGCGCGACGAGCGCGACCTCGCCCGAGCACTCGCCGAGGCGATTGACCCCGTGTTCATACCACGCCCGCTCATGCGGGTGGATCGCCTGCCACGCAACCGTTTGGGCAAGCTGCCTCAGGCGGAGCTCGAGGCGCTCGTTGGCCAGCGCAGCCGGAGTACACATGGCGATTGAAACACTCGAGGTCGCAGCGGACGACCCGTGCCTGGACGGCCATTTTCCGGGCGAGCCCATCGTGCCGGCGGTCGTGCTGCTCGAGGGCGTGGTGGCCGCGGCTCGCCGGTGCTACGGCGCCCGCGTCATGTGCGTCCAACGCTGTCGCTTCCGCAACCCGCTCTATCCCGACCGCCCTTGCTCGATCGCGCTGCAGGAGATCGACGACAGCCACCTGCGTTTCGTCTGCAGCGACGCCGAACGCGAGCTCGTAGCGGGTAAGCTGCGCATCGCGCGGGATACGAATTGACCCCGAAGCACTGGACCGAGCAGCGTGAGCGCGGCAGCCGCCCGTTCATCCTTTTCGTCGTCTGGATCGCGCAGCGGTTGGGCCGCGGCGCCGCCATCAAGGTGCTGCGCGCGACCGTGCTGTACTACTTACTCACCGCGGGCGACGCCCGCGCCGCCTCGAAGAGCTACCTGCAGCGGGTGCTCGGGCGGCCGGCGGGCTGGCGCGATGTCTATCGCCATTTCCTGACCTTCGCCATCACCGTGCTCGACCGGGTCTATGTGCTGTCCGGACAAGCGCACCGTCTCGACATAACGATCAAGGGCAACGAGATCCTCCACGAGTATCAGCGCCGCAACCAGGGGCTGCTGCTGATGATGGGGCATCTCGGCAGCTTCGAGATCATGCGCGGGCTCGGCGCCACCGACGGCAAGGTGAAACTCCGCGCGCTCATGGACCGAACGACTAGTGCCAACACCAATGCCGTGCTCGATGCGATCAATCCGCAGCTGCGCCAGATGTTCATCGACACCTCGCAGTCGGACGTCGATCGTGTGCTCAAGGTGCAAAACGCGCTCGCCCGCGGCGAGGTCGTGAGTCTGATGGCGGACCGCACGTGGCCCGGTGAGGACACGGCGAGTTGTCGCTTCCTCGGAGGCAGCGCGGCGTTTCCCGTCAGTCCGTGGCTATTGGCGGGCGTGCTGCGCGTGCCCGTCGTGGTGGGTTTCACCCTTTACCGCGGGGGCAATCACTACGAGGTCTACATCGAGGAGTTCGCCGAGCACGTGCATTTGCCGCGCGCCGAGCGCAGCGCGCGAGCGGGCGCATGGGCACAGGCCTACGCGGACCGCTTGGCCGTGTACACGCGCTATGCACCGTACAATTGGTTCAACTTCTACGAGTTCTGGGAATCGTGACCACGCTCGCCATCGACACCCATACCGTGACGACGGCCCTGGGTCCAGGTAACGAGGTCCTCTGGCGCGGGGTTCGACAGGGAGAATCCGGCCTGGCTCGGTGCACCCTGCCCCACGTCGATCTCGATACGTGGGTTGGCGAGGTAGCGGATTGCATGCAAACCCCCTTGCCGGCGGGGCTGGCGCACTGGGACTGCCGCAACAATCGACTGGCCGAGCTCGGACTGCAGCAGGACGGGTTCGAGGACGCGGTCGCAGCGGCTATCCAGGCCCACGGGCCCGAGCGCGTCGGTTTGTTCCTGGGGACCAGCACCTCCGGCATTGGCGCCACCGAGGCCGCCTATCGCGAGGCACAAGCGGGGGCGCTGCCCGATTGGTTCCTCTACGAGTACACCCACGATTACTTCTCCGTGGCGGGCTACGTCCGCGCGCGCCTCGGCCTGCGGGGGCCGACCTGGGTCATGTCGACGGCCTGCTCATCGAGCGCCAAGGTATTCGCCTCCGCGGGTCGAGCCATCGCCACCGGTTTATGTGACGCGGCGATCGTCGGCGGCATCGACTCGCTCTGTTTGACCACCCTCTACGGCTTCAACTCGCTCCAGCTGGTCTCGACCAGGCCGTGTCGCCCCGCCGACGCGGCGCGCGACGGCCTGTCGATCGGCGAGGCAGCGGGCTTCGCGCTGGTGCGACCCGCACGCGAAGGCGAGACCCGACCGCAGGTGTTGGGCTGGGGCGAATCCAGCGACGCCTACCACATGGCCTCGCCGGAGCCCGAAGGCGAAGGCGCCGCGCACGCGATGCAAGGGGCCCTGGCGCATGCGGGCTTGGATCGCACGGCCATTGACTACATCAATCTCCACGGCACGGCCACGCCGGCCAACGATCTGGCCGAGGACCGCGCCGTCATGCGTGTCTTCGGCGACCGGGTGCCGGCGTCCTCCACCAAGGGCTGGACCGGTCACACGCTCGGCGCCGCGGGTATTGTCGAGACCGTGCTCGCGTTGTTGGCCATCGAGCGCAACTGGCTCCCGCACAGCCTCAACACCGAGCAACTGGATCCCCGGATCGAGGCCGATATCGTACTGACCCCGCGGAGCGCGCGCGTCGAGCGCGCCTGCGTCAACTCCTTCGGCTTCGGCGGGAGCAACTGCAGCCTGGTATTGGGAGCACCGGCGTGACGAGACTCGCCATCCACGGCATCGGCATCGCGGCCGCTGGGCTAGCCGATTGGGCCAGCGCAGCGCCCGTGCTGCGCGGCGAGATCGACTACCAACCGGAGCCGTTCAAGCCCGCCCGCACGGGGCTGCTGCCACGCAACGAGGCCCGCCGGGCCGGCACCAGCGTACGCCTGGCCTTCCAGGCCGCGGAACAGGCCTGCGCCGACGCCGATCCCAAGGCGCTGGCCACTGTTTTCGCCTCGAGCGCGGCCGACGTGGACATCGCGGACCGGCTTTGCCGCACCCTGGCCGACCCCGAGGGCGGCGTCTCGCCGACGCAGTTTCACAACTCGGTCCACAACACCGCAGCGGGCTATTGGAGCATCGCGACGGGCTCGAAGCAGCCCGCGAGCAGCGTCTCCGGCGGTCGCGACAGCTTCGCCACCGGGCTCATGGAGGCCTGGGCGATGGCCACTCACGAGGGCCACTCTGTCCTGCTGGTGGCCTTCGAGGCCGCCGGCGGCGGCCTGCTCGAGCCCGCGCGCTACGACGTCGTCGACTCCTGCGCCGTCGCCCTCGTGCTCGACCCGCAAGACGCACACGGCCGCGCGCTGCTGGGTCCAGTGGAGCACACCCGGGAGCCCGTTACCCCGTGCGCCGCCAGTGAGCTCGAGCGCTATCGCCAGTGCAATCCGGCCGCGCGCGCGTTGCCGCTATTGGCGGCCATTGCCGAGGGCGCGCAGACACGCGTCGTCGTCGGCTCGGATCAAGGGAACCTGGCCGTCGAGCTCACACGGTCATCATGAAACGCGACGAGATCGAGCAGCTGATCCCCCATTCCGGCCCGATGTGCCTGCTGCAAGAGGCCCGCTTCTGGGACAATGACCGCATTGAGTGCCGGGCAGCGAACCACCGCGAGTCGAACCACCCGCTGCGCCGTGACGGCCGCCTCGACGCGGTCCACCTGGTCGAGTACGCCGCCCAGGCGGCGGCGCTGCACACCCGACTGACCGGCGAGTACGGCGCTGGCGGGGCAGGCGTGCTCGTCGAAGTTCGCGATCTCGAGCTCGCGGTCGAGGCCCTGGACGACGTCGGTGCCGAACTACGCATCATCGCCTCGGCCGAGCTTCGCAGCGGCCAGGGCCTGATCTACCGATTCCGCGCCGCCAGCGACACGGGCGAGTTGGCCTCCGGCCGGCTCACCATCGCGACCCGGTGAACCCTCGGCGGGCCCGCTGCGACGGTGGCGCTGGACTCAGCCCCAGCGACGAAAGACCAGCGAGCTATTGATCCCGCCGAAGGCGAAGTTATTGCTCATCACGTATTCGCACTCGATCGGGCGCCCACCCGCGCCAACGATGTGATCCAGCTCGGTGCAGCTCGGGTCGATATGATCGAGATTGACGGTCCCGTGGAACCAACCCCGTTTCATCGACTCGATCGCAACCCACGCCTCGAGCGCGCCACACGCGCCCAGCGTATGCCCGGTATAGCTCTTGAACGCGCTGATCGGCACGGCGCGACCGAACGCATCGCGCGTGGCGCGGCACTCGGCCGCATCGCCGTGATCGGTGGCGGTGCCATGCGCACTGACATAGCCGATCGCGTCGGGCGATAGATCCGCGCTCTCCAATGCCAGCTCCATGGCGACGCGCATGGTCTCGTGGCTGGGTTGCGTGATATGGCGCCCGTCCGAGTTGGTGCCGTGGCCCACCACTTCCGCATGGATCGGTGCCCCGCGCGCACGGGCGTGCTCGAGCTCCTCGAGCACCAGCGTGCCCGCACCCTCGCCGATCACCAGCCCATCACGGTCGCGATCGAAGGGGCGCGGCGATCGCTCGGGGGTATCGTTGGCGGTCGAGGTCGCGTAGAGGGCATCGAAAACGGCCGCTTCCGTGGGCGAGAGCACGTCGGCGCCGCCGGCGACCATGGCCGTCTGGGCCCCGGACCGCACGGCCTCGAAGGCATAGCCGATGCCCTGGCTGCCCGAGGTGCAGGCACTGCTCGTGGTGTAGACGCGCCCCTGGAGCCCGAAGAAGACGCCGATGTTGACCGGCGCCGTGTGCGCCATCATGCGGATGTAGGTGGTCGCGTTGATCCCGGCGGTGCTTTGATTGATGAGCATCTGGTTGAATTCGGCCGTCGCATCCATGCCCCCGGTCGATGAGCCGTAGGCGACGCCGGTGCGCCCGCCGGTCAGCACGGGATCACCGAGCAACCCCGCGTCCTCGAGGGCAAGCTCGGTCGCACGCGTGGCCATCACCGCCACGGGCGGCATACTGCGGGTGGCCTTGCGGCTGTAGTGTCGCGGCTGCTCGAAGTCGCTCACGGGCGCGCCCAGGCGGGTCAACAAGCCCTCGAACTGCGCCCAGTCGTCCATGTAACGGATCCCCGTCCGGCCCGCCTCGAGCGCCGCCGAGACGCTCGGCCAGTCCTGGCCGACCGGCGAAAGCCCGCTCATGCCCGTGACCACGACACGCCGCATCAGCTTCCCCCAATGACCGCGCCCGGGACCGCGGCGATCGCGCCGGTGCGGCGATACGGCGCACTCGAGTGCGCGGCGACCGGCTGCGCGGTGCGGTTCATGGATGGCCCAACGGCGAAGGTCATGCGCTTTCTGATCCCGATCACGGTTGGGCTGGGGTGGCCCGAGGCGGAGCCCCATGGGCGCGCCCGCCGATCGATAATGGACGCCTCAACGGCCACCCCGGGTAACCCATCCATGATACCCGTTCTCACCAGTGAAGGATGCCCCGGGGAACATGATTCGAGGCGGGTGCCCGCTCGGCGCTGGCCGCATCAGCGTCGATGCGCGGCCCCCTCAGTCGGTATCCGTGCCCTCCAAGTAGGGCCCGATGTCCTCCGGCAGGACCACTTTGATGCGGCTGGACTGGGTCACGCCCGCGCCCTCGATGCGCCCCTCGAAGACGCTGATTGCGCCCTTGCCCGCCACGACGCGGGAGGCCTGCACGTCCAGGCTCGTCCCGGCGGGGATACGCCCCACATTGCTGGTGAACGAGCGGGTGCCCACGAGCAACCCGGGTTTGATCGAGCGCCCCGCGCACAGCTCGTTGTAGCCAGACCATGCGGCAATGGCCTGGGCCAGATACTCCAGTCCGAGCCAGGCCGGCACCCCGGTCTCGCCGGGGGGCACGAACAAACCGTCGCTGCGCGTCGACGTG
Source organism: uncultured Ectothiorhodospiraceae bacterium (assembly GCA_964445325.1). Taxonomy (GTDB): domain Bacteria; phylum Pseudomonadota; class Gammaproteobacteria; order XJ16; family Halofilaceae; genus Halofilum. The sequence continues at coordinate 21,929 of CAYUKN010000008.1, forward strand.
CGCGCCCGGACGCCTTCGGCGTCGAACGCGACGATCTCGTCGATGAGCACCATGGGCCCGGCATGGGGGACTAGCTGCGCGACGCTGTAGCCGTTATAGCTCATGCTGGCATCCCGTCTTTGCGCTCGAGTGGCGGCGGCCTCGGCGGCCGGTGACCCTGGCTGCGGCCATCAACCATACCCGCGGGCGCGCGGCGCTGGCACCCGGTCGGACTCCGCGGGCCCGCGCGCCGATCCGCCACAATCGCCGACGGCGTGCTCGCGCGGCTGGACGCGCAGTCGGTAGTTGCTAACACGGTCCGCCAGCGTCGCTGCGTCGGCCCAGCGATCCCCGGCATAACGCACACGCACTTGGGGCTCGCCTCGATACAGCGCCTGGCGATGCCCGCCGCCCGCCTGCAGCGTCCAGGGCGCGGCCCAAGCCGCGCGCAGCGCCGCTGCGGGCCAGTGGATCAGCTGGAAGTCGGCCAGGATCGCACGCGCCGTCAGCCCGGGGGGCAGCCCACGCTCGTTGACGACTTCGAGTCCATCGCGGCCGTAGCGCAGGCGCAGTAGCTCGAGACCCTGCGGCGTCAGCAGCGCGAGCGCAAGCTCGCCGTCGCAGACCTGACCGGCCGCGAGGAATCGCCTCGAACGCTGATCATAGTGCAGCGTCAGGATCTGCTGGAACGAGCGATCCGCCACGCCATCGGTCGACGCCAGTGCGCGTGGCTCCCCGGGGCCGCCCACCCATGGGCCCAGCGCGGCACAGCCGCCGGTGACCAGCACCAGCGCGGCGACGAGACCGAATGGCATCAAAGCTTGCGGCATACACTCGCCAATACATTGAGTCGGCGCCGCGTGTCGCGCACGTACGGATTGTCCCGATCCCAGACATAGCCGGCGAGCACGCCAGTCAGTTGTCGCTTGATCGACTCGTCGTCCTGCCACCCGAACACAATCTCTTGGAGCTTGCCGTCGTACCACGCCTCCACGAAGTGGCGGAAGGTATCGACACCGGCCTGCAGCGGATCGGCATACGCGCTCTGCCAGTCCACCGACTCGCCCCGGAGCTCACGATCCAGGGTCGCCACCGCCAGGCTTGCCGATTTCATCGCCACAGTGACGCCCGAAGAGAAGATCGGGTCGAGGAATTCCCCAGCGTTGCCGAGCAAGGCATAGCCGGGGCCCCAGAGGCGGGTGACATTGGCACTGTAGCCGGTGATCTCGCGGGTATCGGTGTCGAAATCGGCGCGGGCCAGGTACTGCCCGAGGGTCGGGGCTTGCTCGATCATTGCCCGCAGCTTGGCCGTCTCGGTATCACCCGGCGCTGCGGCAATCGCCTCGTGAGGGCCTACCACGCCCACGGAGCTGCGACCATCGGCGAAGGGGATGAGCCAGTACCACACGTCATGGCGCGCTGGATGGACCGACACCAGGATCTTGGTGCGATCGAAGCGGGCGTCGCCGATGTGGTCCGCGACGTGGGTGAAAAGCGCCTGCCGGATCGGGAAGTCGGAGGGGCGCTCCAAATCCAGCATGCGCGGCAACACGCGGCCGAAGCCACTGGCGTCCAGCACGAAACGACAAGTCCAGCTCTGCTCGGTCGCGTCCGCCAGGCGCCGGGCGGTGACACGACGCGGCTGCCGCTCGAGGGCGACATCGACGATCTCGTGGCGGTAGCGTACATCCGCGCCCGCACGCGCGGCCTCGTCGGCGAGCAACTGATCGAATTCGGATCGGCGCACCTGGTACGTCGCAGCCGGCCCCGCGCTCGCTTTATCCGCGAAATCGAACACGGCCTGCCTGCCCGCGCGCTCGAACACCGCGCCGTTTTTGTACTGGAACCCGCACGGCTCGGCTGCCGCATGGACTGCCCGGTCCAAGCCGGCCTCGGCGAGGTGCTCCATGCACTGCGGCAGCAGGCTCTCACCGATGGCAAAGCGGGGGAACTGCGCGCGCTCCAGTACCAACGGGCGATAGCCCCGCTGACACAACAGACTCGCAGCGATCGCGCCGGACGGCCCCGCCCCGATCACTACCACATCGAAATCAGCACGCATGGCCGCCTGCATCGTCCGCGCTCCGCGAGCCCCCCAACATGAGTGCAAGCCCATAGGCCGCGATGAGCCCGGGCAGCAACGTCACCCCGAATGCACGGATCACGGGTGTCGCCGAGAACACCAGGAGCCCGAAGGCCAACACCGTCGTCGTCACGGCCATCGTGATCGCGAGCGCCGCCGTTGCCCGTCCCGGCGTGTCCGCTCGATCGTAGAACAATGCATAGTCGATGCCGACACCCAGGATGAGCAAGAGCGCCATCATGTTGAACACGTTGAACAACGCCCCCGCATAACCGATCACGCCGAGGCTCACCATCACCGCCAGCGCGGGCACGGCCGCCAGCCGCAGTCCACGGCGTGCCCCCAGTGCCACCATCAGAATCGCTGCCACGATGACCAGCGCCACCGCTAGCAACACCAGGCTGAAACGGCGGTGCTCGCGCATCGCGTCGTTCACCGTCGCGATGCGGTTGACCCAAGCCACGCCCTCGCGGCCCTTCGCGATGCGCGCGAGGGCCTCGCCCTCGCCGGTCCCGTCGATCCCACCGACAACGACCGGCGCTGCACACCGGCCCTCCTCGCAGCCCAGCCACAACGCCGAGCGGAAGCCATCGAGCCTCGAATCGACCGCATCCGGACGCACGTAAGGCCCCGGCTGCTGCACCGCGTCGATCTCTGCGCGGATGCGCTCCTCACCGAAACCGAGGCGCCGAAGATAGCGCTGGTAATCGCCTTGCTCCGCCAGTTCGCGGTACCGGCGCTCGTTCGCCCGTTGCCGCCGCAGCGACGGCACCCATTGGGTGAACATGCGATAGCCACCGAGGGCATCGTCGCGGCGCAGGCGCTCGAGCCGGGGGCGCAATCGCTCCTGGCGCAGCAGCACCCTCTGGGGCGATTGCCCCGAGACCAGCAGGAAGCGGTTGCTATCGGGGCGTTGGAGCAAGTCGGCCACAATCGCGTCATCGTTGCTCAAACGATCGGGGGCCGAATAGAGCAAACGTACGTCGTCCTCGGGGGCCAGGAGCGCGATGCCGGGCAGACTCACCAGGATCACAGCCACCACCGTGACCGCCGCTCGCGGCGCGCGCAGCGGCCCATAGGCCCGCGGGGGCGGCGCCCTCGGCGAAGGCCGCACGAGCGCCGGCAGCAGCACCACCACCGTGAGCCAGGCTCCGACGAGGCCGCCGGCGATGAAAACCGCCACCTCCCGCAGCGCCGGGAAGGGCGCCAGGGCGAGCGAGAGGAAAGCCAACACGCTGGTGGCCAGCGCCAAGCGCAGCGCGGGCAGGACGTGGCGCAGTCCCGCCTCGGGGGTCCAGTCGGGTCGCAGACTATCGGCAAGATAATGGAAGGCGTAATCGACCGAGACCCCGATCACTGTAGCGCCAAAGACCAGCGTGATCAGGTGGATCGGGCCGAACACCGCGATCGCTGCGGCCAGGCCACACGCAACACCGGCCGCGATCACGACCAGGGTCAGCAACAGGGGCCGCGGCGAGCGGAATCGCGCCAACAGCAGCGCGACGATAGCCAGTAGTGAGACGCCACCGATGAGGCTGATCTCGGCCTGGGCATTGGCCGAGGCATGGGCCCCGAACAGAGGCGCGCCCGTGGCGTGAACCCGGAGCCGCTCGGCCTCACCCCAATCGAGCGCATCGCGCCATACCTCCAGCAACGGCGGCTCGGCGCGCGCCTGGAAGGCCGCCTGCTCAAGGCGGGCGGTGACGATGCCGTAGTCACGCGTCGACCCCGACACCACGGCGACACCGCCGATGACTTCACCAGCACCGCCACCGGCTTGCGCGCCCGATTCCAGAAACCGGCGGAACAGCCCCAGTGGATCCTCGACGAGGCCACCGCCCGCTGCGCCCAGGAGGCTGTATTGCGAAGCCAGCCGGCGCTGCAGGAACTGCTCGGGCCGCTCGGCCAGCGCCCTTGCGTCGGCGGGCGCGATGAGGCCGTGGCGATACGGGCGCAGCGCCTGCGCCAGCGACTCGACCGGCCCGTCCTGGACCTGGGCCTTTACCTCGCTGAAGACGTCACTGCCCGACAGGCGTTGCGCCAGGGCTCTCGCCCCGTCGACGGCCCGCGAGCGTCGCTCGTGACCCACCAACCAGACGGTCTCGCGCTCGAACGGCTGGGCCAAGCGGCGCGCGGCTGCGGCTACTTGCGGGGCATCGTGCTCCGGCGTCGGCAACAAGGCCCGCACGTCGGTGCGCAACCAATCGCCCTCACCGGGCCAGCGCAGCGCCGCCGCGACGGCGAAAACGGCCATGAGGCCGAGCCACAGCGCTACCCGGCGCACAAGCGGCGGGCCCACCCGGGCGGAGCGCTTATCCGCCACGGTCGAACGCGCGCCGGCTCGCCGGTGGCAGGCGTTCCGGGTGGGCGATGTCGGCGAATGTCAGCGCCGTTCGGCTGCCGTCGGCCCCGTGGATCGTGACCGTGCGCGGATCCTCATCACCGGTGATCTCGATCGCATCGATCGCGCGAGCCGCAGCGGCCCCCTTGGGCACCAGGCGCAGCGTCCAGCCGTCGTCGCGCTGTGAACGCTCTAGGCGGAACCGCTGCTCGAGCGCCGATCGATCGCCGCCGAAAAGCGCCCCGAAAAGCGGCCGGATGGTGTCCAGCATACCCTGGCCCGAGACGCGCTCGCCGTCCTGGTAGACCCCGGACGAATCGATGACCAGGCGGGACCGAACGGGCGACTCGACGACCCAGAACACGCCTCGCTGCGCGTGGTAGACGAAGCGTCCGGCGGATTCCACGGGGCGCTCGAGGTCGGGTATATAGCGCTGCTGCGCGAACTCACCGACCGTGATGGTGTGACGCTTGAGCTGCACCAAGGGCGCGTCGTCGCCGGCGCGCGAACCGGCGGACGCAGCGACCAAGAGGATCAACAAGGCGAGCGCTGCACGAATCACGAAGCCAGTAAGCCGAGCTTGTCGTAGAGGATATCCGGCGAGGCGAAGCACATCTCCCAGGTGGTCGTATCGAGCGCCACCTGGATCGTGTGACCTCGGGTCAATCGGCGCCCGCTATCGCCATCCCGGATGGTGTAGTCGATCCGGAGCCGGGTCTCGTATTCAGCGATCGACGCGCGCACAACGATGCGCTGGCCGTACTGCATGGGCTGCGCATAGCGCAGCTGGAATTCGATCACGGGCCATGCGTAACCCGATGCCTTCATCTGTGCATAGTCGTAGCCGATCTGGCGGAACAGCTCGGTGCGCGCGTACTCGAAGTACTTGGCATAGTGGCCATGCCAAACAACGCCCATGACGTCGACGTCGTGGAAGGGGATTTCGACTTGGACCTCGGCAATCCAGTTATCGTCCATGGGCGGCCCCATCGGCTTGCGCACGAATCATTGGCTCACAGGCCCGGCCGGCGACGCGGCCGACCCGACCGGCTTGCCCACACACTGCGCTTCGCACACGCAGGCGCCTTCGGTGTCAGTGGAAGATCAACCGCCCCGAGGCGAGATCCCGACCGTCGGCAGGGGATTGAAACCGATACGCCACTTCACGGCCATCGCCGCCGGCCTGCGGCTGCATGAGCTGCAACACCAGCGCCCGCCCCGGACGAACGAGCTGGTTGAACTTGAGCCGCTCCAGATCGCGCAACTCGCCGTCACACCCGAGGATCTCGCGCGCGAAGTGCTCCGCCCAGCCGATCATCGCCACGCCCGGCACGATCGCGATATCCGGGAAGTGCCCTTCCAGACAAGCGAGATCGTGCGGCACGAACAACTCGAGGCGCGCCGGGTCACCGGCGGTGTCGACGGCATCGACCCGGGGCAACCGGTTGGGCTCGGCCGTCGCCACGCCCGCGCCGCCGCTGCGCGATGGTGCTTGGCTGTCAGGCTGCGCGCCCGAGCGCTCGGTGTCGCGGGAACGATTCATCGGCTCCTCCTGTCTATCCGCAGGCGGGTCGAGCCGGGCCCGATCCACGCCGGCCCAGGCGGATACGGCCATGATCATGCCGCCGGCGCCCGGCGCTCACGAAACCATAACTCCGCGAGCAACAGCGTTGCGATCAATACGTACGAGATGAGCCCGTTGTAGAGGGTCCAGACGGCCCAGCTCGCCTCCAGTGCCGTCCACAGGGCGATTGCACCGTTGAGCGTGAAAAAACCGCACCACACGGCCGTGACTCGCCGTGTATAGCGGATCGCCGCGGGCGACAAGTCGCGATGGACGAGCCGGGCGAAGCGCTCGATGATGCTTTGCTCCTGGGTCAGCGACCAGGCGAACAGGGCCAGCATCGCCACGCTCATGAGGACGGGATACAGGCGCACCCCAAGCGCCGTTTCCCCGACAAGCGTGTAGCCGCCCGCCAGCGCCATCGCCGCCACGGTCGCGGCGACGAGCAGCACATCCTGCTGCGCCCGTCGCACCAGGAGTAATCGGGCCAGCGCGAGCCCGAGCAACACCGAGCCGAGCGCGGTGACCGACAGGAACTCCAGCGACAGATACACGATAACGGGATAGGCGGCTGCGGCAGCACTGACCGCGGCCACCAGCCAGCGCGCCATCACCGGCCCCGCAGGAGCTTCTCTGTGACCTCGACCACATCCTGGACCGTGCGCACCGACTTGAAATCCTCGGGCTGGACACGGGTGCCGGTGAGCTCCTTGAGGCGAGTGACGAGGTCCACCGCATCGATACTGTCGATGTCGAGATCCTCATACAGGCGCGCCTCGGGCACGATCTGGGACTCATCGAGATCGAACATCTCGACCAGTATCGCCCGAAGCTGCTGCAGGAGTTCCTGCTCGTCCTGCACCATGAGCCTTCCCCGGATTCGCCAGAGCGCGCTGTGGTCGGCTGGCACCCCCGAAGGCACTACCCGTCGCCCGGGACCCACACGCCGGCCTCGGCCGCGCATGGCCAGCGGATTGCGTGGCGTGCCGGGCGCGCGCGTGGGCGCCGCCGGCTTCATCCCGGAGACCGATGGCGTACAACGTCGCGCGAGGCGCTGTGCGGGCGTGACAACAGGGCACGTAGAGCCTGTCAGGGTACCGAATTTCCCCACGCCTGAGAAGCAAACCGCCCCAACCGAGCCCGGCACGATCGCCGCCCGCCAACAGCGGTGCCCGCCCTCCGCCAGCGATCGGCAGTCGCTCGGGCCCGCCGGCCGCCTCCGCCGAGACTGGCCGCGCCGGGGCCATGCGGTGCAGCCTGCGCAACCGTGTCGTGGAGCGAGTAAGATTCACGCTCGGCGCTCGCGCGCGTATCCTAAGCCCAAAACCAGCCCGATCCACGCGGCACCGGCTGGTTGGCTACACCTGTCGGGCTCGCATCCGCACCCGCCCGCGACCATCAGGAGGGACGACTCGCGTCGATGACGGCGAAGAAACGCGTATTGGCGATTGGCTACTCGCAGACCGGCCAGCTCACCGACCTGCTCGAGTCGGTTTTGGGGCCCTTGCGGGCTTCCCCGGAGATCGAGCTCACCGAGCTGCGGCTGCAGCCGGAGCGCCCGTTCCCGTTTCCCTGGCCCTTCTGGGCGTTTTTCGACACGTTCCCGGAGTGTGTATACGAAGAGCCGCGCGCCATCGTGGAGCCGGAACTGGACCCCAGGGCGCGTTTCGACCTGATCATCTTCGGCTACCAGGTGTGGTTCCTTTCGCCGGCGATGCCCGCGATGGCCTTGCTACAACACCCCAATGCGAGGAACTGGTTCAACGGGTGTCCCGTGGTCTCGATAGTGGGGTGTCGCAACATGTGGCTGAGCGCGCACGAGGCGTTCAAGCGGCGCATCGGCGAATTGGGGGCCCATCTGGTCGACAACGTCGTGTTCACCGACCGCGCCCACAGCGCTGCGACGTTCGTGTCAACGCCCCTGTGGGTTCTGACGGGGCGGCGAGGCCCGTTCCTGGGAGGCCTGATACCGGCTGCCGGCGTTCCCCGGCGCGACATCGCCGGCGCGGCCCGCTTCGGGCGCGCCATCGCCGATCAATTGCCCGAGCGCGCCAGCGACGATACTCGCCCCATGCTGCAGGGCCTGGGCGCGGTGCGGGTCAACGAGCACATGATCGCCTCCGAGCGCATCGCCCATCGAAGTTTTCGCATTTGGGGTGCACTGTTGCGCTCGCTCGGTCCGCCCGGCGCACCGCGTCGACGGGCCGCGCTTGGCGTCTACGTCGTATTTTTGACGCTGCTGATCCTGACGGTCGTGCCCATCAGTGCCGTGATCAAGCGCCTCGTGGCGCCGCTGGCCCGCGAGCGCATCCAGAACCAGAGGCGCTATTATGCCGGGCCCTCCGGTGAATCGACCGAACGCTTGGAATCCACGGCATGACCTCGAACGCGTGCTACATCACCAATATGGCCTCGTTCCTGCCGAACGAGCCGGTCGGCAACGACGACATGGAGCGCATCCTCGGCCAGGTCGGCCCCAAGCCGTCACGCGTGCGCCGCACCATACTGCGCAGCAACGGCATCCGCTCGCGCCACTACGCCATCGACCCGGAGACCCTGGCGTTCACCCATACCAACGCCAGCCTGACGGCCGAGGCCGTTCGCGGTTTGCAGGACAAGGCGTTCGCACTCGACGACCTCGACTGCCTCGCGGCGGGGACCACCATCGCCGACCAGCTCGCGCCCCATCACGGCCTGATGGTGCAAGGCGAGCTCGGCTTGCCGCCTGGCGAAGCCATCGGCACGGCCGGCATCTGCCTCTCCGGTGTAAGTGCATTCAAATACGCCTGGATGAGCGTCGCCACCGGCGAGCATGCGCGTGCCGTGGCGACCGGATCGGAGCTAGCCTCACCCATCCTGCGCGCCGAGAACTTCAACGCCGAGGCGGAACACAACGCCGAGGCGGTCGAGGCCCGCCCCGAGCTCGCTTTCGAGAAGGATTTCCTGCGCTGGATGCTCTCCGACGGTGCCGGAGCGGCCTTGATCGAGCCGCGGCCGCGCGAAGACCGGTTGAACCTGCGCATAGACTGGGTCGATATCATCTCGTACGCCGGCGAGATGGAGACGTGCATGTACGCCGGTGCCACCAAGCGAGACGACGGCTCACTGCGCGGCTGGGCGATGATGGACCACGACCAGCGCGGCGCCGAGTCCGTCATGGCCATCAAGCAGGACGTCAAACTGCTCAATGATCACGTAATGGACTACACCGTCTATTACGCGATGCGGCACCTACAGGCGAAACGCGGGCTCGACCCCGACGACTACGACTGGTTCTTACCGCATTTCTCGTCCTACTATTTCCGCGACGCCGTCTACGAGCGCATGCAGCGTGCCGGGATGGAAATCCCCCTGGATCGCTGGTACACCAATCTCGAGACCAAGGGCAACACGGGAGCGGCATCGATCTACATCATGCTGGCCGAGCTTTTCCACTCGGGCCAGCTCGATAAGGGCCAGCGGCTACTGGGCTACATCCCCGAGAGCGGCCGCTTCTCCACCGCGTTCATGTCACTGACGGTCGAATGAATGCATCGCAACGAAGCCCCGCAAGATCCGGATAGTACCCACGCCGGGCGCAAGAAGCTCCTCTACGCCGTCGACGAGCATGGGCGCTACACCACCGTTCGCTCCGCCGGCTGGGAAGTCGAGGCCACGGCCACGCGGACCGTGCTCGCCGAGCTCGAGCGCCAGCGCGCCGATGCCTACGCGCGCGCCTGCGCCGGCCAGACCTCGCCCCTGGAGGTCCACATGTACGACTGCCGCATGGATCTGCCGCTGTTGGCCGGTGCCGCCGGGATGTGGCAGTGGCGCGTGCGCCGCCATTTCGATCCTCGGCGTTTTCAGCGCCTGCCAAGCCATGTCCTTGCGCGCTATGCCGAGGCGCTGGGCCTGGAGATAGACGAACTGATGACACTGCCGAGCCCATCGACGGACGGCACATGACCACGACGATCGATTTCCAGCACCGCCAATCCGCTCACTGCGAGAGCGGCGTCGTCGCCAGCATGCTCAGCCATCACGGCCTGGCCGTCACCGAGCCCATGGCCTTCGGGCTGGCGAACGCGCTGACGTTCGCCTACATACCGATCGTCAAGATCGGCGGCATGCCCCTGATCGCGTACCGGATGCCACCGCGCCACATCATCAACAAGATGACCAAGCGCATAGGCGCCCAATTCGCCTACCACAAGTTCCGCGACCCGGAACGCGGCATGGCCGCCCTCGATGAGCAGCTCGACCACGGCCGTGCCGTGGCGTTGCAAACCTCGGTGTACTGGCTTCCCTATTTCCCCGAAGAGATGCGCTTCCACTTCAACGCGCACAATCTGATCGTTTACGGGCGTGACGGCGACGACTACCTGATAAGCGACCCCGTCTTCGAGGAGCCGGTGCGCTGCAGCGGCGCCGACTTGCGCAAGGCACGCTTTGCCCGCGGGGCGATGGCCGCGCACGGCCTGATGTATTATCCCACGCAGGTACCGGCCACAATCGATCTCGAGCGCGCCATCCCGCAGGCGATCAAGGCCAACGAGCGCATCATGAGCCGTGCGCCCCTGCCGGTGGTCGGTATTCGCGGCATCCGCTATCTGGCCAACCAATTGGCCAAGCTGGCACGCGACCAGGCCGGCCAGCGCCGCTTGTCGCTCTATCTTGCCCACATCGTGCGCATGCAGGAGGAGATCGGCACCGGCGGCGCGGGTTTCCGCTTCCTCTATGCCTCGTTTCTCCAGGAAGCGGCCGATCAACTGGACAACCACCGCCTGGGCGAGGCGGCCGAGGCGTTGACCGAGGCCGGCGACCACTGGCGCCAGTTCGCCCTCCACGCCACCCGGATCACGCGCGGCAAGGCGGACGCCGCGACCGGTGCGCTGTCCCAGGATCTCCATGGATGCGCTGATCGCGAGGCCCAGGTCTGGCGGCTGCTGAACGCCTATGTGGCCGAAGCAGCGTAACGCACCGGGGCAGTCACTCGGCGCACCACCACCACGGCCAGGCGAGGCCCATCGATCTCACCGTTGAGGTGTACGAGGTAGCCGCGCTCGCCGGAGTGCAGGAAGGCGTTGATCGCCAGGCCCGCTTGCGAGTCGTAATGACCCGGCGTGGTCGGTCCCTCGAAAAGCCCGGCGCCATCCAACTGCGACACCAGCGCCGATACGTCGGCTTCGTCGGCGAACTGGCCGGGGCAGACCTGACAGTCCGCGCCGGGCAGGCCCAGCTGCTCCAGCCAGGCCATGAGCGCCTCGCGATCGTCCAGGATGCGGGCGGCGACGAGCTCACCCTGAGCGTCGGGGGGCGCCGCACCCACCGACAACCACAGCCAGTGACTTCCCTCGGCCACGGCCGCCTCCGGCGTCAGCCCCAGCCGTGCCCGATGGTCGGCGACGGGCTCGGTCGCGATATCGACGGACCCGACCAGGACCGATTGCATGTAGCCGGCAGCCAGATCGAAGCACGCGAGATCCAGGACCGACTCGAGCGCGAAGCAGCGGCTGCACACGAACTGGCTCCGCCCCGCGAGACCGAAGTGGCGCGCGATGTAGAAGCAAGGCGCGTTGCTCACCGTGTTGATGAAGTGCAGCGGCATCGGCGGGCGGCCCTCACGGAACAACGCCTCGACCACCGAGAGCGTCGTGGCGAGATCGCCGCGCGCCGAGGCCATGTAGACGGCGGTGTCCTCCGGCGGCTCGCGCCCGTCGACACACCGCCCGGTACCGATGAGGGCAAGCTGGATGAACCGGCCCACCCGGCGCACCGAGGTCCCCAGCGCCTCGCGCACGATCTCCTTGAGTGGCCGCGGCTCAGTCTCAACCGCGTCGCAGTAGTCGCCGGCACCGCGGATCCAGATCGTGGCGGTGGCCTCGTCAGTCGGCATTGGCGAGCACGAGCGACGTATTGTTCCCGCCGAAGCCGAAGTAATTCAGCATGTAATACCCCGGCTCGAGCGCCACCGCCTCTTGATTGAGGGCCATGCCCAGGTCGGCCCGCTCGGGTGACGCCACGCCCGGGCTCGGTGGCAGCCAGCCCCGAGCCGCTGCCGCCCGGAACAGCAACAGCTCATTGAGCCCACACGCCCCGAATGTATGCCCGATATGGGGTTTGAGGGCGAACAGCGGCGGTATGCGATCGAAAACAGCGCGCATGCCGGCGGCCTCGGCCTCATCCGAATACAGGCTCGCAGTACCGTGAACCTTCAATGCCGCGATATCGCGAGCCTGTATGCCCGCGCGCTCGAGGGCCCGGTTGATCACCTGGGCCACCGTCGAGCCATCCGGGTTGGTCGTGGACATGCTGTAGGTATCGCACAGCGTCGCCGCGCCCAACAGGCGAAGGTCGCCGGTCCCGGGCGCGCGCCGCCTGAGCACGACCGCCGAGCACCCCTCGCCCAACGTCAGCCCGCCCCTATCCCGGTCGAACGGGCGCATCAAGCCTTCGGCCAGCAGGCCCAGCCCCTGAAACCCGGCCGCAGTGATGACGTTGAACAACTCCACACCAACCACCACCGCGGCCTCGAGGCGACCCCGCGAGACCATATCCGCGGCCGCCATGAGGGCGTTGGCGCTGGAGGTACAGGCCGTGTTGAAGCTGTAGTCGGGGCCCCCGAGGCCAAAGCGTTGGCGTAGGTGCAAGGTCAGGTTGGCGATGCTGTTGCTACCGGCCAGGGCGAGCGCATCTCCCGTGGCGCCCAGCTCACGACGGTAGCGCGCCTCCGATACCGAGACGTCGGCCGACGAGGTCCCGACAAACACCCCCATGGCGCCACGCTCGCCCGGCGTCGTCTGCGCCTCGTTCAGCGCCCGCTCGACCACGCCTTCGACGATCCCGTAGAGGCGTTGCTCGAGCGACTCCAGCGGGCAACCGGGCAGCAGCCGATAGGGTACCTCGTCGCCGGTGCCGCCGTATTCGAGCGCCACGCGCGCGGGCTGCGGCGGGGGATGCGCCAAGCCGTCGATGCTGTCGCGCCCCAGGGGGGTGTGAAAGGCCGCGCCGGCGAAGCAAGCGCGCGCCGGGGTCGCGTCAGCCGCAGCCGCACTAGCGCCCACAGCGATCGCCATCGCGAGGCCTCAAGACGGGCTCGACTCGCTGGCCGCGATGGTCTCGGCCAGGCTGGTGACGCTCGCCAGCGCCTTGCGCGCCTCCGGGCCCGACCGGATGCGCACACCGTAGCGATTCTGCACGGCCAGCGCGATCTGGAGCGCATCGAGCGAGTCCAGATCGAGCGCGCCACCGATCAGGATCGTATCGTCGGCGATCGACTCCGGCGCGATGTCCTTGTCGCATTCCTCGACAATGAGCTGTTTGAGCGCGGGCTTGAGCGCCTCCACGCGGTCGTCTGTCATCGCGACATTGCTCCACTTAGGCCGCCCTTCGACCCTGCAGCCAGCCGGAGATCGCCATGCCCGCGATACCGAGCGCGACAAGCGCCGCCGCGTACGGGGCGATGGCGTCGACACCACCCCGTTGCAGGAACGCCGTCAGGAAACCGTCGAGGCCCCATGCCATGGGCGAGATATTGGTAACGGCTTGCAGCCGGGCGGGCATGACGAACTCGGGCACCATGATGCCACCGATCGCCGCGAGGATAATATTGCCGCCACCACCCAACATACTCGCCTGCTCGCTGGTCTCCGAGACCGAGGCCACGAACAACGCGTAGCCCAGCGCCGCAAGACTCACCGCGATCGTCAGGGTCACCAGGGCCGCCGGCGACACGCCGGCGAGGCGCAGCGCTTCGCCGCCCAACGCCGGCACGATGAACACGCCCACCCCGAGCATCGCCAGGGCCTGCAGCTGATTGACGCAGAAATACGGCAACAACTTGCCCGCCAGTATCGACCCGGGCCCGGCCGGTGTCGTGCGCAGCCGCTGTTCCATGCCGGACTGGCGCTCACGGATCATCGTGTTCGACAGGGGGATGACCACGAAAAAGATGCCAAAAACCAGCCAAGCCGGCACGTTCTGCTGCACCGCCGAGGGACGCACGTCGCCGCCGCCGTTGCGGTCGCCGTAGAGATACTCAACCGCCACCCCATCCGCCTGCGATTCGGGCTCGCGCGCCACTGTGGGCTCAAGGCGCTGGGCCATGGCGCGCAATTGCAGCCGGGCCAGCGTGAGCTCGACGGCGCCCGTGACAATCGCCTCGCGCTCACGCTCGACACCCGGGGCGACCAGGATGCGCAGGTAGTCGTTCGGGGCCGCGGAGCGGCTCGCCAGGGCATCGCCCAGACCGTCCTCAACGCGGACCGCGAGGTCGGCTTCGCCGGCCCGGACCCGCTGGCGTGGATCACCCGCTTCATCGGCGCTGGCGAAAGCGACATCGAAGCCCGTCCGCGCACGCAGCGACGCGGTCAGTTGCCGGCCGGCCGGGCCGCCATCGGCGTCGACAACCAACACGCGCCCGCGGCTCTGGCTGGCGCTGTCGAAACGCTCCTGCAGGGCCAGAGACATGATGAGGATGAACACCGTGGGCATCAGAAAGAGCAGCAGCAGGGTCTGTTGGTCGCGCATCAGAAGCAGCGCCTCCTTGCGCGCGCAAGCGACGAGGGTGCGCCCGATCATGCCCGATGCTCCCGCTTGCCGGCGGCATCGACAAGGCGCCAATAGACGTCGGCCAGGCGCTCAACCCCGAACTGGACGCGCTCGACCGCGACACCGTGCTCGTCCAGACGCGCCATAATGGCGTGCACATCGGCCGTGCCACTGGCGCGTAGACGCAGCGTGCGCTCATCCAGCCAAGCCGGTGTCCATGCCGACAGCGCCTCGCTCAACCCCGGCGTCGGCGCCGCGACAACTTCCATCCAGGTGCCGCCGAGGCGCTCGAGCAGCTCCTCGGTCCGCCCCGAGGCGACGGCGCGCCCACGGTCGATCACCGTCAGCCGATCGCACAGGTGCTCGACTTCCTCCATATAGTGCGAGGTATACACGATCGTCGTGCCACGCGTGCGCAGCCCACCGATGGCGTCGATGATCGCCTGGCGCGAGACGGCATCGACACCCACCGTGGGTTCATCCAGGTACAAGATAGCGGGTCGGTTAATCCAGCCGAGCGCGAGATTGAGCCGGCGTTGCAATCCCCCCGAGTACTGGCCGGCCTTTCGGTCGAGGACATCGGCGAGCCCGGCGACCTCGACGGCCTCGGCGATGCGGTCGCGCGCGACGACTCGCGACAGCCCGTGAACACCGGCGAGGAATGCCAGATTCTCGCGTCCCGTGAGCTCGCCGTAGAAGGCGCAGCCCTGCGGCACAAGGGCGCTGACGCTGCCCAGGCGCTTGCGATCCACGGGGCTCTGGCCGGCGACGCGGATCGAGCCGCTCTGGACACGCAAGACGCCGTTGAGCAGCGCCAGCAGCGTGCTCTTGCCCGCACCATTGGGCCCGATCAAGCCCGCCAGGGCCCCGTGCGGTACGTGGAAATCGACACCGGCCAACGCGTCCGCCGACGCGCCGGGGTAACGGTGGTGCAGTCCCGTCACCGCGATGGCCCAATCCGCCTCTGCCTGCCCCGCTTGCATCGCTGCCCTCGAAGCTCCCCATTGGCCCGCGTGCGTGACGTCACAAAAATTGCATGGCGTCGTTGCAGCCTGCGACGCCGCGGGTGCAGGCTTGCAAAAGGCGCACGCCGCGCCCTATGTTGCGTGCGCCAGTGGCCGATCCACGCGACACCATTCTGGAGGGAACAATGCGAAAAATCGTGTCGACGAGCCTGCTCGCTGTTGCGGCACTCCTGTTGGCAGCCTGCGCGGGCAAGTCCCCCGAGCCCGAGAGCGACGCCAGCGGCGAAGTGACCAACCCGACCAAACGCGTCACGTTGATCACGCCGATCCCGTTCGCCGAATCCGCGGAAGTCAGGCAAGGTATACGCGACGAGTGCCGCCTGCAAGAGAAGCTCGCCGGCTTCATCCAGCAGTTCAGCGCCGAAGAGAATATCAAGGTCGAGACGAGCTCCGGGCCGGCCGCCAGCGTCGCCGGACAGGTGCTGGAGGTGCGGATCACCGGCGTCTATGCCCCCGGCGGCGGCGCCTTCTCCGGCGGCAAGTCGGTGACAGTCAAGGGTGAGCTCACCGAGAATGGCCAGGCCCTGGGCGACTTCAAGGCCCGGCGCATCTCCAGTGGCGGCGCCTTCGCCATCTTCAAAGGCACCTGCGACATCGTCGGCCGGGACGTCGAGACCCTGGGCTCCGACATAGCCGGCTTCCTGGCCGATCCGTCCGACGGCGCCCGCATGGGCAACAT
The DNA here is from genome assembly GCA_964445325.1 of uncultured Ectothiorhodospiraceae bacterium. Classification (GTDB taxonomy): domain Bacteria; phylum Pseudomonadota; class Gammaproteobacteria; order XJ16; family Halofilaceae; genus Halofilum. Next base: position 38,129 of record CAYUKN010000008.1, read on the forward strand.
CTAGCCCACCGGAGCGACCCATCCAAGGGCTCATCCCCCGGGCGCTCGCGCGCCCGGGGGAGCGTCTCACCCGCCGCGCTGCCATAGGTCGATTGCCGAGGCGGATCCGAGAGCAACCGAGGGTGGCTCACCTTTCGTCCTACCGGATGGTTGCCCGGTCACGGGACCGTAACCGCGAATGTGCGCGGCGACATCGGGCCCGGTGCAAGACACGAGTATTCGGGGCGACGCACGGCTTGAATGAATTGGAGCCCGCAGGGGCGGACGGATCTGGACAGACTGAGCGTTCAGCTACACCGCGTCGCCGAGGGCCGACCATTGTCAGCCAAGATGCAGCGATGCCGCTCGGCCCATTTCGCACGCTAAAGCGCCACTACGATAAAACCGTCACCGACGAGCAGGGCGACAGCCTCGCCGACTTCGTCACACTGTCTGCGTAAACCGGGATCGTCGAACGGTGTTGAAGCCTTCGACATGGCGTGCCGCAGGGGGCCCGCTCTGGCGGCCTGGGCCGAATAGAATCAGGCGGACGAATCCTCCGACGCTGGCCCGGCTCCCCTTCGCCAAACAACGCCGAGCGGTCGCGGGGGCCTCCGCATAGTCCCGCGGTGACTGTGCCCCGCCCCGTAATGGGGCGGGCTTTCCCTAATTCGGGGCGATCAACCGGAGGCACGATGCAACCAAGCGCGATGTGCACGCTCGAGCAGGTCGGCGCTGCACTGGGCGTTACCCGCGAACGACCTCGGGTGATTCGGGGGCCTTTTAACGTCCCTTTCGCTGTTCTGCTGGGTACGGCGACGAGCCGGACTCATCCCGCTCCGGGCCCTCTTGTGACCCGTTGGATGAGCCCTCCTCAGATATACCGCGCGGGGTGTCGAGTAACTCCCTGATATATGGTGCCCGGAGCCGGACTTGAACCGGCACGGACCGTTTCGGTCCGGGGGATTTTAAGTCCCCTGCGTCTACCCATTCCGCCATCCGGGCCGCTATGTGAGGCACTGACGGGTCGAAGCGTGGCAGGCGAGGAAGTTGGAGGCTAGGGCCGGAATCGAACCGACGTAAGCGGCTTTGCAGGCCGCCGCATGACCACTCTGCCACCTAGCCCGGGAGGCGGAATGCGGGCCCGCCAATGGGGCGGGCCGCAAACAAAAAAGCCCCGGAACAACCGAGGCTTCTGCATCTGGAGCGGGAAACGAGATTCGAACTCGCGACCCCAACCTTGGCAAGGTTGTG
>CAYUKN010000009.1:0-38461 GCA_964445325.1 uncultured Ectothiorhodospiraceae bacterium
GTGCGCTACGTCAACAAGATCCTGCTCGACGCGATCAACAAAGGGGCCTCCGATATCCACCTCGAGCCCTACGAGAAGTTCGTGCGCGTGCGCTATCGCCTCGACGGCATCCTTCAGGAGATCGCCCGGCCGCCGCTGGCCATGGCGCCGCGCCTGATCGCGCGGCTCAAGGTCATGTCGCGCATGGACATCTCCGAGCGCCGCATCCCGCAGGACGGCCGCATCAAGATGAAGCTCTCGCGCAGCCGCGCGATCGACTTCCGCGTGAACACGTGCCCGACTCTATTCGGCGAGAAGGTGGTCGCCCGGATCCTCGATCCCAGCTCGGCCCAAATGGGTATTGACCAACTGGGTTACGAGGAGGAGCAAAAGCGTCTCTATATGGAGGCGTTGAACAAGCCTTACGGGATGATCCTGGTTACGGGGCCCACGGGCTCGGGCAAGACCGTGTCGCTGTATACGGGCCTCAACATCCTCAACACCTCCGACCGCAACATCTCCACGGCCGAGGATCCCGCCGAGATCAACTTGCCGGGTGTCAACCAGGTGAACGTGAACAACAAGATCGGCCTCACCTTCGCCGAGGCGCTGCGCTCATTCCTGCGCCAGGACCCGGACGTGATCATGGTCGGCGAGGTCCGCGACCTCGAGACCGCCGAGATCGCGATCAAGGCGGCCCAGACCGGGCACCTCGTGCTGTCGACACTCCACACCAACGATGCCCCGCAGACGCTGTCGCGCATGATGAACATGGGTGTGCAGGCATTCAATCTGGCGACGGCGGTCTCGCTGATCATCGCCCAGCGCCTCGCGCGCCGGCTATGCAAGCATTGCAAGCAGCCCCACGACGACGTGCCCCGACAAGAATTGCTCAATGAGGGCTTCGAGGAGAGCGAGATCGACGAGATGACGGTCTACAAGCCGGTCGGTTGTGACCAATGCAACAACACCGGCTACAAGGGCCGCGTCGGCGTCTACCAGGTGCTGCCCATGACCGACGCGATCGGCCGGATCATCATGGAAGGCGGCAACTCGATGGACATCGCCGACCAAGCCAAAAAGGAGGGCGTGCGCGACCTACGCCAGTCGGCGCGGCAGAAGGTGCGCGACGGGATCATGAGCCTCGAGGAAGCCAACCGTGTGACGGTGGATTAACGCTATGGCGCAAGCAACGGGCAACACGACATTCGACTGGGAGGGCAAAGACGCCCAGGGCAACAAGATCAAGGGGCAGATGGACGGACCCAACCCCGATTGGGTCAAGGCCCAGCTGCGGCGCAAGGGCACGACTCCCATCCGTGTGCGCAAGAAGCGCCAGTCGGCCTTCGGCGGCAAGAAGGGCAAGAAGATCAAGACCAACGACATCGCCGTGTTCTCGCGCCAGATGGCGACCATGATGGACTCCGGGATTCCCCTCGTTCAGGCCTTCGAGATCGTCGGCAACGGCACCGAGAATCCGCGGATGCGCGACCTCATCATGTCGATCAAGACCGAGGTCGAGTCGGGCGCCAACCTCAGCGAAGCGCTGGCGAAATTCCCCGAGCACTTCGACACGCTGTTCGTCAATCTGGTGGCCGCGGGCGAGCAGTCGGGTACGCTGGATGACCTGCTCGACAAGATCGCCACCTACAAGGAAAAGACCGAGGCGCTCAAGGCGAAGATCAAGAGCGCGATGACCTACCCGACCGCGATCGTCATCGCCGCGTTCATCGTCACCGTCATCCTGCTCCTCTACGTCGTGCCGCAGTTCCAGGCCCTATTCCAATCGTTCGGCGGCCGGCTGCCCGCGTTCACCCGCATGGTGATCAATCTGTCGGAGTGGGTGCAGCTCTATTGGCACTGGCTGTTCGCCGCCATCATCGGCCTGCCGATCGTGTTCGTCCAGGCCAAGAAACGCTCGCCCAAGTTCGCCGACAAGCTGGACCGCATCACGCTCAAACTGCCGATCGTCGGCGACATCGTCTGGAAGGCGGGCATTGCGCGCTTCGCGCGGACACTGTCGACCATGTCGGCGGCGGGCATGCCCCTGGTCGAGGCGCTCGAGTCGGTCGCCAAGGCCGCCGGCAACGCCCGATTCGAGGAGGCCATCTACGAGATGCGCGACGCCACGATGACGGGCCAGCGCCTCCAAGCGACCATGGAGCAAACGGGCTTGTTCCCCAACATGGTCGTGCAAATGACCGCCATCGGCGAGGAATCGGGCTCACTGGATGCGATGCTGGGCAAGATCGCGGTGTACTACGAGCAGGAGGTCGACAATGCGGTCGATAGCCTGACGAGCCTGATGGAGCCGCTGATCATGGCCTTCTTGGGCGTCGTCATCGGCGGGCTCGTCATCGCTATGTATCTGCCGATCTTCAAGATGGGCCAAGTGGTCTAGGCACCGACGAACCCTCGCGCGACACTGCCCACCCTATGCTTTCGACCTCGGTAGCCGCGCTCGCCTTGGTGTTCGCTTTGGGCCTGCTGGTGGGCTCGTTCCTCAACGTGGTCATCGCACGCCTGCCCGTGATGATGGAACGGCAGTGGCGCCGCGAGTGCGCCCAGGTCCTCGCCGACGAGGGCGTGGCCTCGCCGCAAACGGACGCGACCGACAGTGACCGCTTCGACCTGTGGGCGCCACGCTCGCAGTGCCCCCAGTGCCACACGCCCATCCATGCGCGCGACAACATCCCGGTCGTTAGCTGGCTCTGGCTGCGCGGGCGTTGCCGTCACTGCGGCCATGGCATCGGCGTGCAGTATCCCCTGGTGGAGCTGGCCAGCGCCGTCCTCGCGTGCGTCGCGGTGCTTCGCTTCGGCCCCGGCTGGGAGGGTGCACTTGCCGTCGTCTTCAGCTGGACCCTGCTGGCCGCCGGCACCATCGATTTGCGCACGACCCTGCTGCCCGACGACCTGACACTGCCGCTGCTTTGGCTGGGCCTGGTCGCCGCCGCAGCCGGCATGGGCGCAGTGGACGCGGTCTCCGCCATCTTGGGGGCGGCGGGTGGCTATCTAGTGCTGTGGGGTCTGTACCACGCTTTTCGCCTGGCCACCGGCAAGGAGGGCATGGGCTACGGCGACTTCAAACTGCTGGCAGCGCTGGGTGCATGGACCGGCTGGCAGGGCCTGCCCGTCACCATTCTCCTGTCTTCGCTGGTCGGGGCGAGCGTCGGTTTGAGCATGATCGCTTGGTACGGCCATGATCGCAGCGTGCCGATCCCGTTCGGCCCGTTTCTCGCCGCGGGTGGTTGGGTCGCCCTGCTCTGGGGGGATGCGCTGACCACCGCATACATCCAGTGGTCGGTGCAGTAAGGTGTTGCGCGTCGCCCTGACGGGCGGTATCGCCGCCGGCAAGTCGGTCGTCACCACCCGTTTCCAGGCGCTCGGCGCTCCCGTCATCGACGCGGATGTGCTCGCCCGCGAGGTTGTCGCCCCGGGCACGGAAGGCCTCGAGGCGGTGGTCGCCGCCCTCGGCGATTGGGTAGTCGCCGCCGACGGACGGCTGGATCGCGGCGCGGTCCGCGCCCACGTGGTCGCCGACGACACCGCCCGGCGACGGCTCGAGGCGATCACCCACCCGCGGATACGCCGGCGCATGAGCGCGGACCTGGACGAGCTGGCCGACGCCGGACACCCCTATGCCATCAGCGTCGTCCCGTTGCTGGTCGAGACGGACCAGACCGGCACCCATGATCGCACTCTCGTCGTCGATGCCCCGGAGGCGACCCAGGTGGCGCGCCTGCAGCAGCGCGATCGATGCAGCGCGGACGAGGCCCGCCGCTGGCTCGCCAACCAGGTCTCGCGCTGGCAACGCCTCCAATCCGCCCAGGATGTCGTCACCAACGCCGACGACTTGCCGCCGGACACCACCGTGATGCCGCAGGTCGCGAGTCTCGATCGCAAATACCGCCTGTTGGCATCGGGCTCACGTTGATCGTCGAACGGGCTTGACCGACAATCGCCGAGCGATGGGTGCGGCGTAACCGCGCGACCGCGCCCTCTGCCAACAGCCGGAGCCCGCCCTTGAGCGATATCCACGTCTACGAGCAACCGCTGAGCGAGCGCTTCCGGCTTTTCCTGCGGGCCGAGCAGCTCTTCGAGCGCCTGGACCACCATCTGCTGGGGGAGGGCCCCTGGGACACGCACGCGGCCCTGCAGAGCCTCTTGGAACTCGTGCAAACGCTGTCACGTGGCGATTCCAAGCGCGAGCTCATCAAGGAGATCGACCGCGAGCGCTCGGCGTTGAGCGACGCGGGCGAGCGCCCCGCCTCCGAGCGCGCGCGCCTCGAACGGGTGCTGGCGAACCAGCAGTCCGTTCTGGACGCCCTGCACCAGCGCCCCGGCGCCCTTGGAGCCGAGCTCAAGGACAACGAGCTGCTGGCGAACCTCCAGCAGCGGGCAAGCGCCAGCGCTCGCCCCGGCATCCTCGACCTGCCGAGCTACCAGGAATGGCTGCAGCGCCCCGCCGGCGAACGCCACGACGAGGTGCGCTCATGGCTGGGCCCGCTCGATTCGGCGCGCGAGGGCATCGAACAGTGCCTCCAGCTCGTACGCCAGTCGGCCTCCTGGCAGATGATCGAGGCCCCCGATGGCTTCTACGAGCAGGTCATCGAGCAAGGCGCCGACGTGCAGTTGCTGCGGGTGTGCATGCGCAGCGATCACTGCCACGGCGCCATGCATCCATTCCCCGAGCTCAGCGCCGGGCGCCAGCGCTTCAGCATTCGCTTTTTCGAGCAACGCAGCCCGGCCGAACGCGCCGCGCAGATCCACGAGACCGTCGCATTCGACATGGCGTGCTGCGGACCGGTGTAGGCCCGGCGACGGCCGCGTCTCGGCCCTAAGCCCCGCCCTTGCGGGCCTCTGCGGACGGCCAGAACCCGCGAATACCCGCTACCCCGACGGCCCCCGAAGCGCGCGCATCCGCCAACTCAGACGGTGCCAAACCGCCGATGGCGTACAGCGGCATGACGCTGCGCTCGGCCAGTGCGCGCAAGCCCGACCAGCCCAACCCGGCGGCATCGGGATGGCTGGGCGTCGCCTTCACCGGCCCGAGATAGGCCAGATCCGCGCCCAGAGACTCGGCGCGTTCGAGCTCGTGCTCGTCGTGGCAGGCGCAGGAGAACAAGCGCTGTTGCGACACGGGGCGCACGTCCCATTCGCCCGCTTGTCGGGCAGGCAGGTGGAGACCGACCCACGCCGGCATGGCCTCGACCTGCTCGGGCGGCGCGTTGACGAGCAGCCGCGTGGCGGGGTCGCCGGGGGCCACCTCTCGGAGCCACCCCAGCGAGGACGCCCCTGCGTCGCCGTGGCCCGACAAGCGAAGCCGCAACAGACGGGCCTCGCTCTGGCTGAGCATCGTCTCGAGGGCTTGTTGCCAACCAGACGCGGCAACGGTTTCCAGCGGCGGGGTGACGGGGCTGCATGCAGGCCACCGGAGCGCGGCGAGCAGGGGACGGTTGGCGGCGGGGAAGTCCCAGTGGTCCAGGTCTGCCGCATGGCGCCAGGCACAGTCCTCGGGCGAAGCGGCCCGCGGTTGCCCCGACCAATGGGTCACCCGGCGCGCGTGGAGTACCACGGCCCGGTCGCTGTAGCGGTGGCGAATGGTCATCAAGGGCGAGCTGGTCACCGGGCGAATCCCCAGCTCCTCGACGAGCTCACGCTCGAGTGCGCATTCGATCGACTCGCCGCGCTCGACCTTGCCGCCGGGGAATTCGAGCCCGCCCCCCTGGTGGCGGCTGGCGTCGCGCCGGGCCACCAGGACACGACCATCGCCTCGCTGGAGCACGCCGACCGCGACCTGCACGGCTTCGCTCACCGCGGCGCCGAGGTTCAGGTATGGTAGTCCGCGTTGATGCGGACGTAGTCGTATGAGAGGTCGCTAGTCCACACCCGTGCCCCGGCCTCACCGCGGCCCAGGCCGATGTGCACGCGAATGGCGGGCTCACTGACGATCTCGGCGGCGCGGGGTTCGTCGAAGTCGGGCACGGGCGAGCCGCCGCGGACGACCGGCATCGCCCCCAGGTCGATATCCACGCCCGTGCCATCCAGATCGGCAACCGGCGCCCGCCCCACAGCGGCCAATATGCGGCCCCAGTTGGGATCGCCACCGAACAGGGCGGTCTTGACCAAGGGCGAATGCGCTATTGTGAACGCGACATCGCGGCACTCACCGACATCGCGGCCGCCTTCGACCGCGACCTCGACGAAGCGCGTCGCACCCTCCGCATCGGCCACGATCGCCTGGGCCAGCGTCACGCAAACCGCCGTCACCGCTTCCTGCAAGGCGGCGACGTCGGCCGGTGTCTGCGCCGCCACGCCGCTCGCGCCCGTCGCCGAAAGCGTCACCGCGTCGTTGGTCGAGGTATCGCCATCGACGGTAATGCAGTGGAACGACTGATCGACCGCCTCACGCAGCATGCCGTCGAGCGTATCCGGTGCCACGGCCGCGTCGGTGGCGACGAACCCCAGCATCGTGGCCATGTCGGGCCGGATCATCCCGGAGCCCTTGGCCATCCCCGTCACGGTCACGACGCCCCCCGACAGCGCCACCTCGCGCGATGCCATCTTGCCGCGGGTATCGGTTGTCAGGATGGCACGGGCGGTTTCGAGCCAGCGGCCCGGGGCCAGGCCCTCGGCGCATGCATCGATGGCCGACTCGATCCGATCGATCGGGCTGCGATCGCTGAGGCGTTGGCCGATCACGCCGGTCGAGAACGGCACCACCGCTTCGGCGCTGACCCCACAGGCCCGACCGGCTCGGGCGCACAGCGCCTCGGCATCGGCCTCACCGGCGGCGCCGGTCGCGGCGTTGGCGCAGCCCGAGTTGATCAAAAGAACGCGCGCGTCGGCGTGCGCCAAATGGCGGCGCGCGACGTGGATGGGCGCGGCGGTGAACGTGTTGCGCGTAAAAACGGCCGCCGTATGACTGCCCGCGGCTAGGCGGACGAGGGCGATATCGAGCTGATTGCCCGATTTCAGGCCCGCCGCCGCGGCGGCGAGCTCGACCCCTTGTACTGGCCGGTAGTCGGCCTGGACGCTCGATTCGGCCTCCGGGTCCATCACAGCTTGCCGTGGCAGTGCTTGTACTTCTTGCCCGAGCCACACCAGCACGGCTCGTTGCGCCCCATTTTGCGCCCGTCGCGCACATAGGGCTCGCCGCCACTGTCGCCCGCCTCGCCGGCGGGCGCGCCCTCGGCCGCCGCCGGTGCAGCCGCCGCTTCGGCCTCGGCCACCGGCGACCGCGCCTCGCTGTGGCGGTATTCCATGGCCTCGGTGGGTTGCTGGTTCTCGGCCTCGACCGCCTCGGCGTCGGTCTCGGTCCGCACCTGCACCCGCGCCAGCGTACGCACCACCTCCGACTTCACCTGCTCGAGCATCTCGGCGAACATCTCGAACGCCTCGCGCTTGAACTCCTGCTTCGGGTTCTTTTGTGCGAAACCGCGCAGGCCGATGCTCTGGCGTAGATAATCCATCGACGCCAGATGCTCCTTCCAGTGGGTGTCTAGCACTTGCAGCATCACCGCCTTCTCGAAGCGCCGCATCGCCTGGTTGCCGGCGAGCGCTTCCTTTTCCGCGTGATCCGACTCCAGGCGCTCGAGGATGCGCTCCCGCAACGGCTCCTCGTGGAGCTCCTCCTCGGCCTCGAGCCACTGGCGAATCGGGAGCTCGAGGTGGTACTCGCTGCGCAGGGCCTCCTCGAGCCCGGCGACATCCCACTGCTCCTCGAGGGACCCCGGCGGGATGTATTGACTGATGAGATCATTGACGACATCGCGCCGAATCGCGCGAATGTTCTCGCTGATATCGTCGCTCTCGAGCAGCTCGTTGCGCTGCGCGTAGACCTCCTTGCGCTGATCGTTGGCGACGTCGTCGTACTCGAGCACTTGCTTGCGCATGTCGAAGTTGTGGCCCTCGACCTTGCGCTGGGCGTTCTCAATGGCCCGGCTGACCCACGGGTGCTCGATCGCCTCGCCCGACTCCATGCCGAGCTTCTGCATCATCGACGAGACCCGCTCGGAGGCGAAGATGCGCATCAGTGGGTCTTCGAGCGAGAGATAGAACCGGCTCGAGCCGGGATCGCCCTGGCGCCCCGAGCGCCCGCGCAGTTGATTGTCGATGCGCCGCGACTCGTGGCGCTCGGTGCCGATGATGTGCACACCGCCGGCGTTGATCACGGCCTCGTTGCGCTGGCGCCAATCAACGCGCACCGCCTCGCGCTGCTCCTCGGTGGCATCCGGACCCAAGGCCTCGAGCTCGCTGTCGAGATTGCCGCCGGGCACGATGTCGGTGCCGCGCCCCGCCATATTGGTCGCGATGGTGACGTTGCCCGGGCGCCCCGCCTCCGCGATCGTCTGGGCCTCGCGCTCGTGCTGCTTGGCGTTGAGGACGTTGTGGGCCACGCCCCGGCGCTCGAGCTGCTTTGACAGGTACTCGGAGTTCTCGATCGAGGTGGTACCCACAAGCACGGGCTGGCCGCGCTGGACGCAGTCCTCGATATCGTCGACGACTGCGTCGTATTTCTCCTGCTGGGTCAGGAAGACCAGATCGGGCTTGTCGTCGCGGATCATCGGCTTGTGCGTGGGCACCTGCACCACCTCGAGGCCATAGATCTCGTGGAACTCGCGCGCCTCGGTGTCGGCGGTGCCCGTCATGCCCGCGATCTTGTCGTACAGCCGGAAGAAGTTCTGGAACGTGATCGAGGCCAGCGTCTGGTTCTCGTTCTGGACGGTCACGCCCTCTTTGGCCTCGATCGCCTGGTGCAGGCCCTCGCCCCAGCGCCGCCCCGGCATGGTGCGCCCCGTGAACTGGTCGACGATCACGATTTGATCGTCGCGCACAATGTAGTCGACATCGCGCTGGTACAGCGTGTGTGCGCGCAGGCTCGCGTTGAAATGGTGCAGCAGCGCGATCCGCCCGGCATCGTAGAGGCTCTCGCCCTCGCCGAGCATGCCGGCCTCGACGAGCATGCGCTCGACGCGCTCGTGGCCCTTGTCCGTTAGATAGGCCTGCTTGCTCTTCTCATCAAGGGCGTAATCGCCGTCGTCGTCGGGGTCCTCGGCGTCCTGCTGCTGCTTGAGCTCGCGCACCAGCGGGATCATGCGCCGGTAGAGATCGGAATTGGAATCGGTGGGCCCGGAGATCACCAGCGGCGTGCGCGCCTCATCGATGAGGATCGAGTCCACTTCGTCGACGATCGCGAAATGCAGATCGCGCTGCACCTTCTCGCTAACGTCGAACGCCATGTTGTCGCGCAGGTAGTCGAAGCCGAACTCGTTGTTCGTGCCGTAAGTCACATCGGCGGCATAGGCGGCGCGGCGATCGGCCGTGGCTTGGCCGTTGACGATTACGCCCACCGACAGGCCCAGGAATTCATAGACCTGCCCCATCCATGCCGCGTCACGCTGCGCGAGGTAGTCGTTGACGGTCACCACGTGGACTCCGCGTCCGGTGAGCGCGTTGAGATAGACCGGCAGCGTCGCCACGAGGGTCTTGCCCTCGCCCGTCTTCATCTCCGCGATGCGCCCCTCGTGGAGCACCATGGCCCCGAGGAGCTGGACATCGAACGGCTGCATCCCGAGGACACGGTTGGCCGCCTCGGCGGCGACCGCGAATGCCTCGGGCAGCAGGTCGTCGAGGCGCTCCTGGTCGTCCAGGCGCTGGCGCAATTGGGCCGTGCGTTGCTGGAGCTGATCGTCGGGCAGGGCGGCGACGTCGTCCCAGTGCCGACGCACCTCTCCGACACGGCGGCGCAGGCGTTTGAGGATGCGATCGTTACGCGTGCCCAGGACTTTTTTCGCGACAGTGGAGAACATGGACGGTTCCAGCGGCCAATCCGGGCTGCTGCTCGGCTACGCAGGCAGCAGCGCGCGCTCTTCGGACAAGCGGTCAATGGTAAAGCCTGACCGAGTCGAATCCAACTCGGTTTGGCGCGGCTCAGGGCGGGAGCCCGGCCATGGCGACCGGGCGGAAAGGGGCATTCGCGTCGGCTTCAGCGCTCCGCCTGCACGAACTTCCACGGGTTGATGGCCTCGCCGTCCTTGAGGACCTCAAGGTGGACGTGCGGTCCGGTCGAGCGACCGGTCGAGCCCATCTTGGCGATGCGATCGCCGCGATGCACCAGCTCGCCCTCCTCGACAAGGATCTCGGCGTTGTGGCCGTAGCGGGTCACGTAGCCATTGCCGTGGGTGATCTCGACCAAGCGCCCATACCCCCAGCGCTTGCCGGCGTAGCTGACGACACCGGCGCCGACCGCTTGAATGGGCGATCCCTCGCGCCCGGCGAAATCGACCCCGTCGTGCCACGCCTTCTCACCGGTGAAAGGGTCCTTGCGATACCCGAAGGACGACGACATCCAGCCCTCCTCGGTGGGCTCGCCCGAGGGCTGGCTGGCCGCGGCTCGCACGCGATCACCCAAGACCCGGTCAATGACCTCGAGTTGCTGCTCGCGGTCATCCATTCGCTGGCCCAGAGCGGCGACCTCGCGCGACAACGCCTCGGGATCCATACCCCCCAGGTTCCCGGTGGGCGGCAGCCCGCCGAGATTGGGCTCCTGGTCGAAATCGAACTCGCCCGGATCCAGCGCCGAGCGCTCGACCAGCTGCCGGCCCAAGGCGTCGAGCCGCGTCATCCGGCTCTGCAGCCGCGCTAAGCGCGCGGTCAGCGCGCGCACCTCTGACTGGCTCTCACGGCGCACCTCGGCGAGCTTTTGCTGGTGCTCGGCGAGGCGGGCCTGCCACGATGACTCATCGGGCCGCTCGGCCGTCCGCTCCTGGCCCAGCCAATAACCGCCGGCGCCGGCAGCGCCGATCACTGAAGCACAGACGACGCCAAGCAAGGCGAAGTGGTGCGCCGCGCTCGCCGTGCGGCGTACGAGGGCCCCGTTCGGGCGCGTGGTGATCAGTATCAGATTCATTCTCGATCCCGGGCGCGTCGCTGGTCGCCCCAGCGTGGAGTCAGCTAGGCATTACGTGTTGTATCGTAACACCTCGGTTACGGAGGAGGTATTGCAATGAAACGACTCGGCGGTGCCATCCCGGAACATCTCGCGGCCCGCATCGCCCGACTCCGCCCGTTGGACGCCGCCCTGCGCGAGTCGTTGCCCACCGATTGCGCCGCTCACTGCCGGGCCGCGGGGATCAGCCAGGGGACGCTTCGTATAATCGCCGACTCGCCCGCCTGGCGCGCGCGCATACAGTTCCACTCGCGATCAATTGTCAAGCAAATCAACCGCTTGAGCAACTCGACGGTCGAGCGCGTCGACGTCCGTGTGGGCCGTCCCGAGGCGCCCGGCCGGCCACCGACACCGAAACGCCGGCGCCCGGGCATCCCCGCGAGCGCGGCGCGGGGCTTCGCGAGCCTCGCGGCCCAGACCGACGACGACGACCTGCGCCGCGCGCTCGAGCGCCTGGCGCGCAGTAGCGATGACGGGCGATGAACGGGACCCAGGCGGTGACGCGCGGCGGTCACCGGCGGGCGCGCGGGCGTCAGCCCGGCGCTTCGGCGGCGATGCCGTAGGAGATCGGTGCGGCGGCGGCGTCGTCGAAGGTGACCTCTTCCCACGCCGATTCGTCGGCCAGGAGTTCGCGCAATAACCGGTTGTTGAGCGCATGGCCCGACTTGTAGCCGTGGAATGAGCCCACCAGGCTGTGGCCCAGCAGGTAGAGGTCGCCGATGGCGTCGAGGATCTTGTGCTTGACGAATTCGTCGCTATAGCGAAGCCCGTCCTCGTTGAGGACGCGGTAGTCGTCGACGAGGATGGCGTTGTCGAGGCTGCCGCCTAACGCCAGGCTGCGCTCGCGCATGGCCTCGATGTCCTGCATGAAGCCGAAGGTCCGCGCCCGACTGATCTCCTTGACGAACGACGTCGTCGAGAAATCGACCGCCGCATGCTGGCTGGAGCCCGTGAACAACGGGTGGTTGAACGCGATCGTGAACGACACCTTGAAGCCGTCATAAGGCTCGAACCGGGCGTACTTGCCGTCGTCGCCGGTGACCTCGATCGCCTTGCGAATCCGGATGAACTTCTTGGCGGCGTCCTGCTCGACAATCCCGGCCGACTGGATCAGGAACACGAACGGACCGGCGCTACCGTCCATGATCGGCACTTCGGCGGCGCTGAGGTCGACAAAGGCATTGTCGATGCCGAGGCCGGCCATCGCGGAAAGGAGATGTTCGACGGTGGACACCCGGACGCCGTTGGACACGAGGGTCGTGTTGAGCACGGTCTCGCCCACGTTGTACGGATCCGCGGCGATATCGACGGGAGCCACGCCGTCGATCCGGCGGAACACCACGCCCGTGTCCGGAGCGGCGGGTCGCAGCGTCAGGTAGACTTTCTCCCCCGTATGCAGGCCCACGCCGGTGGCGCGGATGACATTCTTGAGTGTTCTTTGTCGGATCACGTTATTAGTATCCCTTGCCGGCGGCGCCGAAATGGCTCCAGGGGCCGACACGAGTTGGGAAGCGATTATAGCGCCTCACCCGGGCTTTGCCCAGCCGGGGCCCCGATGGAATCCAGCATAGCCCGATCGCGACCCCGAATCTGCGAACGCGTTCACGCCCATACGACTCGGCGTCTCAGTCCGCCTGGCGGCGCAAGAACGCCGGGATGTCCAGATACTCGATGTCGTCGGTATTGCTGCCACCCTCGACCCCGTCGCCCGCGGCTCGCCGCGCATGGCGCATAACCGTGGGTCGATCCATCTGCTCATAGTCGAGTTGGCCTTCATTGGCGCGGGCAACCGCCCGGGGCCGGCTCGCTTGCTGTTGGGGCTGACCCAGACCCGTTGCGACCACGGTCACGCGCAACTCATCCTCGAGCTCGGGGTCGATCACGGTCCCGACAACCACCTGGGCGTCCTCCGAGGCGAAACCCTTGACGGTCGTGCCGACCTCCTCGAACTCGCCGATCGCCATGTCCATGCCCGCGGTGACGTTGACGAGGATCCCGCCCGCGCCCGACAGGTGCACGTCCTCCAGCAGCGGGCTATTGATCGCGGCCTCGGCGGCCTCGCGGGCGCGGTCGCCACCGTGGCCCACACCCGAGCCCATCATGGCCATGCCCATCTCGGCCATCACTGTCTTGACGTCGGCGAAGTCGACGTTGATGAGGCCGGGGCGCGTGATCAGCTCGGCTATGCCCTGGACGGCGCCCTGCAACACCTCATTGGCCGACTTGAAGGCATCCAGCAGGGTCATGTTCTTGCCAAGGACGGTCAGCAGCTTCTCATTCGGGATCGTGATCAACGAGTCCACGTGCTGCTGAAGCTCGGCGATGCCCTCGGTGGCGACCCCCATGCGCTTCTTGCCCTCGAAGGGGAACGGCTTGGTTACCACCGCCACGGTGAGGATACCCATTTCTTTGGCCAACTGGGCGATCACGGGTGCGGCCCCCGTGCCGGTTCCACCGCCCATGCCGCCGGTGAGGAACAGCATGTCGGTGCCCTCGATCACCTCCTGGATGCGCTCACGGTCCTCGAGCGCCGCCTGACGCCCGATATCGGGATTCGCGCCGGCGCCGAGGCCCTTGGTCATGTTGGCCCCGATCTGCAGCGTCGTCTTGGACTGGACGTTGCTCAGCGCCTGGGCATCCGTATTGGCGCAGATGAAATCCACGCCCTCGATGCCCTCGCGCACCATGTGGTCGACGGCATTGCCCCCGCCGCCGCCGACCCCCATCAACTTGATGACTGCCTGTTGATTGTACGAATCCATCAGCTCGAACATTGCCGCCTCCTCGCGTGGCTCCGGGCCACGACTGAATGTTGGTTGCTACTGCCCCGGCGCCGCCGAGGCCTTTCGTTTATCGTCGTCGTCTGCAACGGCTCGCCGGGTCAAAATTGCCCGTTGAACCATGACTTCATGCGCTCCCACATACCGCGCATCTTGCCGGCGTCGGCCTCGAGCCCAGTGACACTGCCCGCTTCGTGCTCACGCCCGAACAGCAGCAGACCCACCCCGGTCGAGTGGATGGGATTGCGGACGACATCCACGAGCCCGGAGACGCCCTTGGGCATGCCGATACGCACCGGCATGTGGAAGACCTCTTCGGCCAGCTCGCCCACGCCCTCCATCTTGGCGCTGCCGCCGGTGAGGACCACGCCGGCGGCGACGCGATCCTCGAACCCGGTGCGCCGCAGCTCGGCCTGCACCAAGCCCAGCAGCTCCTCGTAGCGGGGCTCGACCACCTCGGCGAGCGTCTGGCGCGCCAGGCGCCGCGAGGGGCGGTCACCGACACCGGGCACCTCGATGGTCTCCTCGGCATTGGTGAGCGTGCGCAGGGCGCAGGCGTACTTGATCTTGATCTCCTCAGCGTTCTGCGTCGGGGTGCGCAGGGCGACGGCGATGTCGTTGGTGACCTGATCGCCAGCGATCGGGATCACGGAGGTGTGTCGGATCGCACCCTCGGTGAAGATGGCGATGTCGGTGGTGCCGCCGCCGATGTCGACCAGGCAGACGCCGAGCTCCTTCTCGTCCTCGGTGAGCACGGCATAGCTCGACGCCAGCTGCTCGAGGATGACGTCGTCGACGTCGAGGTCGCAGCGGCGGACGCACTTGATCACGTTCTGCGCCGCCGAGACCGCCCCGGTGACCAGGTGCACCTTCGCCTCCAGGCGCACACCCGACATCCCGATGGGCTCCTTGATGCCTTCCTGGTCGTCGATGATGAATTCCTGCGGCAGCACGTGGAGGATGCGCTGGTCCGCGGGGATCGCGACCGCCTTGGCTGCGTCGATGACGCGGTCGACCTCACCCGAGCCCACCTCGCGCTCCTTGATCGCGACGATGCCGTGCGAGTTCAGGCTCTTGACGTGGCTGCCCGCGATGCCGGCGTAGACCGACTGGATCTGGCAGCCGGCCATGAGCTCGGCCTCCTCCACGGCGCGCTGGATCGACTGCACCGTGGACTCGATGTTGACCACGACCCCTTTCTTGAGCCCGCGCGAGTTGTGCGAGCCGATACCGATGATCTCGACACTGCCGTCGGCAGCCAGCTCGCCCACGATCGCCACGACCTTCGACGTGCCGACGTCGAGGCCAACGATCATGCCTTTATCCGTTTTCTTAGACATCGTCAGCTCCTTGATCGGCGGTCGCGGCCGCCGCGCCCTCGGGCACCTCACCCGACCAGCTCACGGCCAAGCCATTGGTATAGCGCAGATCCACCGCCGCCACGGCATCGGCGCGCTGGCGCAGCGCCCGCGGCCAGACCGCCACGAAGCGCTCGAGCCGGGTCATGACATCGTCGCGGCCCAAGCGCAGGACCACATCGTTGTCCAGGCGCAGGCGCCAGGCGCGCCGTGCATCCTGCTCGAGCGCGCGCACCGCCAGGCCGACGCCGGCCAGGCGCGACTCGATTGCACGCAAGCGCTCCAGCATCGCCGGTCCCAGGTTCTGCGGCCCCTCGAGCGCAGGCACTCCATAGCCGGTGACGGCATCGGGTGTAAACACCGCCCCGCGCACGCTCAACAAGGCGTCGCCGTTCCAGGTCGCCGCCACCTCGTGCTCGACGATCTCGACGCGCAGCTGATCGGGCCATACCCGGCGCAACGACGCCTCCCGCACCCACGGCAGATCGACCAGCGCGACACGCAGCTCGGCCAGATCGACCCCGAAGAAACCGGCTCGGGCATGGCGCGACACCGTTTGTCTGAGGCGCTGGCGATCGGCGTTGACCACCGCGCTGTCGATGCGCACGACCTCGATGGGCCAGTGCAACGTGCGCCACGTCCAAACAGCCGCTCCCGCCAGGCTCGCGGCGACCGCGACCGCCAACACCAGTCGCAGCGGTTTTTGCTGGGCCGACGTCGGGCTCATGGCGGCCCGCCTCCATCCAAGCCCGCGTGGGCCAGGATCCGCACCACCAACTCGTCGAAGCCGACGCCGTCTTGGGCCGCGGCCATCGGCACCAGGCTATGGTCGGTCATGCCCGGGGCCGTGTTCGCCTCGATCAGCCAGGGCTCGCCCACCGCGTCGAGCATCATGTCGACGCGCCCCCAACCGGCGCCGCCCAGCGCCCGGAACGCCGAGCGCGCAAGTTCCTGACAGCGCTGCTCCTCGATCTGGGAGAGGCCGCTCGGCAAGTGGTAATGGGTCGAGTCGGACTCGTATTTGGCGGTGTAGTCGTAGAAGTCCCGCGGGGTCTCCAGCCGGATCACGGGCAGCGCGTGCTCGCCCAGCAGCGCCACGGTGACCTCGGGCCCGTCGACGAAACGCTCGGCGATCACGGGGCCGTACTGGCGCGCGTGCTCGTAGGCCGCGACGACCTGGTCGCGCTCGGTGAGCTTGGTCATGCCGATGCTCGAGCCCTCGCTCGCCGGCTTGATCATCAGCGGCAGGCCCAGCGTGTCCGGCACCGCCTCGGCGTCGTCGGGGCCATCGAGCACGCGCCAATGCGGCGTCGGGAAACCGGCACCGGCCCAGAAGCGCTTGGTCCGCAGCTTGTCCATTGCCAGCGCCGATCCGAGCACGCCGCTGCCGGTATAGGGCAGACCCAGGATCTCCAGCGCCCCCTGGATCTGGCCGTCCTCGCCGCCGGGCCCGTGGAGCACCAGGAACACCCGATCGAAGTCGCCCGTCGCCAGCCGGCTCAGGATGTCGGCGCCGGCGTCGATGCCGACGGCGTCGACCCCGGCGCGCTGCAGGCCCGCCAGCACGGCCGCACCGCTTTTCAGCGAAACCGGGCGCTCGGCGGACCAGCCACCGTAGACAACGGCAACGTGGCCCAGCTCGCGGACGTCGATGGCTTGCGTCATGCCTGCTCTCCCACGATCTCGACCTCGGGCACCAGGTCGACCCCGTACAAGCGCCTCACCTCGCTGGCGGCGTGCGCGATCAATGCCTCGATGTCGGCGGCGCTCGCCGCGCCCCGATTGACGATGAAGTTGGCGTGTTTGTCCGAGACCTCGGCGCCGCCCCAGCGCATCCCCTTGAGCCCGGCCGCCTCGATCAACCGCGCAGCGTGGTCGCCCGGCGGGTTGCGGAAGACGGAGCCACAGCTCTTCACCCCCGTGGGCTGCGCGCGGCTGCGCTGCGCAAGCAACTCGCGGATGCGCGCGCGCGCCGCCGTGCCATCGCCCTCGTCGAAGACGAACCGAGCCGCCACGAACCACTCGCGCGCCGGCCCCTCGACCGTGCGGTAGCCGATGCGGAAGTCCTCGGGGGGTCGCTCACGCTGGCGCCCCGCCCGGTCGACGGTTTCGACCGCCTCGACCATGGACCACGTCTCGCCGCCCCAGGCGCCGGCGTTCATCGCCAGGGCGCCGCCCACGGTGCCGGGGATACCGGCCAGGAATTCGCCGCCGACGAGATCGTTCTGCGCGGCGAAACGCGCCAGCTTGGCGCAGCCCACGCCGGCCTCGGCGCGGATGCGCCCGCGCCCGAGCGCCTCCAGCCCGACCAGCGCCTGGCGCGTACAGATGACACTCGCGCGCAAGCCGCCGTCGCGCACCAGGAGATTGCTCCCCAAGCCCAACCAGAACACCGGCTCGTGCGGCCCCAGGTTCGCCAGTACGGCGGCCAGATCGTCGCTGTCGGCGGGCAGATACAGCCGGTCCGCCGGCCCACCAATGCGCCAGGAGGTATAGCGCGCCAGGGGCTCGTTGACCCGCCAGACCCCACGCAACGCCGTGCTGGACTCGGTCGCCATCATCGCTTCCCTCCTCCGGCGAGGCGCGTGGGCAGCTCCCGTGCGACCGCGCCGATGCTACCCGCACCCAGCGTCAATACGGCATCGCCGGCCTCAAGCACGCGGCGAAGGCTGCTAGCCAGGTCCTCGATCGACTCGACCAATACGGGGTCGGTCTGCCCGCGCGCGCGGATGGCCCGGCACAGTGCCCGCCCATCGGCGCCGCTGATCCGCTCCTCCCCGGCGCCATAGACCTCGGCGACCAGCAGGACGTCGGCATCGGGCAGCACGCGCGCGAAGTCGTCGAGCAGATCGCGCGTGCGCGTGTAGCGGTGCGGCTGGAACGCCACCACCAAACGCCGCGTCGGCCAGGCGCTGCGCATGGCCTCGAACGTCGCGCGGATCTCGGTGGGATGGTGACCGTAGTCGTCGACCAGCACGACATCGCCATCACCCCAGGGCAAGTGCCCCAGGGACTCCAGGCGCCGCCCGATACCGCCGAAGCCCTCGAGGGCCCGGCGGATGGGCTCGGCGGTGACACCCAGCTCCCAAGCGATCCCGATCGCAGCCAGGGCGTTGCGCACGTTGTGCCGGCCCGGCAGGTTGAGCCGTAGCCGCTCGATGCGCTCGCCATCGGGCAGGGTCACATCGAAGCGCATGCACTGACCCTCGGGTGCGATCCCCTCGGCTTGCAGATCGGCCGGCCCGTCGAGGCCATAGGTCAGCACCGGCCGCGTCAGCGATGGCAGCAGCGCACGCGCATGGGTGTCGTCGATGCAGATCGCGGCGAGGCCGTAGAACGGCAGATGGTGCAGGAACTCGACGAACGTATCGGTCAAGCGGGCGAAGTCGCCCTCGTAGGTGGGCAGGTGATCGGCATCAACATTGGTCACCACCGCCATCATGGGCTGCAGATACAGAAACGAGGCATCACTCTCGTCGGCCTCGGCAACCAGATACGCACTCGAGCCCAAGCGGGCGTTGGTGGCCGCGCTGGTCAACTGGCCCCCGATGACGTAGGTCGGATCGAGGCCGCCCTCGGCCAGCACGCTCGCCAGCAGGCTGGTCGTGGTCGTCTTGCCGTGCGTGCCGGCGACCGCGATGCCGTGACGGAACCGCATGAGCTCGGCCAGCATCTCGGCGCGCGGAACCACCGGGATCCGGCGTTCGTGCGCTGCCGTCAGCTCGGGATTGTCCGCGGGGATCGCGGCCGACACCACGACCACGTCGACGGCGGCAACGTTGGCCGCGGCGTGCTCGTGCATGATGCTTGCGCCCAGCCCCGCCAAACGCCGGGTGACTGCGTTGTCCTGGCGATCCGAGCCGGCCACCTCGTAGCCGAGGTTGAGCAGCACCTCGGCGATGCCGCCCATGCCGGCGCCGCCGATGCCGACGAAATGGATCCGCCGGATGCGGCGCATCACCGCGGGGATATGGGGGCTGGCGGCGTTCATCGCGCCACCTCCGCGATCGCCTGGGCCACGGCCCGCGCCGCATCGGGGCGGGCCAGCGAGCGCGCGCGCTGGGCGCGCTCGCACAAGGACTCGCGGTCGGTGAGGAGCTCGGCCAGCGCCGCCGTCAGGTGCTCGTCGTCGGTCTCACCCTCGCCGAGCACCCGAGCCGCGCCCCCCTGCGCCAGCCACTCGGCATTGCGGCGCTGGTGGTCGTCCACCGCATGGGGGAACGGCACCAACAGCGCGCCCACGCCGGCACACGCGAGCTCCCAGACGGTCATCGCCCCGGCGCGGGCGACCACTGCGTCCGCCCACGCGTAGGCCGCGGCCATATCGTCGATGAAGGGCTCGACGCTGGCGTCGAGCCCCGTAGCGGCGTAGGCCGCGCGTGCCGCCTCGGCGTGGCGCGGGCCGCACTGGTGGCGCACGAGCGGTTGCTGCGCCGCCGGCAGGCGCGCCAGTGCCCGCGGCAGGCGCTCGTTGAGCGCGGCAGCGCCCTGGCTACCCCCCAACACGAGCAGACGCAGCGCCCCGGTGCGCTCATGGAAGCGTTGGGCCGGCGCGGCGAGCCCGGCGATGCCTTGGCGGACCGGATTACCCACCGTTTGCGCGGCCACCGACGGGGGAAAGCTCGACGGCATGGCCTCGAGGACGCGGTTGGCCAGGCGCGCCAGCACCCGGTTGGTCAGGCCCGCCACCGCGTTCTGCTCGTGGATCACCAGGGGGCAACCGGCGAGCCGCGCAACCAGTCCGGCGGGCCCGGCCGCGAAGCCACCCATGCCGAGCAGGGCCCGCGGGCGGCGACGTCGCAGCACCCGCCAGGCCTGGCCGCAGGCGCGCGCCAGCGTCAACGGCAGTCGCAAACGCGTACCCCAGCCCTTGCCGCGAACACCACCAACGGCCAGCCACTCCATCTCGATCCCGGCGGCCGGGACGGCACGGGCCTCCAGGCCGGTGCGCGTGCCCAGCCAGACAACGGGGACCGCCGCTGCCTGCAACGCCTCGGCGACGGCAAGCGCGGGATACACATGGCCGCCGGTGCCGCCAGCGGTGATCATCACGGGCCGCTCCATCACCTGCGCCCCTCCTTGCGCCGCGCCTGGCGCGCGCCGGCCTCGACCTCATAGCCGATGCGCAGCAACAACCCCACACCCGCGCACAACACCAGCGTGCTCGAGCCGCCGTAGCTCATCAGCGGCAGCGTGAGCCCCTTGGTCGGCAACAGCCCCATGTTCACGCCCAGGTTGATGAACGCCTGCAGCGCGATCCATACGCCGATGCCGTAGGCCAGCAGCGCGCTGAACGGCCGGCCCGCCCGGTCGACGCGCTGTGCGATCACGAACGCGCGGCCGACCACGATCGCGAACAGGGCGACGACGGCGGCCACTCCGAGCAGGCCCATCTCCTCGGCGAAGATGGCGAACAGGAAGTCGGTGTGGGCCTCGGGGAGATAGAACAACTTCTGGACGCTCGCGCCCAGGCCGACGCCGGTCCAGCCGCCGCTACCGATCGCGATCAACGATTGGGTGAGCTGGAAGCCGCTGTCGAATGGATCGGCCCAGGGGTCCAGGAACGCGGTGATGCGCTCGAAGCGATACGGTGTCGACACGGCCAGCGCTGCCGTCGTCGCCACCGCGCCCCCGAGCACCAGGGCGAAGCGGGTCAGCGGCACGCCGCCAAGGAACAACACGGCCATGGCCGTCGCGGTGAGCACCACCGCGGCGCCGAAATCCGGCTCGAGCAGCAACAGGTAGGCACAGGCGCCCACCACGCACAGCGGACGCAGGTACCCCCCCCAATGCTCGACCAGCTCGGTGCGCTTACGCACGGCGTAGTCGGCGAGGTAGATCAACAGGCCCAGCTTGGCCGCCTCGGAGACCTGGAAGCCGATCAACCCGAGCTCCAGCCAGCGCGTCGAGCCATTGACGGTGCGCCCGAAGCCGGGCACCAGCACCAACACCAGCAACACGAGCGTGATGACCATGATCGGGCGCGCGAGCTGCTGCCAGCGATGCATCGGCACCTGGACCATCAGCCAAGCGCCG
Organism: uncultured Ectothiorhodospiraceae bacterium; assembly: GCA_964445325.1. Lineage (GTDB taxonomy): Bacteria > Pseudomonadota > Gammaproteobacteria > XJ16 > Halofilaceae > Halofilum. The sequence continues at coordinate 21,105 of CAYUKN010000009.1, forward strand.
GCGCACCCCGCCAGCGCGAACACCGCCTGCTTGCTCGTGTAGTGCCACGGCGCTGAAAGCTCGCGCGCGGCGACGGTCAAGGACGCCGACGCGACCATGATCCAGCCCAGCGCGAGCAGGGTCAGCGCGGCCCCCGCGAGCCACGGATCGAGATCGCGCGGGGCCACGGCGCCGCGGCGATCCCCGCGCTCGATGATGCGCCCGAGGGGTGCGCTCGTGCTCATGCCGCCCCCTTGCCGATCGCATCGGCGAAGGCCCGGCCGCGCGCGCGGTAGTCGGCGAACATGTCGAAGCTCGCGCAGGCCGGTGACAGCAGGACGACATCGCCCGGCTGCGCAAGCCGGCGCGCCCGGGCGACCGCATCGTCGAGATCGCGCGCGCGCTCGATGGCGCTGGCGCCGGCCAAGGCATCGGCGATGCGCTCGGCGTCCTGGCCCAACAACACCACCGCCCGCGCGCACCGGCTCACCGGCTCGCGCAGCGGCGTGAAATCGGCGCCCTTGCCGTCACCCCCCGCGATGAGGACCACGGGGCCCTCCATGCCCTCCACGGCGGCCGCCGTCGCGCCCACGTTGGTGCCCTTGGAATCGTCGTACCAGCGGATCCCGTCGATGGTGGCGACCAGCCGCGTGCGATGCGCCAGGCCCTGGAACTCGGCCAGCACTGCGGCCGCCGGCGCGGGATCGACGCCGGCGGCGCGCAGCAGCGCCAACGCGGCCAGGGCATTGAGCTGGTTGTGCCGTCCGCCCAGTGGCAATGCGGCCGCGGCCAGCAGTGGGTTTTGGCCCTCGGCGAGCCAAGTCGCGCCGTCGCGCTCGACGCGGCCGAAATGCCCCGCCTTTGGGGCGTCCTGGCCGAACGAGATCGGGTCCCCGGATCCGGCCGCCAGGCGCGCCGCGCCCGGGTCGTCGCGATTGACGACCGCCGCCCGGGCACCGGCGTAGATGCGCCCCTTGGCAGCGGCGTATTCGGCCAGCGACCGGTAGCGATCCATGTGGTCCGCGCTGACGTTGAGCACGGTCGCCGCGGCCGGGCGCAGGCTGAAGGTGGTCTCGAGCTGGAAGCTGGAGAGCTCGAGCACATAGAAGTCGGGCGGCGCCGTATCATCACCGAGCAGGTCGAGCGCGGGCGGTGCCAGGTTGCCGCCGGCGCGGACTTCGTGGCCGGCCGCGCCCAGCAGCTCTGCGGTCATGGCCGTAACCGTGCTCTTGCCATTGGAACCCGTGATCGCGATCACGGGCGCGTCGGCCGCGCGCGCGAACAGCTCGATATCGCCGATGCACTCGACACCGGCCTCGCGCGCGGCGGCGATGGCGGGATCGAGCACGGACACGCCGGGGCTCACCACCAGCCGCCGGGCGCGCACGAGCCGGCGCACGTTGAACGGGCCCAGGCTCACGCGGGCCCCGGGCCAGCGGGCGCGGAACGCGGCCAAGCCGGGGGGTTCGGACCGGCTGTCGACGACCTCGAAGGGCTCGCCCGCGCGCTCGAGGAAACGGGCGACGGCCAAGCCCGTCTCACCCAGGCCGACGATCACCGTGGCGGCTTGGTTGTCGTCCGGCGCTGTCATCATCGCAGCTTCAACGTCGCCAGGCCGATCAACACGAGCACCACCGTCGCGATCCAGAAGCGGACGATGACGCGCGGCTCGGGCCAGCCCTTGAGCTCGAAGTGGTGGTGCAACGGCGCCATGCGCAGGACGCGGCGGCCCGTGAGCTTGTAGCTCGCGACCTGCACCATCACCGACAGGGTCTCCACCACGAACACCCCGCCCATGATCACCAGCACGAGCTCGTGACGGGCCATCACCGCCAGCAGCCCCAGCGCCGCCCCCAGCGCGAGCGCGCCGACGTCGCCCATGAACACCTGCGCGGGGTAGGTGTTGAACCAGAGGAAGCCCAGACCGGCACCGACGAGGGTGCCCGCGAACACCGTGAGCTCGCCCGCACCCGGGATGAACGGGATATGGAGATAGCTGGAGAACTCGGCGTGGCCCACTGCATAGACGATGATGCCGAGTGCCCCCGCAACCATGACCGTGGGCAGGATGGCCAGTCCGTCGAGCCCGTCGGTGAGATTCACGGCGTTGCTCGAACCCACGACGACCAGATACACGAACGGGATGAACCACAGGCCCATGGGGATCGCCACCGTCTTGAAAAACGGCACAATCAGCTCGGTCTCGGCGGCGACCGCGCTCGAGTCGTACAGGTAGGCCGCCGCCGCCAGCGCGATCAGCGATTGCCCCGTGTACTTGACGCCCGCATGCAGCCCCTGGCTGTTGCCGTAGACGAGCTTGCGGTAATCGTCGATACCGCCAACGAGACCGAAACCGAGCGTCGCCAGCAGCGCCACCCAGACCTGGCGATTGGCCAGATCGGCCCACAGCAGCGTGCTCGCCGCGACGGCCACCAGGATCAGGGCACCTCCCATGGTGGGCGTGCCGGTCTTGGACAGATGGCTCTGCGGGCCGTCGTCGCGCACGTACTGGCCCACCTTGGCGACGGTCAGCCACTTGATCACGACCGGTCCCACCACGAGGGCAATCACCAGCGCCGTCAGCGTGCTCAGGATCGTGCGCAGCGTCAGGAAATCGAAAACGCGGAACGCCGGTTCGAACTGGGTCAGCCACTCGGCGAGCGCTAACAGCATGGTGTCGTCCCCTCCGACTCGCGCGACGGCTGCACCACCGCGGCGACGACGTCCTCGAGGCGATTGCTGCGCGAGCCCTTGACCAGCAGTGCGACATCGCCGGTGAGGCTTGCCGCCAGCGTCTTGCCCAGCTCACCGCGATCGGCCACTGCCTCGGCGCCGGGGCCGAAGCCGGCGCAGGTGGCCGCCGCGTGCGGGCCCAGCGCCCAGAGGCGCTCGACGCCGGCGGCGTGCGCCCGGCGCCCGAGATCCCGGTGCGCCTCGACCGCGGCCTCGCCCAGCTCGGCCATCTCCCCCACCACGGCCCAGCGCCGCCCCGGAGCCTGAGCGAGCACCGCCAGAGCCGCGTCGAACGACCCCGGGTTGGCGTTGTAGCTGTCGTCGTAGACGACGGCGCCGGCCACCCCGGCACGCTCGACCAGCCGCCCGGCAACCGGCTCGACGGCCTCGAGCCCCGCGGTGATGGCGTCGGCATCGAACCCGGCGGCCCAGGCCGCAGCGGCGGCAGCGGCGGCATTGCGCCGGTTGTGCTCACCCGGCAAGCGCCAGCGCAGCCCCACCGTTCGGCCCGCCAGCGCGAGCACGACGGTCCCCCCGTCGAGGCGCACTTGCACCTCGGCCGCGTCGTCGGTGCCGAAGGTCACGATCCGGCGCGAGCCCGCCGCGCTGCGCCAGTGACCGAGCCAGGGGTCGTCGGCCGGCAGGACGGCCACGCCCGCTTGGGCCATGCCGGTGAAGAGCTCGGCATTCGCCTCCGCCGCCGCCGCGGGAGTGCCGAAGCCAGCCAGATGCGCCGGGTGGCCGTTCGTGATGATCCCCACGCCGGGGCGCACCAGGCTTGCCAGGGTCGCGATCTCGCCGGGGTAGTTGGACGCGAGCTCGAACACCGCCGCATGGTGTTGCGCATCGAGCTCGGCGAGCATCAAGGGCACGCCCACGCGATTGTTGAGATTGCCACGGCTCGCCAGCGCCGGCCCCTGGCAGCGCAGGATGGCCGCGACACACTCCTTGACGGTGGTCTTGCCGTTGCTGCCGGTGACAGCGATCACGGGCAGCTCGAAGCGCGCGCGCCACGCCGCGCCCAGAGCGCCGAGTGCCTCGAGGGTATCGGCGACCTCGACGCACGCCGTGGCTGTGTCGCCGCGGCCCCGCTCGACCACTGCCGCCGCGGCGCCCGCTTGCGCAACCTCGCGCAGGAACGCGTGGCCGTCGAAATGCGGCCCCGCCAGGGCGACGAAGAGCTCGCCCGGGGCGAGCGAGCGCGAGTCGGTGCTCAAGCCGCGAAAGCGCGTGCCCGGCGCGCCACGGCCGAGCCGACCGCCCGACCAGGTGGCCGCGGTTTGCAGATCCGCGGCGATCACGATCCGCCCTCCGCCGCCATGCCCAGCGCCGCCCGTGCCGCCGCGCGATCGCTGCAGCGGCGGCGCACACCCGCACGCTCCTGCTCGGTCTCGTGGCCCTTGCCCGCGAGCAGGATGAGATCGCCCGCTTGGGCCCGCTCGAGCGCGCGCCGCAAGGCCCGCTGGCGATCGTGCTCGACTATTGGTCGGGTATCGCCCATGCCGGCGACGATATCGTCGACGATCGCGTCGGGATCCTCGGAGCGCGGGTTGTCATCGGTGACGATCACATGGTCGGCAGCCGCGGCGGCCGCCGCCCCCATCGGCGCCCGCTTGCCGCGATCGCGATCGCCGCCGGCACCGAAGATGCACCACAAACGACCGTCGGTGTGCGCCCGCAGGGCAGTCAGCGCCGCGGTCAACGCGCCGGGCGTGTGCGCGTAGTCGACCACGATCCCCGGCGCGCCGGGCACCCGAAAGAGCTCCATGCGACCCGGCACCGGAGCGACCCGCCCCAGCCGCTCGACGGCCTCGGCGAACGGATAGCCCAGCGCGAGCAGCGCGGCCACGGCGGCGGCGGCGTTGTCCGCGTTGAATGACCCGACCACGCCCAGCCGCGCCTCGGCGCGAGCGCCACCATAGTCGAGCGTCAACACCATGCCGTCGAGGTCATAGCGCACCCTGTCGATGCGCAGCGCGCCCGTGTCGCGCCCATAGGTGATGCATTGGGCCCGCGCGGGCAGGCGCTCGGGCAGGCTCCGCCCGAAGGCGTCGTCGGCATTGATCGCGGCCCCCCGGAGGCTCGGCCAAGTGAACAGGCGCGCCTTGGCCTCGGCGTAAGCGCCCTGGCTGCCGTGATAGTCGAGATGGTCGCGCCCGAGCTGGGTCAGCACCGCGACGTCGATCCGGGTGCCGTCGACCCGCCCCTGTGCGAGCCCGTGCGACGAAGCCTCCAGGGCCACCCGGCGCACCCCGCCCGCGGCGAGGCGCGCGAGCACCGCTTGCAGCGTGGGCGCATCGGGGGTAGTGAGCCCGGCCGGCCAAGCGGCACCAGCGCCCGCGCCGAGGGTGCCCAGGGCAGCAGCGGGCGCGGCGGCGTCGTCCAGCATGGCGGCGACGAACTGGGCCACGGTGGTCTTGCCGTCGGTGCCCGTTACCGCCACCACCTGCGCTAGCCGCTCGCTGGGCTGGCCGTGCAAGGCGGCGGCGATGGCGCCGATACGGCTGGCCAGTCCCGGCACCGCGACCGGCTCCGCCCCGGCATGGCGACACCGTTGGTCCGCCGCCGCTCCCCAGCGCGGCTCCGCCGCGTCGTAGAGCACGGCGGTCGCGCCGCGGGCGAGGGCATCGTCGAGGAAGTCGAGCCCGTGACTGTTGCGACCGGGCAGGGCCACGAACGCGGCACCGGGGGCAACCGAGCGGCTGTCCAGGGTGACGGCATCGACCGCGATGCCCGAGTCGTGCCCGGCCGCACCGCCCGCGGCGAGCAGATCGTCCAGCACGACACGATGGCCGGCTTGGTGCGCCATCATTGCTCGGCCCCCGCTTGCGCCGTGATCAACTGCTCGCGGCCGACATCGGGCTCGACATCCAATAGCCGCAAGGCGCCGGCCATCGTCTCCGCGAAAACGGGCGCTGCGACCTGACCGCCGTAGTACTGCTCGCCCTGGGGCTCGTCGAGCATCACGACCGCGGCGATCCGGGCGTCGTCCGCCGGGGCAAAGCCGGCGAAGACGGCCCGATAACGATCCTCGGCGTAGCCTTGTTCGGCGAGCTTGTGCGCGGTGCCGGTCTTGCCGGCGACGCGATAGCCCGCCACAGCCGCCCGCTCACCCGTGCCCTCGGGCGAGACCGCGCCATCGAGCATGGTCTGGACCTGCCGCGCGGTCTCGGTGCTCAGGATGCGCTCGCCCGCGTTCGCCTTCACCGACTCAACCGGGCGAAAGCGCACCGGCGGCCGCACCCCGTCGTTGGCGATTGCGGCGTACGCACGCACCAGCTGCAGCGGCGTCACCGCCACGCCGTAGCCAAAGGCCATAGTCGCCTGCTCGACCGGGCCCCATTCGCCCGGTGCCATGAGGTCACCCATGGCCTCGCCCGGGAAACCGCTGCCGGTGCGCGCGCCCAGGCCGAACTGGGCGAACGCTTGCCACATCGCGCGCTCGTCGAGCGACATCGCGATCCGGCTGGCGCCGACATTGCTCGATTGTTGGACCACCTCGGTGACATCGAGCGCCCCCAGATCGCGCCGATCGGCGATGGTGTGCCCGCCCACCGTGATCTGGTCGGGCGCGGTGAACACGCGCGTGTCGGGCTCGAAGCGTCCCGTCGCAAGCGCCGCGGCCACCGTCATCGGCTTCATGGTGGAGCCGGGCTCGAACACGTCCGTCACCGAGCGGTTGCGTACCACGTCGCCGCTGCGCTCCTGGCGATTGTTCGGATTGAACGCGGGCTGGTTGACCATGGCCAGGACCTCGCCCGTGGCCACGTCGAGCATGACCAGCGAGCCCGCCCGGGCGTCGTGGCGCGCCACCGCCCCCTTGAGCTCGCGATAGGCCAGGTACTGCAGGCGCCGGTCGATCGACAGCTCGACGTCGCGACCGGGCTCTGCGGCCCGCATCTGCGCCAGATCCTCGACCACGCGGCCATGGCGATCCTGAACCACCCGCTTGCGCCCGGGCTCGCCCGACAGCCGCTCGTCATAGGCGAGCTCGAGGCCCTCTTGGCCCTGGTCGTCGATACCGGTGAAGCCCACCACGTGGCTCGAGACCTCGCCCGTCGGGTAATACCGGCGGTACTCGCGCCGCTTGCGCACACCCGAGACCCCCAGGGCCATGACCTGGCGCGCCTGCGCGGGGCGCAGGTGGCGCTCGAGCCAGACGAACTCGCGATCGCCGGCTTGCTCGATCTGCCGAGCCAGGCGCTGCGGCGATTGCCCCAGGGCGCGCGCGAGGTCCTGGAGCTGCTCGCGCGAGGGCCGCAGTTGGCTCGGGTCCGCCCAGATCGACCACACCGGGGTACTGATGGCCAAGGGCGCACCGCGACGGTCGAGCAGCATGCCGCGGTGGGTCGGGATGGGCACGCTGCGCACGTGCCGCACCTCGCCCTGGCCCTGCAGGAAATCACGGCGCACGACCTGGAGATCGATCGCCCGCGCAACGATCGCGCCCGCCGCGAGCGCACACGCAGCGGCGACGAGGCCGGCGCGCCCGCGCGGGATACGTTGGCTTGGGCTCTGGCGCCTACTCATGGCACCAGCACGATCTCGGCGCGGTCGAAGTCGGGCAAGCGCATGTCGAGGCGCTCGCGGGCAATCCGTTCAATGCGGCCATGGGTCGCCCAGGTGCTCTGCTCGAGCTGCAGGCGCCCCCACTCCGTCTCCAGCCGCGCTTGCTCATCCTCGAGGCGTTGCAGCTCCGCGAAACGCGCGCGCTCGCGATGCTGGCTATAGACGACGGCCAACGCGGTCGCGACCACGAGCACGGCCAGCACCGTCGCCGTGAGCCCCGCTGCCTTCATGCGACACGCTCCGCTACCCGCAGGCGTGCGCTGCGCGCCCGCGGATTGGATCGGGATTCGGCCTCGCCCGGCACCACGGGTCGCCCGACCAAGCGCATGGTCGGGGCTACGTGCCCCTCCGCCGGCTCGGGCAGCGGCTGGCCGCGGGCATCGCGGCAGGCGCCGGTTGTCGTGCCGGCATGCGCCCGCAGGGCGCGCTTGACGCGACGGTCCTCGAGCGAGTGGAAACTGATGGCGACGAAACGCCCACCGGGGCGCAGCACCGCCGGCACCGCCGCCAATGCGGCGTCGAGCGCCTCGAGCTCGCTGTTGATGTGCATCCGGATCGCCTGGAATGTCCGCGTCGCTGGGTGGCGATCGCCATCGCGGCGGGGCACCGCCCGGGAGACGATCTCGGCGAGGCGGAGCGTGCCCTCGATGGGTGCCTGCGACCGCGCACGCACGATCGCGCGCGCGATGCGCCGTGCGTAGCGCTCCTCGCCGAGCTGCCAGAGCACGCGCGCGATCTCGGCCTGATCGGCCGTGGCCAACCAGTCAGCGGCCGAAGGGCCGGCCTGGGGATCCATGCGCATATCGAGCGGTCCATCGCGACTGAAGCTGAATCCGCGCTCCGGCTTCTCGAGCTGAGGCGAGGACACACCCAGATCGATCAGGACACCATCGAAACCGTCGGCCGGGCCATACTGGGCAGTGATCTCACCCAACATCGAGAAATCCCCCTGCACCACGCGGACTCGCGAATCGCCACCGAGGTGTGCGCGCGCAGCCGCGACGGCTTCGGGATCGCGGTCGAGGACCCAGAGGCCGCCGCCGCCCCCGAGGCACTCAAGCAGCGCAGCGGCGTGGCCGCCGCGCCCGTAGGTCGCGTCCAGATACTGGCCCTCGGCGCGCACCGCCAAAGCGGCCACTGCCTCCGACAGGAGGACCGCGCGATGCTCTGTAGACGCGTCCATACCGCCTCAAATCGACAAGGACTCGAGAGCCGACGGCAGCTCGAGCCCCTCGTCGTCATCGTCGGCGGCCAACCAAGCCGCTCGACGCTCGTGCCATGTGTCCTCGTCCCACAGCTCGAATTTATTGCCCTGCCCGATCAGCACCACCCGGCGGTCGATGCCGGCGAACTCGCGCAGCGGGCCGGGAACGAGGATCCGGCCCTGGCCATCGAACTCGCACTCAGTGGCATGACCGATCAACAGTCGTTGCAGCCGCCGCGCCTGCTTATTCAGCGAGGGTAGTTGCACCAGCTCGCGCTCGATCGCCTCCCACTCGCCCATGGGATAGAGCAGCAGGCAACCGTCGCGGTCGACCGTCACCACGACGCGGCCATCGGATTCCGCCTGCAAGCGGTCGCGATAACGGGCCGGAACCGCCATGCGTCCCTTCGCATCCAGGCTGAGATAGGTTACGCCTCGAAACACGGCGGCTCCTGGTCTGAGTAACCACGATTACCCACTTTTCCCCACTGCTAGACACGGACTATAGGTACCCCCTGTAACAGGTGTCAACCGCAATCGCCCCCGCAGGATCGGGCAAAACCCGCCCCAGACAAGAACTTACGCAAAATCAAAGCAATCGACGGGCCGGAATCGGCCCGCGGATCGGGCACCTGGGAGGCCATCTTGAGGCGCGATATAAAACAGCGGCGATCCGGCATGGGACCACCGCTGCCGTGCCAGCGAGGGATGGAGCCGGCCATAAGCCGGGTTCTGTCGTGGGCAGCCATTCATCTCGGACGGACGTCACCGCCCGCCTCTAGCGGCCTACCCGGGGACCACGCGGGCCACGTGCTCGTCCCCCTATTTGGCCTTGCTCCGGGTGGGGTTTGCCGTGCCGCCGGTGTTACCACCGACGCGGTGCGCTCTTACCGCACCGTTTCACCCTTGCCGGCAGCCCATCGGCTGCTTAGGCGGTCTATTCTCTGTGGCACTTTCCGTCGGCTCACGCCGCCCAGGCGTTACCTGGCACCCTGCCCTGTGGAGCCCGGACTTTCCTCTCCCGCCGCAAGTGCAGCGGGAGCGGCTGCCTGGCCGACTCCGATACTATGTTAGCACGTGCTGTGCCGGCGCCTGCAGGCGTGGGACATCGTGGGGCGTGGCGTGGCGCGTCGGTGGTGGCGACTAGCCGTCGTTGCGGCGATTCAGCGCGAGCTCGTAGGCGTAGCGACGGCGACACCCGGTCAGCCGAGCCGTCACGGCCGCCGCGCGTGCCGGCGGTAACTCGGCCAAAAGCGCATCCAACGCCTCCGCGACACTGGCTGCGCGCGCCGCTGACTGCTTGGCCGCGGCCCCCGCGATCACGAGCACGGCCTCGCCGCGGCGCTGCTCCGGCGCCGCGGCCACCCACTCGGCCAGGCCCGCAAGGTCGCGCCGGGCAACGGTCTCGTAGGCCTTGGTCAATTCCCGCGCCAGGGTCGCCGGCCGCTCGCCGCCGAAGAGGCGCACCAGGTCGCGCAGTGTGGCCTCGATCCGGTGACCGGCCTCATACAATATGAGCGTGCGCGGCTCCTCGGCGAGGCCCTGGAGCCGAGTGCGCCGAGCGCTCGCCTTGGCCGGCAGGAACCCCTCGAAGACGAAACGGTCGGTGGGCTGGCCCGCCACCGACAGCGCGGCGGTGGCCGCGGACGCCCCGGGCACCGCGCGCACGGGCACGCCGGCGTCGTGCGCCGCGACCACTAGCGGATAACCGGGATCGCTGATTCCCGGGGTACCCGCGTCGCTGACGAGCGCCACGGTGTCCCCACGGGCGAGGCGCTCGATCAGCGCCGGTACGCGCTGGCGCTCGTTGTGCTCGTGGAGCGACACCAGATCGGCTGAGACACCGAGGTCCTTGAGAAAGCGCCCGGTATGGCGCGTGTCCTCGGCCGCGACCACCGCCACCTGGGCCAGAACCCGGCGGGCGCGCTCGCTGAGGTCATCGCGGTGGCCGATGGGTGTGGCCACCACGTAGAGGCAGCCGGGCTCGATTGACACGTGGCGGGACGCCCCAGATACTCCCGTTCTCCGAGTCACTCTGCCCATGCCAATTGCGCCATACAACCCCGACACCACGCTGCCGCGCTCATGTTCTCGGGCACCGTTGCGCGCTGGCGCTCGCAACCGCCTTGCTGGTCGCATGCGCCGGACCGCAGCCCACTGAGCCCGAGCCCGAGGGCGACAAGGCCGACGAGGCCGCTTCCGAGCGCGCCGAGCTCCGCGATCGCGCCGCGGCGCTCCTCGAGCAGGACCGTCCCCTGGAGGCCGTCCGGCTCTACCGGCGGCTCGCTGACCGCGTCGACGCCGAAGCGCCCGTGCGCTGGCAGCTGCGCATCGTCGAGGTGTTGTTCGACGCCAACCAGCCCGAGCTCGCCTTGGCCTGGCACCGCCGCATCGAGGGGCGGAGCGTCCCTTCCGAGCTGATCACGCGCAAACGCCTCGTCGACGCCCGGGCCGCGGTCGAACGGCGCCAGGGCGTGCGCGCCCTGCGGCAACTGCCCGTGATCACCTCGGACACCCCGGCCGATCAGCGCGCCCGCATCCTCGCGATTCGTGCCGATGCCTATGGCGTGACGGGCCAACCCGTGCGGGCCTTCCAGGCGCGCCTGTCGCGCGCGCAATACCTCGACACGCGTGAGGCGCGCCGCGCCAACGATGAGGCCATCTGGGCGCTGCTGCAGTCGGTGCCAGCCGACCGCCTGCGCGCGTTGGCCGAGCGCAGCGACGCCTCCGAGCGCCTGCGCGGCTGGGCCGAGTTGGCGCAAGCCGTGCGGCGCTCGCGCCTCGGCGAGCGCGGCATCAAACGCGCCCTGGCGGACTGGCGCTCGCGCTACCCCGATCATGGCGCCCGGGCCTTCAGCCGCGATCTCGAGGACCGCGTCCTCGAGCAGTTCGAGTATCCGGACAAGCTCGCCCTGTTGCTGCCGCTGACGGGCCGGCTCGCGGAGCCCGCCAAGGCGATCCGAGACGGCTTGCTAGCGGCGTACTACGACCAGCCGGACTACGTCACACGACCGCGCGTAGCGATCTACGACACCGGCGAGCAGGGCGCCACCGTCAATGCCGCCTACGACCGGGCAGTGGCGGAGGGCGCCGCGTTCGTGGTCGGCCCGTTGGCCAAGGCCGGTGTGCGCACGCTCGCCGAGCGCGATGCATTGGAAGTGCCCGTGATGACGCTCAACTTCGCCAGCGGTTCGGTGGCCGGGGATCGGCGGCCGTCGAGGCTTTACCAGTTCGGCCTGCTGCCCGAAGACGAGGCCCGCCAATCGGCCGAGGCGGCGACGCAGAACGGCCACTTCAACGCGGTCACACTCACGCCCTCGGGCAAGTGGGGCCGGCGCATGCGGCGGGCCTTCAGCGAGCGCTTCGAGGCGCTCGGTGGCCAGACGCTCGAGCATGCCCCCTACAACGCGCGCGCGACCGACTATGGCCGACCCATCCGGCGCCTGCTGAACCTGGATGCGAGCAGCCGGCGTCACCGGCGGCTCGAGTCCGCGATCGGCTGGGATGTGGTGTTCGAGCCGCGACGACGCCAGGACGTCGAGGTCATCTTCGCGCCCGCAATGGCGGAGCAGGCCCGCTTGATCAAGCCCCAACTGGACTTCCATCGCGCCGGTGACCTCCCCGTCTATGCCACCTCGCATGCCTTCTCCGGCACACCGGACCCGGACGCCGACTCCGATGTCAACGGGCTCAATTTCACCGAGATTCCGTGGGTGACTGAGGGCTGGGCGGATCTCGGCCACGGCGATGGCTTGCGCGCGCGCGTCGCCGAGGCCTGGCCGCAGCGCCACCAGCGCCTGCCGCGCCTCTACGCTTTGGGCGTCGACGCGTTCACGCTCGTGCCCCACCTCGAGCGCCTCAGCGAGGATGAGACCGCAGGATTGGCCGGGCGCACGGGCCGCTTGACGGTCAACGACGCCAACGAGGTCCACCGCAAGCTCCAGTGGGCGCGCTTCGTGCGCGGCCTACCCATGGCCATCCCGCGCCCGGAAGCGCCGATCGGGCCCTATTTCGACGACTGGATGGGCCTGGACACGAGCGACACCAGCGGTGAGCCGTGAGCCGGCGTGCGCGCGGCGGCGCAGCGGAGCGGCGCGCCCTCGAGCACCTCAGCGCCCACGGTCTCCGTTTGCTCGAGCGCAACTACTACGGCCGCCGGGGCGAGATCGATCTCGTCATGGAGGACGGCGACACGATCGTCTTCGTCGAGGTTCGCTATCGGCGCCATGCGCACTTCGGCGGCGCCCTCGCCAGCATCGACGAGCGCAAACGCCGACGGATCGTTGTCACGGCGCGGGATTTCCTCGCTCGCCGCCAGATGGGGGACCGGGGCGCTCGCTTCGATGTGGTCTCGGTCGCCGGCAGCGACCGCATCGACTGGATCGCCGGGGCATTCGAGGCCGACTGAGCACCACTGCTGCCGACCGTGAAGGCTGAACCAATGGATCCCGCAGCGATCGCTCGCTCACACTTCGACGCCAGCATCGACGCCAAACAGCGGGCACGCGACGCGCTCGCCGAGCCGCTCGCCGCCGGCGCCGAGCGGCTGGCCCGCACGCTCGAGGCCGGCGGCAAGATCCTCGCTTGCGGCAACGGCGGCTCCGCCGGTGACGCGATGCATCTGGCTTCGGAAATGGTCAATCGATTCGAGCGCGATCGCACCGCCCTGCCAGCGGTGGCGCTCAGTGCCGACAGCCCCACGCTCACCTCGATCGCCAACGACGCCGGCTATGAGCGCGTGTTCGCGCGCCAGGTCGAGGCGCTCGGCGGCAACGGCGACGTGCTCGTGGCCGTAAGCACGAGCGGGCAATCGCCCAACGTCACCGCCGCCGTGGAGACCGCGCATGAACGCGGGCTGAGTGTGGTGGCACTGAGCGGCAAGAACGGGGGCGCGCTAGCCCATACCCTGGGCAGCAACGACATCGAGATCCGGGCGCCATCGACGAGCACCGCACGCATCCAGGAAATCCACCTGGTGGTCATCCACGGGCTCTGCGATCTGGTGGACCAGCGCCTATTCGGGCCGGCCTGAGCGCCCAGCCGCGCTACTTGATCACGCGCAGATTGGGACGCTTGGGCTCGTCACCCCCCGTGTCGTCGTCGGCGGCCGACTCACCCTCATCGCTGGATACGGCCCCTTCTGTCTCCTCGTCGGGGTCGTCGGTGAACAACATCCCTTGCCCGTTCTCGCGGGCATAGATGGCGAGAACCGCCGGCACGGGCGCGACGACGGCCATGGGCCGGCCGCCGAAGCGCGCATCGAAGCTGACCTCGTCGTCGCCGAGCTCGAGATTGTGCGCCGCCATCGGGCCCACGTTGAGGATGATCTTGTCATTCTCGACGTACTCGGCCGGCACCGATACACCGGGGGCGGCGGCATTCACCAGCAGATACGGTGTGCAGTCGTTGTCCACGATCCACTGATAGATCGCGCGCAAAAGGTAGGGTCTGCTCGAATTCATCGATCGTCTCCGAGCGGTACAGAGCATCATCGTATCGCGTCGGCCGCGCCCCGGCCAGCCGCCGCCCAGCACGCGGCCTAGACGGGGCTGGTCGGCACTGAGCCGTTAGCGCAGTGCAGCCTCGGCGTCGCTCAGGCTGCGGCGGAACCCGTCGCGCTCGAACAAGCGCTCAGCGTAGGCCTCGATCGCGGCAGCCTCCTTGGGCAAATCCACCCCCCATGCCGGCAGACGCCACAACAGTGGGGCAATGGAGGCATCAACCATGGTGAATTCGTCGCTTAGGAAGAAGGGACGCGCCTCGAAGACCTCGGTCGCGGCGTGCAGGCTGTTGCGCAGTGATTTCTGTGCCTTTTTGCGCTGCGATGGGTCGCCGCTGTCCAGATCCGGCAAAAGGCTGTACCAGTCGGTCTCGACGCGGAACAGCGCCAGCCGCGTCTGCGCGCGCGAGACGGGGTCGACCGGCATCATCGGCGGATGCGGGAAGCGCTCATCGAGGTACTCGATGATGACCCGCGAGTCGTAGAGCACGAGATCGCGGTCGACCAGCGTCGGCAACGTATTGTAGGGGTTGAGCGTGAGCAGATCCTCGGGCTTGTCGTCGAGATCGACCTGCTCGATGGTCGCCTCGATGTCCTTCTCCGCCAGAACGATCCGCGCCCGATGGCTATACACCGAACGCGGGGCCGAGTAGAGCTTCATCACGCTCTGATGCGGTAGCGACATGGGCGATCCGGTTCGAGCCAGGCAAGCCGGGATCCCCGCCCGGGGCGGTCCCGCATGCTAGTGCACGTCCTTCCAGTACTCGCGCTTCAACAGATAGGCAGTGCCCGTGAAGATCACGAGGAAGAAAAGGACCCAGCTACCAATCTCGGTCCGGTCGAGTCGCGCCGGCTCGCCCAGATACACCATGAAGTTGACGATATCATTGACCGCGCGGTCGTATTCGTCCGGCGTCATCTGGCCTTCTTGCACGAGCTCGAAGCCGACGATGTGTTTGTTGTCACCCTCGCCTTCGTAGACCGGCTTCTGGAAACCTTGCAGCGGCCAAAGCACGTGGGGCATGGATGTGCCCTTGAGCACCGCATTATTCACCCCCGTCGGCGAAGACGGCTCCAGATAGAACGTGCGCATGTAGTTGTACACGTAATCCGCGCCCTGCGAACGCGCCCGAAGCGTCAAGTCGGGTGGCGCCTTGCCGAAGACCTGCTTGCCGTACTCATCGGAGATCGCATTGGTCATCAACGTCCCGACCTGGTGCTTCTTGCCGTCGGCGTCAGTGGTCCAGATCAGATTTTCCTCCACCACGTCCTCGGGGATCCCGAGGTCCTCGGAGACGTGCATCCAGCGATGGTATTGGGCCTGGTGGCACCCCATGCAGTAGTTGGAGAACAGCTTGGCCCCGCGCTGGAGTGAAGCCTTGTCGCCCATGTTGATGTTCGGCTGCTCCCAATACGGAGCATCACCGCCACCTCCAGCGGCATGGACCAGCGCCGGGCAGGCGACCACGAGCACGAGTGCGATGCGCTTGATCATCAATGCGTCACCCTTTCCGGGACCGACTTGGTCTTTTCGAACTTGCTCACCAGGTAGAGCCCCAAGAAGAAGGCAAAGTACACCACGGTGAATATCTGGGCGAGCAACGCGTACAGCGGCGTCACCGGCTGGGTGCCCAGATAGCCCAGCACGATCAGCGAGACCACGAAGGACGCCAGCAGCAGCTTGTGCCAAATGGAGCGATAACGGGTCGAGTGCACGCGGCCACGATCGATCCACGGGAGGAAAAACAGCAGCACGATCGACAATCCCATGGCCAGCACGCCCGGGAAGGCACTGCCGCCGATCGACGGCACCGACCGCAGGATCGAGTAGAACGGCGTGAAATACCACACCGGCGCGATGTGCGCGGGCGTCTGCAGCGGATCCGCTTCCTTGAAGTTGGGATGCTCGAGGAAGAGCCCGCCCATCTCCGGCGCATAGAACAGGATCAGGAAGAACACGATCAGGAACACGCCCATACCGAACAAATCCTTGACGGTATAATAGGGATGGAACGGGATCCCGTCCTTCGGGATGCCGCGCTCGTCCTTGTTCTTCTTGATCTCCACACCATCCGGATTGTTCGATCCGACCTCGTGCAGCGCCAGGATGTGCGCGACCACCAGCCCCAACAACACCAGGGGAACGGCGATCACGTGCAGCGCGAAGAAACGATTCAGGGTGGCTCCCGAGATCACGTAATCGCCCCGGATCCACTGGGCAAGGTCCGGACCGATCCACGGGATCGTCGAGAACAGCGAGATAATGACCTGCGCACCCCAGAAGGACATCTGGCCCCACGGCAGCAGGTAGCCCATGAAGGCCTCGGCCATCAGGGTCACAAAGATCAGCATGCCGAAGATCCACAACAGCTCGCGTGGCTTTTGGTACGAGCCGTAGAGGAGCGCACGGAACATGTGCAAATAGACGACGATGAAGAACATCGACGCGCCGGTCGAGTGCATGTACCGGATCAACCAGCCCCAATGCACGTCACGCATGATGTATTGAACCGAGGCGAACGCGCGCTCGGCAGAGGGCTGGTAGTGCATGGTCAGGAAGATGCCAGTGACGATCTGGAGCACCAGCACGACGATCGAGAGCGCGCCGAAGTAATACCAGAAATTGAAATTCTTGGGCGCGTAGTACTCCGAGACGTGCTCCCGCCACATCTTGGTCAGCGGGAAGCGATCATCGACCCAGGTCAGCAGCTTGCTCATCGCTGTTTACCCTCTGTTGTCCGTGCCGATCACGAGGTTGCCCTCGTCGGTCAACATGTGCGGCGGCACCGGCATGTTCTTCGGAGCGGGCTGGCCCGCGTACACACGCCCCGATATGTCATAACGCGAGCCATGACAGGGACAGAAGAAGCCACCGAGCCAGTCTTCACCCAAGTCCGACGGCGCGACTTCGGGCCGGTACGATGGTGAGCAGCCCAAGTGGGTACAGATCCCGATCATCACGAGCGTGTCCTTGGTCTCCTCACGCGCCCGATACTTGTTCTCGCAATACGGCGGCTGCTCCGAGCCCTGCGAATCGGGGTCGGCAAGCTTGGGCTCGAGCTTGTCGAGCGTCGCCAACATGCGCTCGGTGCGGCGCACGACCCAGACCGGCTTGCCACGCCACTCGTAAGTGACCTTCTGGCCGAGCTCGATCTTGTCGATGCGCACCTCGACCGGCGCACCCGCGGCCTGGGCGCGAGCGCTGACGGTCATCGAGCTCACGAACGGCGCCGCGCCGGCGAGGATGCCGGCCCCACCGATGACCGACGTCGCCTGGGTCAGGAAGCGGCGTCGCGCGCGATCCACATCATCCGAAGCCATCGGAGATCTCCTGCGATCAACCCTTGATACAAAACGTCAGCGCCCACGTCG